>DASRRB010000051.1:0-6612 GCA_035695985.1 Planctomycetota bacterium | reverse complement strand
CAACGCGCGCGACCTCGACAGTCTCCTCGCGCTCTACGCCGACGACGCGGTGCACCACTCGCCGAAGCTGCGCGCGCGCCAGCCGGAGACGGGCGGGCTCGTCAAGGGGAAGTTGGCGCTGCGCGCGTGGTGGGCCGACTCCTTCGAGCGGCTGCCGGGGCTGCACTACGAGGCGCGCCGCGTCACCGCGGCGGGCGACCGCCTCTTCCTCGAATACGACCGCTCGCTGCCGGGCGAGGCGACGCTCGCGGTCGCGGAGCTCTTCGTCGTCCGCAACGGCCGCATCGCCGAGTCGCGCGTCTACCACGGGTGAGGGATACGCCATGCGTTCGAGCACGAGCGGCTTCTTCGCGGCGATCACGCTTGCGGCGGTCGCGCGTCATGTCGGCGGCAACGCGGTGGTCGAGGATTTCGAGAATCCGGCCGAGGCGACCGGCCTGCCGAAGGGCTTCGCCCCCGCCGTCGCGGTCGAGCCCGGACTGCCGGGCAATCCCGCTCCGGCCGGCAAGCTCGCCAAATGGGCCGTCGTCGAGGAGCCGTCGCGCCACGGCAAGCGCGTGCTGAAGCTCGTCGAGTCGAAGAACCGCAACTCCGTCTACAACCTCTTCCTGCGCGACGAGAAGTCGCCCGCCGACCTCTCCGTCTCGGTCCGGCTGCGCGCCGACTCGGGCAACGAGGACCGCGGCGGCGGACTGATCTGGCGCATGGTCGACGAGCAGAACTACTACCTCGCGCGCTGGAACCCCTTGGAGAAGACGGTCGCCGTCTATCGCACGGTGAAGGGGCGGCGCATCACGCTGCAGTTCGTCCCGGTCGCCGGCGTCTCGGGCGAGTGGCACTCGCTCAAGGTGACCATGAAGGGGCGCGTCATCTCGATCGAGTTCGACGACGCGAAGGCGATGAGCCTGCCCGACGACACCTGGAAGGAGGCGGGCCGCGTCGGCCTCTGGACGCGCAGCGACGCGCGGTCGAGCTTCGACGACCTCGCGATCGCGCCCGTCGAGTAAGCGCGCCGACCGCGGCGAAGAAAACCGGCGGCGCCGCGCGGACCCGGGACCGGGGGGGAATCGGGTCAGGCGCGGCGCCGCCGCATGTGGACCGACCGCGGAGTCTTCACCTGTCCGCGGACGGGGAGTCGCGCTCGTCGGGCTGCGCGACGCCCCCGAAAGCCGGAAATCCGCGAGACCGGGCTCACGAATTCCGGCTTCCTCGCAGCACGTGCGGGATGGAATCGGCGTTCGCGCGCGCGCGTGTCGCGGAATCCTCCGCGTGAGCCTCCGAGCCCGCCGTTTCGGCAGGGTGGGTCGTTCGGCCGCCGTACGCGACGGCCACGAAGGAATGAGGAGACCTGCCATGTCGAAGCCGAAGCCCGCCTCGCTCGCCGCGCCCCTCCTGCTCGCGACCCTCGCCGGGTGCGATCGCTCGAGCGCGCAGTCGCCTTCCGACGTCGCGCCAGCGTCGTACCGGGCCGTCGAGTGGAAGCACGCGCTCGGTGCGACGCTGCTCGCGCCCGCCGAGTGGGAGCAGCAGACGGGCGGCGGCTCGACCACGTTCGTCCCGCCCGACGCGGCGCGCGCGGACGGCAAGCGGAGCGAGCTCGCCTCCTTCGTCTTCCTGACGGCTGGCGGGATCGACGACGTCCGCTCGCCGCGCGTCGTCGAGCGCGCCGACGCGGAGCTCGCGGGGCTCGCCGAGACGATCCACCGCGTCGGCGAGGTCGAGCGCGTCGACGCCGCCGACCTCGAAGGCGTCGCGCTCCACTACGACATGGAGAGCGCCGGTGTGCGCGGCCACGCCGACCTCTACGTCACGCTCCACGACGGGCTCGCGGTCGGGCTGCTCGTGCTGGGAGAGAGCGAGCGGCTGGCGCGGGACGCCGCGATCGCGCGCGCCATGTTCGGCTCGCTGCGCTTCGGGGCGGAGCTCCACGAGAGCTGGATCGCGCACGCCTGGACGCGCGGCGAGGCGTACTCGAGCCAGGGCTTCAGCGCGGCAACGCAGACGACGCTGCGCCTGAATGCCGACGGCCGTTTCGTCCGCGTGAGCGAGGCGGCGGGCGGCGACGCGAGCAGCTGCTTCGAGTCGGACGGCGGCGGCGAGCCCGGCCGCTGGTGCGGCGGCGCGGGCGCGCTCGTCCTGCGCTACGACGACGGCGCCTTCGCCACCTTCTCCTGCAAGCTCGTCGACGGGACGCTCGTCCTCACCGACGGCGGCGGGCGCCGCTCGCTCTGGAACTGACTCACGCTCCGGCGATGGCGGCCGCGGCGGCTTCGCCGCTCGCCGCCTTCTCCGCCGCGGAGAGCTCGCGGCGGTCCTTCACGATGAGCGTGCCGGAACCCTCGTTCGTGAAGATCTCGGTCAGGAGGCTGGCGCGCTCGCTGCCGATCACGTGCACGCGCGCGACGCCGTGCTCGAGCGCCATGCGGATCGCAGAGACCTTCGGCAGCATGCCGGAGGCGACCGCGCCGCTGTCGACGAGCTCCTCGAGCCCGCGCAGGTCGGTCGACGAGACGAGCGACGAGCGGTCGCTCTTGTCCTCGAGGACGCCCGGCACGTCGGTGACGAAGACGAGCTTCTCCGCGCCGAGCGCGCGCGCGAGCGTCGCCGCCACCGTGTCGGCGTTGATGTTGAGCACGTTGCCCTGGTCGTCGGCGCTGAGCGGGCTCACCACCGGCAGGTAGCCCGAAGCGAGCAGGCTGCGCAGCAGCGTGACGTCGACCGCTTCGACGTCGCCGACGAAGCCGAAGTCGACCATCTGCGGCTCGCCCTCGACCATGACGGTGCGCGGCGCGCGGCGGCGCGCCTTGAGCAGGCCCGCGTCGAGGCCCGACACGCCGACCGCCTGGAGGCCGACCGCACGGCACGCCGACAGCACGTTCGTGTTCACGGCGCCGTTCATGGTGAGGATCGCGACCTCGAGCGCGGCGGCGTCGGTGACGCGCCGCCCCTCGTAGATGCGCGGCTGCAGTCCGAGCCGCTTGGAGAGCTCGCTCGTCTGCGGGCCGCCGCCGTGGACGAGCACGGCCTGGATGCCGAGCTCGCGGACCACGGAGAGCTGCTCGGCGAGGTCGCGCAGCAGCGCGGCGTCGCTGCAGGCGGCGCCGCCGATCTTGATGACGAAGGTCTTGTTCTTGAACAGCCGGACGTAAGGGAGCGCGCGCTTGAGCGCCTCCATCGTCGTGCTGCGGTCGTCGGCGAAGGTCATGTCTCTTCTCTTTCCTTGCGATGTGTTCAGGGTTGGACGGAAGGGTCGGGCGCGGCGGTCGTCAGGCCGGGATCGCGCTGAGCGCGGTCGCGAGCTGCTCGACGTGCGCCTCTTCGAGGATCAGCGGCGGCATGAGCCGCACGACGTGCGCGTCGTGGCTCGTGCCGGCGAGGATCGCGTGGGCGCGCAGATCGGCGAGGACCTCGCGCGCGGGCCGCCGCGTCCGGAGCCCGATCAGGAGGCCGAGCCCCTGGATCCCCTCGACCGGGCCGACGCAGCAGGTGTCGAAGATCTTCTTGCTCACGCGCTTCACGCGCTCGAGCAGGTGCTGGTCCTCGATGGCGCGCAGGGTCGCGTCGACGAGCGCGCACGCCATCGGCCCGCCGCCGAACGTCGTGCCGAGCTGGCCGCGCTTGAGCTGCGCCGCGATCGCCTCGCCCACCAGCAGCGCGCCGCACGGGAAGCCGCCGGCGATCCCCTTCGCCGTCGCGAGCACGTCGGGCGTGATGCCGTAGTGCTGCGCCGCGAACGGGGAGCCCGAGCGGCCGATGCCGATCTGCACTTCGTCGAGGATCAGGAGCGCGCCGTGGCGCTGCGTGACTTCCCGCGCTGCATGCACAAAGGACTTCGAGAGCGGCCGCGCGCCCGCGACGCCCTGCACCGGCTCGAAGATCACCGCCGCGACGTCGGGCCCGAGCGCGGCTTGCAGCGCCGAGACGTCGTCGAAGGGGACCCACGTCACGTCGAAGGGCTTGCGCGGGAAGGCGTACCAGCCGTCGTGGTGGTCGGTGATGGCGGCGGCGGCGGCGGTCCGGCCGTGGAACGCACCCGCCACCGCGACGACGCGCGGTCGCTTCGTCAACAGGAACGCCACGCGCAGCGCGTTCTCGATCGCCTCGGCACCCGAGTTCACGAAGAAGACGCGCGTGAGCCCCAGCGGCGCGAACTTCACCAGCCGCGCCGCGGCGCGCACGCGGATCTCGAGATCGACCGCGTTGCTTTGGAAGAAGAGACGGCGCGCCTGGTTCGTGAGCGCCTCGACAAGGTAGGGGTGGCCGTAGCCGAGCGACGCCACCGCGTGGCCGCCGTAGAAGTCGAGGAACTTGCGGCCGCTCTTGTCCTGCACGGTGACGCCGTCGCCGCTCGGGATCTCGAGGCCCATGCGCTCGAAGATCTCGAGGAGCGGCGAAGGCGGCGCGACGGCGGGCGCCGCGGGTGCGGGGGCCGCCGCCGCCGCGCCCGCGCGAATGGCGCCGGGAGCGGCGCCCGCGGTGGGCGAAGAGGTCGACGTCGGGGGGAGAGGAGAGTTCAAGTTCGGGCTCCGTTTCAGTACCAGCCCAGGCCTGCGAGCTCGAGTCCCGTGCGCTCGTCGAGGCCGAAGAGCCGGTTCATCCACTGCACGGCGCCGCCGGCGGCGCCCTTCGTCAGGTTGTCGATCACGCTCATGACGACCAGCGTGCGTCCGCGCACCGCGACGCCGAGCCGGCAGCGGTTGGTGCCGACCACCTCCGTCAGTTTGGGCGGAGTCGTCGTCGCGCGCACGAAACTACGTTCTCCGTAGAGCGTGTTGACGCGCGCGACCAGCGCGGCGGCGCGATCGGCGTCGGTTCCGACCGGCGCGTCGCGCAAGGTCATGCGGATCGTCGCATGAATTCCGCGGACGAACGGGCCCGAGTGCGGGACGAACTCGACGTCGGGCTCGCAGCCGCGGCACGCCGCGCCGAGCAGCTTGCGCATCTCCGCTTCGTGGCGGTGCGTCAGCGGGTTGTACGCGTAGAGCGTCGCGTGGCGGTCGGGGTGGTGCGTCGCGGTGCTCGGCGACTTGCCGCTGCCGCTGCTGCCGGTGGTCGCCGCGACGAAGACGTCGCCCTCGACGAGGCCGAGCCGGAAGAAGGGCCACGCCGCGCAGACGACCGCGGTCGTGAAGCAGCCCGGCTGCGCCGCGTGCTGCGGCATCGTGCCGTGCTTGGTGAGCGCGAAGTGCTCCGGCACGGCGCACGCGAACTCGCGCAGGAGCTCCGGCGCGCCGTGCGGCTGGGCGTAGATCTGCTCCCATCGCCTGGCGTCGTCGAAGCGGAAGTCGGCGGAGAGGTCGACGACGTGGAAATGGTCGTCGTCGAGCTCGACGCCGTTCGCGCGCGCGGCGGCGCGCGCCGCGAAGAGCTTCGCGAGCAGCGGCGCGGCCGCGCCGTGCGGCGTCGCGGTGAAGACGGCGAGCGGGCCGGGCCGCGCGAACCACGTCGCGCCGTCGTCCTCGCCGACGAACTTCACGCCGTCGAGCTTCGTGCCCGCGAGGTGCGGGAAGGCGCGCGTGACGGGTTCGCCCGCCTGCGTCGTCGAGAAGACCGCAGCAGGCGTGAACCGCGGGTGTTGCGAAAGGAGGCGCAGCAGTTCCCCTGCGACGTAACCCGATCCACCGAACACGACCGCCGGCACCACCTTCGAGATGAGCTGCGGAGGACCGTCGATCTGCCCGTCGATGCTCGCCTTCAACCGGACTCGGTCATCCGGCAGCTCCATCTCGGCAAGGCGCGATTGCCCGCCGCGAACCGATTCACCACGCGGGGCCCTCGAACCCGATTTAGAGATCATCGGAGCCTCCGGCGGCGGCGGCGATCGCGCGCGCAGAACCCTCGGTGCCGTTGCGGCCGTTCACGACGTGGCCGAGGCCCATCCGATCGAGCACGACGGTCGCGAGCTCCTCCGCCTGCGTGCGCGCGTTGAGGGCGATGCAGCCGGCCTGCTCCTCGACCAGGCGCGCCGCGGCGGCGTTGTCGGTCGCCGGGCCGGTGATCGCGGTCGCGTCGATCGCGTAGCGGTCGCGCAGCAGCTGCACGCCGCCCCACGCCGCGACCGGGTCGGACGCGGCGAGCACGACGGCGGAGAAGCTCGAGCGGATCTCCGGCTGCGAGAGGATCTCGTTCACGCCGTAGAGGCCGAGCAGGCCGTCGCCGAGCTCGAGCACGATCGCGTCGGGCTTCTCGCGCGCGAGGTGGGTCAGGATCGTGCGCGCCGCCTGCGGCGCGGTGGCCGGCGTCGTCGTCACGATGCCGAGGTCGGTGAAGACCAGGACCTTGCGGGCGCCCGCGTCCTCCATCGAGAGGATGTCGCGCCGCAGCGAGACGCCGGTCGTCTTGCCGGCGACGACCTTCAGCCCGCGATGCGTGAACGACTGCACCAGGCTGCACGCGGCGGCCGTCTTGCCGGCGTTCATGCAGGAGCCGACGATCGCGACGACCGGGATGCCGCGCACGTCGAGCTGCTCTTCGATGGGCAGCGCGCCCTGCGTGATGTGGGCCGGGACGCCGATGCGCTCGCCCAGGAACGGGAAGTGGAGCACCTGGCCCAGGAGCTCGACGACGAACGGGACGCCGAGGTCGGGCGAGCCGCCGTCGTGCACGCCGATC
>DASRRB010000050.1:0-5939 GCA_035695985.1 Planctomycetota bacterium | reverse complement strand
CTGCCGAAGCAGCTCGGCTACGGCGGCGCGCTGCTGCTGCAGCTCGCCGTGTTCGCGGCGCTCGCAGCGCTGCTGCTGCGGGCGCGGCCGTCCGCGGCGACGACGACCCCGACGACGAGCGCCGAGCCGGCGACGCCGGCGGTGGTCCTGCGGCGGATCTTCCGCGCGCCGTGGCCCGCGGTGGTCGGCGGCGCGGCGATCGGCGTGCTCGGGACGTTCGCGCTCTTTCGCGGGGCGCCGCTCGGCGTGACGGCGGAGCTCGCGCGGCTCGCCCGCGCCGCCGGCAACGCGCTCCATCTCCTCCCTTCGCGCCTCGAAGGGCTCGACGAGATCGCCGGCTGCCGGCCGACCGACGACCCGCACGTCGTCTCCGATCGCGGGATCTTCGTGCTCGCGCTGGTCACGGGCGCGCTCGTCGCGTCGCTCGCCGCCGGCGAGTTCCGCTGGCGCGTCGCGCGGCCGCGCGCGCTCGCGCTCGCGCTGCTCGGCGGCGTGCTGCTCGGATTCGGGGCGTTCGTCGCGTCGGGCTGCACGGTCGGCGCGCTCCTCTCGGGCGTCACCGCCTTCTCGCTCCACGGCTGGCTCTTCGGCGGCGGGCTGTTCGCGGGCGCCTTCGCCGGCGTCGCCGTCCTGCGCCGCGTCGCACCGCCGTCGGCGCCGCTCCTCGATCTCTGCGGCGAGTCGTGTGGGATGCCGGAGCTGCGGCTCGCGGCGCTGCTCGACCGGCCCGGGCGTCCCGACCGCTTCACCGTGGTCGCCGACGATCCGAACGCGCTCGAACCGCTGCTCGCGGTCGCGGCGCGCCGCGGATTCACGGGCAGCGTCGCTCCCGCGGACGGCCGAGGAGTGAAGGTCGAGTTCCGGGCCGGCCCGCGCGTCCCCTGAACGGGGTCGCGTCGTTCACGATCCCGAATTCGGACCCGCGTACTTCTGCGAGCGCAGCAGCGCGACGGTGTCGTCGCTCGAGAGCGGCTTCTGGTAGTAGAAGCCCTGGCCGCTCCCGCAGGCGAGCTTCTTCAGGAGGGCGGCCTGCTCCGCGGTCTCGATCCCCTCCGCGGTGACGTCCATGGCGAGCGCGACGCCCATCGAGAGGATCGCGCGGATGATCTCGACGCTCTCCGCGTCGTCCATGGCGGTCACGAACGAGCGGTCGATCTTCAGGGTCTGGAACGGGAACTGGCGCAGGTAGCTGAGCGAGGAGTAGCCCGTCCCGAAGTCGTCGAGCCCGAGCTTCACCCCGAGCGCGTGCAGGTCGTTCAGGACCTTGGCCACGATGCCGGAGCTCTCGAGGACCACGGTCTCGGTCACTTCGAGCTTGAGCCGGCCCGGCGCGAGCCCGCTCTCCGCGAGCACGTCGGCGACGCTCTTGACGATCCCGGGGTGCATGAGCTGGCGCCCCGAGAGGTTGACGTTGATCGTGAGACCGGCGCGCTGCGGGAATGCGCGGTCCCATTCACGCATCTGGCGGCACGCGGTCGCGAGGACCCAGAGCCCGATCGGGACGATCAGCCCGGTCTCCTCGGCGGCGGGGATGAACTCGTTCGGCGACACCAGCCCGCGCACGGGATGGTGCCAGCGCAGCAGCGCTTCGAAGCCGGCGAGACGCTCCTGCGCGAGGTGGAGGATCGGCTGGTAGTGGATCCGGAACTCGTCGCGCTCGAGGGCGTGGCGCAGGTCGGTCTCGATCTGGAGGCGGTTCGCGGCGGCGACCCGCATCGACGTGTCGAAGACGACGCAGCGCGCCTTCCCGAGCGCCTTCGCCCGGTACATCGCCGTGTCGGCGTCGCGCAGCATGTCCTGCGCGGAGCCGTAGCGCGCGTCGCTCATCACGATGCCGATGCTGATCGACGTGAAGACCTCGCAGCCGCCGAGGTCGAACGGGTTCGCGACCGCGGTCTGGAGGCGCGCGGCCACCGCCTCGGCGTCCTTCGCGCTGCCGACATGGTCGAGGAGGATGGTGAACTCGTCGCCGCCGAGCCGCGCGAGCGTCGCGTCGTGCTCGATGCGGCACACGAGGTCGGTCGCGCGGAGCGACTCCTGCAGCCGCTGCACGATGCCGCCGAGGAGCTCGTCCCCCGCGAGGTGGCCGAGGCTGTCGTTGATGTTCTTGAAGCGGTCGACGTCGATGAAGAAGACCGCGAACGACCCGTCGGCGCCGGGCGCCGCATGGTTGCGCGCGACCAGCCGCTCCAGCCGGTCCAGGAACATCAGGCGGTTGGGGAGCCCCGTCAGCGGATCGACGCGCCGCGCCGTGACCTGCGTCCGGATGCGCGCCAGCGCGACGTCGAAGTTGATCGGCTTGGTCACGTAGTCGTTGGCGCCGAGCTCGAGCGCCTCGACCACGTCCTCGTTGCGGTCCTTGGCGGTGACCATGATGACCGGCAGGTCGACGAGCGAACGGGACTTGCGCACCTGGCGCAGCGTCTCGATCCCGCTCATGCCCGGCATCATCACGTCGAGCAGCACGGCGTCGACGCGGTTCGCGTCGATCAGCTCGAGCGCGCGCGGGCCGCTTTCCGCGGTGAGGACGGTGTAGCCCTTCCGCGACAGGCGGCGCGAGAGCGCGTCGCGGTTCATCTCCTCGTCGTCGACGAGGAGCAGCGTGGCGTTCACGGGGTCCATGCGGGGCCCTTCGCGGCCTGGCGGTCGAGGAGCGCGGCCATCCGCCGCAGGAGGGCCTCGAAGTCGATCGGCTTGGTGTCGAAGTCGTCGCAGCCCGCGGCCGTCGCCTTCTCGCGGTCGCCCACCATCGCGTGGGCGGTCAGCGCGATGACCGGGATCGCGCGCGTCGCGGCGTCGGCCTTGAGCCGGCGCGCGCACTCCCACCCGTCGATCTCGGGCAGCCCGAGATCGAGGAGGATCAGGTCGGGACGTTCTTTCCGTGCGGTCTCGAGGCCGCGCAGGCCGTCCGTCGCGAGGAGCACTTCGAAGCCGCGGCGGTGGAGCCGGCGCGAGAGCACGTCGCGATTCATCTCGTTGTCGTCGACGATGAGAATCCGATTCATGTTCGCGCGCCCCTCCTTCCCATCGTCTGCGGCGTCGTCGTGACATCGGCGAATACGCGCGGGCACTGAAGAGACAACCCTGCCGATGCCGATCCGATCGGGATGGCCGCGCGGGCGACGCGGCCGCCGTCGGAGAGGCCTTTTGAAGAAGTCGGCGCTGGCGTGGGCTGCGCTCGGCGCGCTCTGGTTCGGCGGCGTCGCCGCGGGCCTCGGCTGGCTCGCGAGCTACGCGAACCGGCCCGGCGCGGCCGGCCGCGCGCCGGCGACCTGGCCGGAGGCGAGCGCGATCCCGCGCGAGCCGGGCCGACCGACGCTGCTGCTGTTCGTCCACCCGCGCTGCTCGTGCAGCCGCGCGAGCGTCGCGGAACTCGCGGAGCTGCTCGCGCGCGCCGCCGAACGGCCCGCGACGCGCGTCCTCTTCCTGCGGCCCGACGGGGTCGCGCCGGGCTGGGAGCAGTCGGAGCTCTGGAGCGACGCGCAGCGCCTCCCCGCCGCCTCCGTGCTCCGCGACGACGGCGGCGCCGAGGCGAAACGCTTCGGCGCGCTCACCTCCGGACAAGCGCTGCTCTACGGAGCCGACGGCCGGCTGCTCTTCGCCGGCGGCTTGACCGCTTCCCGCGGACATCCGGGCGAGAGCGTCGGCCGCGTCTCGCTCCTGGCGCTCCTCGACCACGCAGCGCCGCCGGTCACCGCGACTCCCGTGTTCGGCTGCGAGCTCTTCGGCCGCGGCGACGAAGGACGACCCGATGCAGACCGCGACTCCTGTTGCGACGCCAAGTGAGCCGGTCGCCGTGACCGCGCCGCCGCCGGCGCGGCCCGCGGCGTCCCGCGCCGAGCAGCTGCTGCACTCCTACGAGCAGCAGATCTACCGCCAGACCGACCGGCTCTTCGCGCCGCTGATGCTGGTGCAGTGGGTCACCGGGATCGTCTTCTCGCTCTGCATCTCGCCGCGCGTCTGGGCGGGGTCGGAGAGCCGCACGCACGTCCACGTCTGGGCCGCGTTCCTCCTCGGCGGCGCCATCAGCGTCCCGCCGGCGGTGCTCGCCCTCCTGCGGCCGGGCAAGACTTCGACGCGCCACGGGATCGCGGTGGCGCAGATGCTGATGAGCGCGCTCCTGATCCACCTGACGGGCGGCCGTATCGAGACGCACTTCCACGTCTTCGGGTCGCTCGCGTTCATCGCCTTCTACCGCGACTGGCGCGTGCTGATCCCCGCGACCGTGGTCGTCGCGCTCGACCACCTGCTGCGCGGGATCTGGTGGCCGGAGTCGGTCTACGGCGTCTTCGTCGCGAGCGAGTGGCGCTGGGTCGAGCACGCCGCATGGGTCGCCTTCGAGGACGTCTTCCTCGTGATCGCCTGCCTGCGCGGCGCGCGCGAGATGCGCGAGCGGGCGGCGGCGACCGCCGGCCTCGACGAGTCGGTCGACCGGCTGCGCGCCAGCCAGCAGGAGGTCGAGGCGGCGAACCGGGCGCGCAGCGAATTCGTCGCGAACGTGAGCCACGAGCTGCGCACGCCGCTGAACGCGATCATCCTCTACAGCGAGCTGCTGCAGGAGGGCGCGGTCGAGGACGGCCGCGAGGCCGACGTCGCCGACCTCACCAAGATCCAGACGGCGAGCCGCCACCTGCTCGGGCTCATCAACGGCATCCTCGACCTCTCGAAGATCGAGGCGGGCCACATGGAGCTCGACCTGCAGACCTTCGACGTCCGCAAGATGGTCGACGAGATGATCAGCACCATCGACGCGGTCGTCCGCAAGAACGGCAACACGCTCGCCGTCACGCTCGCCGAGGACCTCGGCTCGATCCACGGCGACCTGACCAAGACGCGCCAGATCCTCTTCAACCTCCTCAGCAACGCCGCGAAGTTCACCCACGACGGCACGGTCCGACTATCCGTCGCTCGCTGCGGCGGCGCCAGCGTCACCGGCATCGACGGTGTCGAGTTCGTCGTCACCGACACCGGGATCGGGCTCACCGAGGAGCAGAAGTCGAAGCTCTTCCGGCCGTTCGTGCAGGCCGACGCCTCGATCGCCCGCAAGTACGGCGGCACCGGGCTCGGCCTCGCGATCGTGGCGCGCTTCTGCGCGCTCATGAACGGCGAGGTGAAGGTCGAGAGTCCGCCCGAAGGCGGGGCGCGCTTCATCGTCCGGCTGCCGGCCGAAACGCGCACGCCGGTCGAGCCGGCGGATGCGGCGGCGAGCTGAGCGCGGGACCGTCTTCGCGCACGGGCGCCGCCGCCTCCGCTACACTCGCGCCCCCCCACTGGCATCCCGCCAGGAATCCCGGCCATGCTCGCCGCGTCGCTGTTCGTCCTCGCCTGCGCCGTCGCGCAGGACGACCGCCTCGACTGGGTCCTCGACCACTCCGTCGCGCTGCGCACGCTCGACGTCGCCGACGGCGACTTCGAAGACCTCGCGCCGCTCGGCGCGGCGATCGGCGACGCGCGCGTCGTCCAGCTCGGCGAGCAGAGCCACGGCGACGGCGCCAGCTTCCGCGCGAAGGCGCGGCTGATCCGGTACCTCCACGAGAAGCTCGGCTTCGACGTCCTCGCCTTCGAGTCGGGCCTCTTCGACTGCTCGATCGCGGAGCAGCGCCTGCGCGCCGCGACGGCCGACACGGCGCATGCCGCCTTCGAGCAGGGCGTCTTCGCGATCTGGACGCGCAGCGAAGCGTGCCGGCCGCTCTTCGACTACCTGCGCGACGCGCACGCGCCGGGAGCGGCGCGCCCGCTCGAGATCGCCGGCGTCGACTGCCAGTTCACCGGGACCGGGTCGGCAGGCTGGGTCGACTGGATCGCGGGCGAGGCGAAGGAGATGGGCGTCGCGCTCTCCGAGGACGAGCGCACCCACCTCGCGAAGCTCTACGCGCAGCTCCGGCAGCTCTCGGCGCCGCCCGCCGCCGGTGCCGCGAGCGCGCCGCCGGTCGAGAAGG
>DASRRB010000049.1:0-5647 GCA_035695985.1 Planctomycetota bacterium | reverse complement strand
CCGGCTTGGGTCCTGGCTTTCGACCGCGGCGCCGGCGACGCGGCGCCGGAGCGCCGCCGTCGCCGATCTCCGCGTCGAGCTCTTGGAGCTCCGCCGCGAGCGCGTCGCGCCGCGCGGCGAGCTCCGCGAGCTTGCCCTCGCGCTCGTCGATCAGTCGCCGAAGTTCGGCGAGCGTCAGACCCGCGGCCGCCGCCGCACCCCGTTTCCTGCGTCCCACGGAGTCGCTCCCGTCACTTCGGCTGCGCGACCGTCCGCAGGTAGGGCTTGAGCGTCTTGAAGCCCTGCGGGTACTTCTTCTTCGCGTCGTCGTCGGAGACGGAGGTCGGGATGATCACGTCCTGGCCCGGCTTCCAGTTCACCGGCGTCGCGACCGTGTGCTTGGCGTTGAGCTGCAGCGCGTCGAGGAGGCGCAGCACCTCGTCGAAGTTCCGGCCGGCGCTCATCGGGTAGATGAGCATCGCCTTCACCTTCTTGTCGGGCCCGACGATGAAGACGGAGCGGATGGTCGCGTTGTCGGCCGCCGTCCGCTTCCCGCCCGTCGCGTTGGGGTGGATCATGTCGTAGAGCTTCGCGACCACGAGGTCGGCGTCGCCGATCATCGGGTAGTTGACCGCGGTGCCCTGCGTCTCCTGGATGTCGGCCGACCACTTCTTGTGGTCCGCGACCGGGTCGATCGAGAGGCCGATCACCTTGGTGTTGCGCTTCTTGAACTCGGGCTGGAGCTTGGCCATGTAGCCGAGCTCGGTCGTGCAGACGGGCGTGAAGTCCTTGGGATGGGAGAAGAGGATCGCCCACTGGTCGCCGATCCACTGATGGAAGGAGATCGATCCTTCCGTCGTCTCCGCCTTGAAGTCGGGCGCGTCGTCTCCGATGCGAATGGCCATGGCTCTCTCCTGGATCCTCCGTGAAAGGGCGGGGGAGTATACGCAGCGCTCCGGTCGGAAGACCCTTCCGGCCGAAAGGGAAGGAGAGGAGCGAGGAGCCCGCGCGATGCCGATCGATCTCAGACGCCGCGGCGGCGACGCGGCGGGACTTTCCGTCCCCGATCTCTCCGTCATCGTCCCGACGCACGGCCGGCCCGACGCGATCGTACGACTGCTGCGCGCGCTCGCGCGGCAGACGCTGCCGGCCCGCCGCTTCGAGGTGCTCGTCACCGACGACGGCTCGCGGCCGTCGGTCGTCCCCGTCGTGCGCGAGCTCTCCGTCCCCTACGCGCTCGCGTGCGAGTGGCAGCCGCAGGGCGGGCCGGGCGCGGCGCGCAACCGCGCCATCGCGAAGGCGCGCGGCCGGGTCCTGCTGATCCTGAACGACGACGCCGGCCCGTGCGACGACCTACTGGCGAAGCACCTTGCGGCACACGGCGACGGTGCGCCGCGCGCCTGGCTCGGCGACTTCCCCTATGCGCCCGAGGCCGACAGCGCGCTCGCGCGCGCGTGCACGAGGCTCGCCCTCGTGTTCCCGTTCGCGGCGCTGCAGCGCGACGCACCGAACGGCGGGAACTTCTTCTGGACGTGCAACGTGAGCGTCCCGCGCCGGAGCGTCCTCGACGCCGGCGGCTTCGACGAGAGCTTCCGCGACCCGATCTGCGAGGACGTCGAGCTCGGGCTGAGGCTCGCCGCGCACGGCGTCGGCGTCTGGTACCTGCAAAACGCGCCGTGCCTGCACCACCACCTCCTCGACACCGAGGCGTTCGTGCGCCGGCAGATCGACCTCGGCCGCGGCATGGTCCGCCTGTGGCGCAAGCACCGCGATCCGGCGCTCCTGCCCGGCATGGCGCGCGCGCAGGGCGACGAGGCGGCGCTGGCGGCGGCGCTCGAGCGCGAGCTCGTCGCGCGCGCGATCGGCTTCGAGCCGCTCGCGGCGGAGATCGCCGCGCTCGACCGCTTGCCCGGCGCGACGCCGCCGTCCGTGATGGCGGAGGCGGCCGTCAAGATCGAGCAGCGCGTCGGCTGGCTCTCCCAGACGGCGATCTGGCTCGGCTGCTACGCGGGGTTGCGCGAACTGGAGAAGGAGAAGGGGGCGGCGCGCCGCTGGCTCGCGTCGCGCGTCGCGCCGTCGCAGGAGCCCGTCGCTTCGACCTGACGCGGCGCGCCGTCCGGCGCGGCCGGCACGAAGGCGAGCAGGTCCTCGGCGCCGCGCACGCCCGAGCTCCCGACGCGGGCGAAGAAGCGCTGGCGCTCGCCGCGGAACGACGACGGCAGGAGCAGCGCGCACGCGACGGCACGGCCGAGCCTCGGGAATGCCTCGGGCGGGAGCGGTTCGTCGACGACCACGACGTCGAGCTCGGGCGCGCCGGCGGGACGCGCCGCGCACGCGCGCTCGAAGCGGGCGACCGCCGCGGCGAGGTCGCCGTCGCAGGAACGATCGAAGCGCAGCACGAGGCAGGGCGGCGCGGCGAGGCGCGCGTCGTCGGCGAGCGCGACGATCGCCGCCAGCTCTCCGTCGTCGCTCCAGTCGGGCCATGCGAGCAGCTTCACGGACGCAGCCGACGCGAGCGGCCAGGGCGGCGCGTCATTCGTCGCCGTGCCGCGCCACTGCGCCAGCTCGCGGAAGCTCGCGACGCCGAAGTCGGCGAGCCCTTCGAGGAAGCCGCCCGCCCAGAGGTGGGGGTCGATCTTCTGCAGGACCTGCTTCAGCCCCTCGACCGCGTCGTCGGCGGCAGTGCGCAGCGGCCCGCCCAGCGCGTCGAGCGTGGCGCAGTCGAGCTCGGCGAGCTGTCGCACGACGGGGAGGAGGCGCGCGACCGTCCCGTCCATGCGGCGGCGCTCGTCGGTGAGCGACGCGACCGAAGCGTGCAGCATCGACGCGAACGGCGAGCGCGCGAGCGCTTCGGGGTGCTTGGCGAAGAGGCGGGCGTAGGCGCGTGCGACCGTCTCCTGGCGGCGCAGGAGGTCGTCGAGCGAGAGGACGTGGCGGTGCCAGGCACGAGCCGCCGGCTCGTAGACGACGGGCAGCCCGCGCTGGTGGAGGCGGATGCCGAGGTCGGTGTCCTCGCAGTCGTAGTGGTGGAAGCAGGCGTCGAAGGCACCGGCGGCGAGCACCTCGCGGCGCGGCGCGCTCACGTTGCAGCCCCAGAACTTCGTCCAGTCGTGGTCGACGTCGGGGCGCAGCCCGGCGTAGCCGAAGACGAGGCCGCAGCGCTCGAGCGCGCGCATCAGACCGGTGGCCAGTTGCTCGGGCGGCTGTTCGAAGGTGCCGAGCACGGTGACGGGCGTCGGCGCGCGCCGCGCGTGGGCGCTCACGTGGCGTTCGAGCAGGTCGGGGAACGCGATCGTGTCGTCGTTGACGAGCAGGATCTTTTCGCCGCGCGCGGCGGCGACGGCCGCGCTGCGCGCCGACGCGAGCCCGCCGTTCGTCGTGCGATGGATCAGCCGCAGCGGCAGGCGCGTCGCGAGCGAGCGGACCGCCTCGGCGCTGCCGTCGCCCGCCTCGTCGACGACGACGACCAGTTCATGGCGCTCCCGTGCGAGCGTCTGGTTCGCGAAGCTGACCAGGCACTCGACGAGCGTCTCCCGGCGTTTGTAAGTGCAGATCAGGACGGAGATCTCGGGCGCGGCGGGGGCGGGGCGCGCCGCCGCGGCGGGACGGGCGACGTTCCGCGGTGGTGAAAAGCCGGCGAGGTCGCCCAGCTCCTGGTACAGCCGCGTCGCTTCGTCGCTCGTCACGGCGGCCGGCTTCGAGCGGCGGAACCGTTCGTCCGGAAAGGCGGCGTCGACCGGCGCGTCGAGGTGGCGGGCGAGGCGCGCCGCGCCGTCGGCATCGGGGCCGACCATCTGGTCGTAGTGGACGAAGAGCCAGCGCGCGCGCTCGTGCGGCGGCGTCTCGCAGTACTGGCGCAGCACCTGGCGGTACATGGCGCACCACGTCGCGAGCGCGCGCTCCGCGTCCATCGCGACGCCGGCGAGGTATTCGGCGACGGCGCACTCGCGCACGATGCTCGCGACGGTGACGGCCGGGTCGCGGAAGACGACGACGAAACGGGCGTCGCCGACCTCGCCGCGCCACGCCGGCAGCGTGTAGCAGAAGCGCGGGTCCTTGAAGCAGAAGGGGGCGCGCGCGACGAGGGTCCGCATGCGCTGGCGCAGCGGCTCGGGCGCCGCGTCGACCGTCGCGTCGAGGCGGGCGAGCCAGCGCTGCGGGGCGGCGAGGCGCTGCGCGGCGGGGACGCACGGCGCGAGCAGCTCCTCGTTGATGGCGTTGATCTCGGGCGCCTCGAAGAAGCCGAGCGGGTTGGCGTCGCGCGCGGGGTAGAGGCGGTCGCCCATGAAGTACCCGGCCTTCGCGAGCGCGCCGGCAACCATGCTGGTCCCGCTGCGCCCCGAGCCGAGGACGATGCAGTCGCGCATCACGCGCTCCCGGCCGATGAGAGCGGCGCGAGCGGCGCGGCCGACGTTCCGCGCCCGGCCGCGGCGCGCGCCGCCGCGACGACCTCGGCGAAGAAGCGGCGCAGCGTCGCCGGGTCGGTGCCGTCGCGCAGCGGTCGCACCGGCCGGCGCGGCGCCGAAAGCAGCGCGAGATAGGCGGCGTCGTCCCGGTCGAGTTCGAGGATCCGGTCGATCAGCGCCGCGTCGCTTGCGAAGTCGCGCCGGTCGAGGAAGCAGCCCGGGTGGAAGTCGCGGGCGACGGTCGGGTCGCCCCAGTAGATCGGGACGCAGCCGCCGAGCAGCGCGTCGGGCAGCTTCTCGCTCGTGTATCCGACGCCCGCCTCGTTCTCGAACGCGATCGCGAACTTGCTCTCTCGATAGAGGGAGTACTTGGCGCCGCGCTCGGCGGGGAAGGGCAGGTTGTTGAGCGACGGGCCGGCGCAGTCGACGCGGCGGTGGCGCGCGAGCGCGAGCACGAACTCCTCGCGCATCGCCACGCGGTGCTTCTGGACGTAGGCGCAGAAACGCGTCTTGCCGCGCAGAAGCGCCGCGGAATCGGCGGGGGGTGCGTAGAGATCGGCGGCGAGACCGTGCACCCGGTGGAGACCGACGTAGTTCGGGACGCGCAGGTGGCGCGGGTCGACCAGGTCGCGGCAGAACGAGAGGGCGAAGTCGCAGGTCGAGAGGTCGGGGCGGACGTTCTCGCCGGTCCAGAACAGGCGGACGCCGCGGGCGCCGTACAGCGTCCTCGGGTCGCGCGGCCGCGTCGTCCGCCGCCCGTCCGGGAAGCAGGAGGCGACCACGAGGTCGGCGGCGCGCGCGTCGGCGACGACCGCAAAGCCGCCGGCTCCCGCGGCCTCGCCGAACTCGGCGAAGCGCACCGTGAAGTCGGCCGGCGCGAAGCCGGGCCAGAAGTCGACGAAGGCGACGCGCAGCGGCGCGCTCACGAGAAGAACCGCCCGTTCACGTAGAGCGCGTCGCCCGACGTGACCTGCCCGTCGGGGTGGCTCCAGACGTCGTAGAGGTGGAACAGGCGGAAGCCCGCGCTGCGCAGATGGAGGTCGAGGTCGCCGAACAGCGGCTGCCCGTCGTAGAGCGGCGCGAACTCGACCTCGGTCAGGACGACGCGCACGTCGGCGATCTTTTCGCGCAGGCCGCGCAGCGCCGAGAGCTCGGCGCCCTGGAGGTCGAGCTTCAGGACGTCGACCGGCCGGTCGAGGACGTCGGCGAGCGCGAGCGTCAGGACCTCGTCCGACGCGGCGACGTCGACGCGTGCGCCGTGG
>DASRRB010000048.1:0-28449 GCA_035695985.1 Planctomycetota bacterium | reverse complement strand
GCGACGCCATCTCGTTCGTCACCGCGATGATGGGCGAGGAGCGCGGCCGCAACATCCTCTTCGTCGGCACCAAGCGCCAGGCGCAGGACGCCATACGCGAGGAGGCCGAGCGCGCGGGCCAGTCCTACATCAACCAGCGCTGGCTCGGCGGTCTGCTCACCAACTTCCAGACCGTGCAGAAGTCGATCAAGCGCCTGCGCGACCTCGAAGCGATGCAGACCGACGGCCGCTACGAGAAGATGACGAAGAAGGAGCGGATCAAGCTCGACCGCGAGCGCGAAATCCTCGACAAGAACCTCTCGGGCATCAAGAACATGAACCGCATCCCCGACGCGCTCTTCATCATCGACGTGCGCAAGGAGGACATCGCGGTCAAGGAGGCGAACCGCCTCGGCATCCCGATCGTCGGGATCCTCGACACCGACTGCGACCCGACCTCGGTCGACTTCGCGATCCCGGGCAACGACGACGCGATGCGCTCCGTCTCGCTCCTCCTTTCGCGGCTGATCGACGCCGTGGTCGAGGGCAAGGCGAACCAGCGCGGCGCGCCCGCGGACGCGGCGAAGACCTCCGTCGACCCCGACATCCGCTCGGTCCGCTACCGCGCCGGCACCAGCGCGGAGCGCCGGGCGCCGCGCAAGCCGGCGCCCCAGAAGAAGGTCGACGAGTACGGCGACGAGAAGGCGCCGGCCGAGGCCGCGGCGGCCGAGGGCGCCGCGCCCGAGGTGGCCGCGAAGGGCGAAGCCAAGGTGCCCGAGAAGGCCGAGTGACGCCGCGGGGAGGCCGTCGAACGCGACGGCCTCCCGGCATGCGAGCGACGACCGCGAGGAACGACGCGCATCGCGCGTCGCGATCAGGAGCACGACGAGATGGGCAAGCCGATCACGGCGGCGATGGTCCAGGCGCTGCGCGAGAAGACGGGCGCCGCCATGATGGACTGCAAGCGCGCCCTCGACGAGGCGGCCGGTGACGTCGCCAAGGCCGAGGACAACCTCCGCATCAAGGGGGTCAAGACGGCCGAGAAGAAGTCGGGCCGCGCCACGTCGCAGGGCGGCATCGGGCACTACCTCCACCACAACGGCAAGACCGCCGTCATCGTCGAGGTGAAGTGCGAGACCGACTTCGTGGCGCGCAACGACAAGTTCAAGGAGTTCGCCAAGAACCTCGCGATGCACATCGCCGCGTCGAAGCCGCGCTGGGGCACGAAGGAGGAGGTCCCGGCAGACGCGATCGAGAAGGAGAAAGCCCTCATCGCGGCAGAGAGCGCCGAGGAGATGGCGAAGAAGCCCGAGGCGGCGCGCGCGAAGATCATCGAGGGGCGCCTGCAGAAGTACTACGCGCAGCACTGCCTGCTCGAGCAGCCGTGGGTGATGGACGACAAGAAGAAGGTCGCCGCCATGGTGACGGAGCTGGTCGCCTCGATCGGCGAGAACGTCAGCATCGGCCGCTTCGCCCGCATCGAGGTCGGCGAGTGACGACCGGCGCGCGCCCGTTCGGCCGCGCCGTCCTCAAGCTCTCGGGCGAGGGGCTCGCCGGCAAGGACGGCCGGCTCGACCCGGAGATCGTCGAGGCGTTGACGAACGACCTGCGCGAGCTGCTCTCGCTCGGCAAGCAGATCGCCATCGTGGTCGGCGGCGGCAACTGGCTGCGCGGCAACAAGTTCCCCGGCATCAACCGCGCGGTCGCGGACCAGATGGGGATGCTGGCGACGGCCATGAACGGGCTCGCGCTGCAGGACGCGCTCGAGCAGAAGGGCGTCGACACGCGCGTGCAGTCGGCGGTCACGATCGCCGACTTCTGCGAGCCGTTCATCCGGCGCCGCTGCATCCGCCACCTCGAGAAGAAGCGGGTCGTGATCCTGGTCGCCGGCACCGGCAACCCCTTCTTCAGCACCGACTCGGCGGCGGCATTACGCGCCAGTGAGCTGGGCGCCGACTGCCTGCTCAAGGCGACCCAGGTCGACGGCGTCTACTCCGCCGACCCCAAGCTCGATCCCAAGGCGGAGCGCTACACGCGACTCACCTTCCGGGAGGTGATCGAGCGCGATCTGAAGGTCATGGACACGGCGGCGGTGGTCCTCTGCAAGGAGAACCACATCCCGATCGTCGTGTTCGACCTGCACAAGAAGGGCAACCTCGTGCGCGCGATGCGCGGGGAGGCCATCGGGACGATCATCGACGACGGCGCGCCGGCCGCGAAGCCGGCGCCGCGTAACTGAATCCGGAGAAGAGGAGCACACGCGTGGACCCCAAGGCCGTCACCGCCGCGCGCACGAAGATGAAGGCGAGCCTCGACCATCTCGCGAACGAGTACCGCGGGCTGCGTTCCGGCCGCGCCACGCCGGCGCTGGTCGAGAACATCAAGGTCGACTACTACGGCAGCGCGACCCCGATCGGGCAGCTCGCGCAGATCCAGGTCCCCGAGCCGCGCCAGCTCGCCATCAAGCCCTACGACGCCGGCGCCCTGAAGGAGATCGAGAAGGCGATCCAGGCCAGCAACATCGGCATCAACCCGCAGAACGACGGCAAGCTCATCCGCCTGACCGTGCCGATGCTCTCCGAGGAGCAGCGCAAGAAGCTCGTCGGCCGCCTGAAGGAGATCGCCGAGCAGGCCAAGGTCGCCCTCCGCAACACCCGCCGCGATGCGAACAAGCATCTCGATGAGGCGAAGGACCTCACCGACGACCAGGTCGAGAAGGCGAAGGAGTCGGTGCAGACCCTGCTCAAGCAATCGGAGACCGACGTCGAGAAGACGCTCGCGACCAAGACCAAAGAGATCATGGAGAGCTGAGCGCGCGGCGCGCCGCGCGCGGTGTGCGTTTCCATGGCATGAGGTCGCGGGCGGGCGGGGTCGGCAGTGAGGTGATGGAGCTGCCTGCGAGGGGCGGGTGTCGGCGGTGAGGCGATGGACCTGCCGATATGCCAATGGACCTGACGAAGGGCCGAGTTCGCGGCGGGGCAGGTCGCGAGGGATCAGGGCGGCCCTTCGCAGGTCATCGGCGCCATCGCTCAGCGAGGGCGAAGCCCTCGCTGTCGAAATGACGATGGACCTGCCGACGGTCCGGGGACCGTGGCCGAAGTAATGGACGGTCGTCGCACGGACCGTCGCAGGTCATCGGGCCGGGGGTCGCGGGGCGACGCGAGGTCCCGGCAAGTGCGCTCGAGCGACCACCGTCGGACGTCAGACCATTTGCCGCCGCGTTAGGATCGAACCGCCGCCACGTGTTCGTCCAGCTTCATCGCGATGGGGGCGTAGCTCAGCTGGTAGAGCAACAGCCTTTTAAGCTGGCGGTCCCGGGTTCGATCCCCGGCGCCCCTACCATCCCGCCACTGCCATTCGTCGTGCAGCACTCGCTCAATCCGCGTCGATCGTCGCGCTGACCCGACTCCACGTCTTCGCGCTCGAGCGGCAATGCTGCGTCCGCAGCACGCAGCGAGCCCTCACGACCGC
This sequence comes from Planctomycetota bacterium, assembly GCA_035695985.1. Classification (GTDB taxonomy): domain Bacteria; phylum Planctomycetota; class B15-G4; order B15-G4; family SIAN01; genus DASRRB01. Next base: position 24,999 of record DASRRB010000048.1, on the reverse strand, counting down.
CCACGCCGAACACGCTTTCTTGCTTTCCGCGGCAATGCTGCGTCCGCAGGACGCAGCGAGCCTTCACCACCGTCCGCCCAGCTCGTGCTCATCCGCGTTCGCCAAGCCGCGTCTTCGCAGCTCGAAAACCCGCGATGGGGCGCCGGGGGTGCGGATGCGAGGAGGGCGATCCCGAAGTCTGGGTCCGCAAGGACCCAACGAGGGTCGCCCGACGAAGCAGACGCGCCCCCGCCGCCCCGTCGCCTGGTGACCCCAACGGGATTTGAACCCGTGTTACCGCCTTGAAAGGGCGATGTCCTACCAGGCTGGACGATGGGGCCGCGTTCGCGCTTGGACTCGCGAACGGCGGGGATTGTAGCGCGCGGTCAATCCTGCGCGAACTGCAGCGCGTGGAGGCGCGCGTAGATCCCGTCCTGCTTCACGAGCTCGGCGTGCGTCCCGCGTTCGCGCAGGCGGCCGTGGTGCAGGACGACGATCTGGTCGGCGCGGCGGATGGTCGAGAGGCGGTGGGCGATCACGAGGCAGGTGCGGCCCGAGAGGACGCGCTCCACGGCGGCCTGGAGCAGCCGCTCGCTCTCCGTGTCGATCGAGCTGGTCGCCTCGTCCAGGATCAGGACGGCGGGGTCGTGGACCAGGACGCGCGCGAAGGCGAGGAGCTGGCGCTGGCCGGCGGAGAGGTTCATGCCGCGCTCGCCGAGCGGCGTCGCGTAGCCCTGCGGGAGGCGCTCGATGAAGCGCGCGGCGCCGACCGTCTCGCAGGCGCGGCGCACCGCCTCCTCGCCGATGGCGGGGTCGAAGAGGCGCACGTTCTCCAGGATCGTGTCGGCGAAGAGGAAGACGTCCTGCGGCACGACGCCGATGCCGGTGCGCAGGCTCCGCAGCGAGAGCGTGTCGAGGTCGAGGCCGTCGACCTCGATCGCGCCGGCGCGGCGGCGGTAGAGGCGCAGCAGGAGCTGCGTGATCGTCGTCTTGCCGGCGCCCGTCGCGCCGACGAAGGCGACCATCTGCCCCGGCTCGATCGAGAGGTCGAGGTCGGCGACGACGTCGGGGCCGGCCCCGTACGCAAACGTCACCGCGCGAAACGTGATGGCGCCGCGCGGCGCGTGGTCGACCGCGCCGTCGGGCTCGGGCGGCTCGTCCAGGATGCGGCCGATGCGCTCGGTCGAGACGAGCGCCGACTGCAGCACGTTCCAGCGCTCCGCCAGCTCGCGCAGCGGCTCGAAGAGGAAGTCGACGTAGATCCAGACCCCGAACCACGCGCCCGGCGTGAGCGAGCCGTCGCGCACGAACGGCAGCCCGACGGCGCAGATCGCGACCTTGACCAGCAGCGTGAGCAGGTCGACCGCGCTGAAGAAGAGGGCGAAGTGGTGGATCGTGACGAGCCAGGCGTCGCGCAGCGTCGCGGCGACGCCGGCGAAGCGGCCGTCCATGCGCTCCTGCTGGACGGAGAGCTGCGTCACGCGCATCCCGGCGATCGACTCCTGGATGAAGGCGCTGCTGCGGGCGATCGCCTTGCGCGAGTCGCGGTAGGCCGCGCGCGCGCGCTCGCGGAAGCGGAAGGCGGCGACGGCGAAGAGGGGGAGGCTCAGCAGCGTGACGAGGCCGAGGCGCCAGTCGAGGACGAAGAGCGTGACCAGGACCGAGACGATCCAGAGCGGATCGAGGACGAGCGACGCCGCGCCGGTCGAGAAGAGCTCGATCAGGTTCTCGACGTCGCCGGTCATGCGCGTCACCAGCTCGCCGACCGGCTTCTTGTCGAACCACGAGAGCGGCAGGCGCAGCACGTGGCGGAAGACCGTCCGGCGCACGTCGACCGTCGTCACCTGGCCGAGCTTCGCGAGCACCGTGGCGGTCAGGTACTGCAGCGCGCCGTGGACGACCGCGATCGCGAGGTAGACCAGCGCGACGGCGAGCAGCGGCCGCGCCGCCTCGGCGAGCGCGCCCGATTCCGCGCCCTGGATGGCCGCGCGCAGCGGCCCGTTCACGGCGTTCTCGAGCACGCGCGGCAGCGCCCAGTCGCAGGCGCGGCTCGCGACGAGGAGCGCGACGCCGAGCGCGAGCACGCCGCGGTGCGGCCGCAGGAACCGCCCGAGCCGCGCGAGCAGCGTGCGGTCGAGCGGGACGGTGCGCTCCGGTTCGTCGTCTTCGAGGCTCATGGGCGGCTCACAAGGCCTCGAGCTCGGCGAGCAGGCGCTGGTCGCGGTCGAGCTTCGCGTAGGCGCCGCGGGCGGCGACCAGCTCATCGTGCGTCCCGAGCTCGATCAGCCGCCCTTCGTCGAGGACGGCGATGCGGTCGAGGCCGCGCAGCGCGGCGATGCGGTGCGAGACGACGACCGCCGTCCGGCCGGCGAGCGCCCGCTCGAGCTCCTCGAGGATGCGCGCCTCGGTCTGCGCGTCGACCGCGGAGAGGCAGTCGTCGAGGACGACGACGGGCGGGTCGGCGAGCAGCGTGCGCGCGACCGTCGCGCGCTGGCGCTGTCCGCCGGAGAGCGTGACGCCGCGCTCGCCGACGCGCGTGTCGAGGGCGGCGGGGAGCGCGTCGAGGTCGCGCTCGAGGTCGGCGCGCCGCAGAGCCGCGCGGATCGCCGCGTCGTCGGCGCCGGGCCGCGCGAAGCGGAGGTTCTCCCGCAGGCTGTCGGAGAAGAGGAAGGGCTCCTGCGCCACGAAGCCGACGCGGCGGCGCAGCTCGTCGAGGTCCCAGGCGCGCACGTCGACGCCGGCGACGAGGACCGTCCCGGCCGTCGGGTCGAGGAGGCGCGGCAGGAGCTGGGCGAGGAGCGACTTGCCGGCGCCGGTGCGCCCGGTGATCCCGAGCGACGTCCCCGCCGGCACGCGCAGCGACACGCGGTCGAGCACGCGCCGGCCGCCCATCTCGAGCACGACGTCGCGCCACTCGAGGTCGATCGGGCGGCCGTCCGCCGCCGCGGGCGTCGCCGCGCGCGCGGGCGGCGCGATCGCGACCGGCGTGGCGAGGATCGCGTCGATGCGGCGCATGCCGGCGGAGGCGCGCTGCACCATCGAGATGATCCAGCCGAACATCACGAGCGGCCAGAAGCACTGCATGAGCCAGGAGCGGTAGGCGACGAAGTCGCCGAACGAGGCCCGGCCGTCCACGATGTGCAGCCCGCAGACGAGCAGGATCACGAACTGCGCCGCGTCCTTGCCAAGCGCGAGCAGGCCGAGCATCCCGCCGCGCGACCGCGCCAGCCGCATCTGCGCCGCGTAGTAGTCGAGGCCGAGCGCCTCCATCCGGCGCGCCTGCAGGTCTTCACGGGCGAACAGCTTGAGGACGCGGATCCCGCCGAAGCTCTCGGTCGCGCGAGCGGAGATCCTGCCGATGCCGGTCTGCACAGCGTCGGAGGCGCGGCCGAGCCGCGGCGCGAGCACGAGGGCCGCCGAGCCGAGCACGACGAGCGGCACCGCGATCCAGAGCGCGAGCGTCGGGTCGAAGAGGAGCAGCGCCGTCGCGGCGGCCGTCATGTTGAGCGCGGCGCGCCCGACGTACATGACGCCGGGGCCGAGCGCCATGCGGACCGCCTCGACGTCCTGCGTCATGCGGGAGACGAGGTCGCCCACGGTCGACGCGCCGAAGAAGGAGCTCGGCAGCGCGAGCATCTTGCGGAAGAGCGAGCCGCGCAGGTCGCGCTCGAAGTCGCGGCTCGCGCCGACCACCTTCATGCGGACGTAGTAGTCGAGCGCCGCCCGCATCCCGCCGAGCACGACGACCAGCGCGCCGAGCCCGACGATCGCGCCGACGCCGAGCGAGCGCCCGATCGCGCCGTCGATCGCCCGCCGCCAGAGCAGGGGGATGTTGAGCTCGACCCCGACGATCGCGACCTGCAGCGAGAAGCCGATCAGCAGCGGACCGCGCTGCCGGCGGAGCCAGGGAGAGGCCAGACGGAGGAGCTCGAACACGGAAGTGGGTCGCGCCTCAGGTCCGGGGCATCGCCGCCATCGCGCGCTTCAGGTCGAAGCACTCCTTCGCGTCGACGCCGCAAGCGTGGCAGCTCTCGTCGAAGCAGTGGTGCGTGCCGGTCTCGGCGCGCGCGCGCTCCGACTCGTCGACCAGGAACTCCTTCGACGGGCCGGCGTCGAGGTGGTCCCACGGCAGCGGCTCTTCGTAGGGGATCGTCCGGGTCGCGAGCGCCGTGGCGTCGAGGCCGCAGTCGGCGAAGGCGCGCTCCCAGAGTTCGGGGCGGAAGTGCTCGCGCCATTCGTCGAAGCGCGCGCCGAGCTCGTGGGCGCGCAGCAGGGCGCGGCCGACGCGGCGGTCGCCCCGCGTGAGCACCGTCTCCAGGAACGACTGGGCGACGTCGTGGCAGTCGATGCGCACGGAGCGCAGCCGCTTGCGAGCGAGCAGGTACTTCTGCCGCTCGGCGACCTCCTCGACCGGGAGCATCCCGTCCCACTGGTAGGGGGTGAACGGCTTGGGAACGAAGGTCGACACGGCGGCGTGCACCTCGGCGTAGCGGCCGAGCTCCTCCTTGCCGATGCGCGCGCAGGTCTCCGCCATCTCGACGATGCCGTCGAGGTCGTCGTGGCGTTCTCCCGGCACGCCGATCATGAAGTAGAGCTTCACGTGGTCCCAGCCGTGGCGGAACGCCTCGCGCACGCCGGCGTAGAGGTCGTCGTTGCGGATCGGCTTGTTCACGCGGCGGCGCAGCCGGTCGGTCGCGACCTCGGGCGCGAGCGTGAGTCCGCCGCGCCGGCTCTCCCCGTTCTGGAACGGCAGGAGCTTCAGCTGCTCGTTCACGCGCAGCGACGGGAGCGAGACGTTGACCTCGCGCTCGTCGAACGCGCCGCGCAGCAGCGTCAGCAGCTCCTGCAGGTAGGGGTAGTCGGAGGTGGAGAGCGAGAGGAGGCCGATCTCCTCGGCGCCCGTGGAAGCGAGGCTCGCGCGCGCGATCTCGAGCAGGCGGCGCGGCGAACGGATGCGCCAGGGCCGCGTGATCATCCCGGCCTGGCAGAAGCGGCAGCCGTGCACGCAGCCGCGCATCACCTCGATCGAGACGCGGTCGTGCACGACGCTGGTGTGGGGGACGATCGGGTCGGTCGGGAACGGGGCGTTCTCGAGGTCGAGGACGTAGGCGCCGCGCACCTTCTCCGGGAGGCCGGCGACGCGCGGCGCGTAGCCCGCGAGGCGGCCCTCGTCGTCGCGCAGCTCTTCGCGCAGCGAGGGCGCGTCGACGAAGGGGAATCGGCGCGCGAGCGCCTCCACGATCGCGCGGCGCGGCTCGCCGCGACGGCGCCGCTCCGCCGCCTCGCGCAGGAGCGGGACGACCGTCTCCTCGCCGTCGCCGAGCAGATGGAGGTCGACCACCTCGGCGAGGAGCTGCGGATTGAAGGCGCCCGCGCCGCCGGCGACGACGATCGGATGGGAGTCGCTCCGCTCCGCCGCGCGCAACGGGATCCTGGCCAGCGCGAGGCACTCGAGGAGGTTGGTGAGCGTGAGCTCGCTCTGCAGCGTGAAGCCGACCACGTCGAAGTCGGAGAGCGGCGTCTTGGTCTCGAGCGAGTAGAGCGGCAGGCCGGCGGCGCGCAGGCGGTCGGCGAAGTCGGGCCAGGGCGTGAAGGCGCGTTCGGCGGCGAGGTCGGGCTCGCGGTTGACGACGTGGTAGAGGATCTTGAGCCCGTAGTGGCTCATGCCGACCGGATAGGCGTCGGGGTAGACGAGCGCGATGCGGCCGCGCAGGCCGGCGGGATCCTTGCGGACCTCGTTCACCTCGCCGCCGACGTACCATGCGGGGGACTGCACGCCGTCGAGGAGCGGCCGGACGCGGTCGAAGAGATCCATGGGGTCATCGTAAAGGAGAAACGCTTGAGGAAGGTCCTGTTGGCGTTCGCCCTCGTCGCCGGCGCCGTCGCGCTCCCCGCGTGCGGCAGCGGGAGCTCCGGGGTCTCGACCACCGATCCGGCGCAGCCCTACTACCGGAATCCCGCCGCGGACCTCGCCGCCACGCCGACGCTCAAGATCCACTTCGTCTCGGTGACCACCAACAACAACGAAGGCGTCGACCTGGTGCGCGCGGCGTTCCTCGACAGCTTCAAGTCCAAGCTCAAGGGCCGCTTCACGACCATCGCCGAGGGCGAGAGCGCGGCCGCGGGCGAGGCGGTGCTCGACGTCGACGTCACGGTCAACTGGGGCAACCGCGGCGCGCGCATGTGGGTCGGCATGGGCGCCGGCAAGGCGGGGATCCTCATGAAGTACCACTTGAAGGACACGGCCGGGACGCTGCTGGCGAAGCTCGACGCCCACGACTCGATGTCGGGCGGGTGGGGCGGCGGCGATGCGCGGGCGCTCGCCTTCGCGGCCGCCGACAAGTGGAACACCTACTTCGCGCAGACGATCCTGGCGCCACCGCACGCCGCGCCGGCGAAGTGACCCGCCGCTGCGGAGAACGTTGCGACACGCAATCGGGGGAGTGGCGAAACCGGCAGACGCAGGAGACTTAAAATCTCCCGGCCTTCGCGGGCCATGCGGGTTCGATTCCCGCCTCCCCCACGCGCATCGACCCGCGATCCTGCGGTCGCTCCGTCGCGCCGCGGGCCCCGTCCTTGCCGAATGCGGCGCAACTGTTTATTTGTGACCCACTTTTCCACCACCCCGCGCTGCACGAGGCGGCGGCACGCCCCGCCGCCGGCAGCCGGCGCGAAGGGATCGCGCCCGCGGGCTTCCCGGAGAGTCGACCACCACCCATGACGACGCCGATCACGCAGAAGGACCCCTGGCAGGAGATGCTGAAGAGGTTCAACGAGGCCGCGCGCCGGCTCGATCTCGACGAAGGGGTGTGGAAGATCCTGAGCGAGGCCGACCTCGAGCTCAAGGTCTCGATCCCGGTCGTCATGGACAACGGCAAGGTCGAGGTCTTCACCGGCTACCGGGTGCAGCACAGCCGGGCGATGGGGCCGTGCAAGGGCGGCATCCGGTACGACCTCGGGGTCAACATCGCGGAGGTGAAGGCGCTCGCCGCGTGGATGACCTGGAAGTGCGCGGTCGTCAACCTGCCGTTCGGCGGCGCCAAGGGCGGCGTGATCTGCGACCCGAGCAAGCTCTCGATGCGCGAGCTCGAGGTCCTGACCCGCCGCTACACCGCGGCGATCAGCGACATCATCGGCCCCGACCGCGACGTCCCGGCGCCCGACGTCGGCACCAACGACCAGATCATGGCGTGGGTGATGGACACCTACTCGATGCGCAAGCACGAGACGGCGGCCGCGGTCGTGACCGGCAAGCCGCTCCTGCTCGGCGGGTCGCGCGGCCGCGCCGACGCGACCGGGCGCGGCATCTTCGACATCCTCCAGCACGCCGCCCACCGCTTCCGGCTCGACCTGCGCTCGGCGCGCGTCGTGATCCAGGGCTTCGGCAACGTCGGCGGCACCGCGGCGCGCTACTTCCACGAGGCGGGCATCAAGGTCGTCGGCCTCTCCGACGTGAAGGGCGCCATCTACAACCCGACCGGCATCGACGTCCATCGCGTGCGCGAGCACGTCGCCAAGAACCGCTTCCTCGCCGGCTTCCCCGGCGCCGAGTCGATCGACGCGAAGGACCTGCTCACGCTGCCGTGCGAGGTGCTGGTGCCGGCCGCCGTCGAGAACCAGATCACCGAGCAGAACGCCGCCAAGATCCAGGCGAAGCTGATCATCGAAGGGGCGAACGGCCCGACCACCGACGAGGCCGACAAGATCCTCGAGGGCAAGGGCGTGGTGGTCGTCCCCGACATCCTCGCCAACGCCGGCGGCGTGACCGTCAGCTACTTCGAGTGGGTGCAGGACCGCGCCGGCTTCTTCTGGCCCGAGTCCGAGGTGAACCAGCGCCTCGACGAGGTGATGCACCGCTCCTTTGCCGAAGTGGCGGAGATGGCGGAGAAGAAGAAGGTCTCTCTGCGCATCGGCGCCTACATGCTCGCCGTCGAGCGCGTGGCGCAGGTGTACAAGCTGCGCGGGATTTATGCATGACCGCGCCTCTCGGCGCGTGTGCGTAGCGCCGCCGACCTCCCTGACCGCAACCGTTCAAGCATCCAGGAGTATCGCCGGCCCGCGGGCGAACCATCGTCCGCGGGTCGATCGTTGAACCGCCATGAGCCACGCCCGCATCCGCAACATCGCCATCATCGCGCACGTCGACCACGGCAAGACGACGCTGGTCGACCGCCTGCTCCAGGCCGCCGGTGCGTTCAAGGTCCACAAGGGCGGGCCGACCGAACGCCTGATGGACACCAACGACCAGGAGCGCGAGCGCGGCATCACGATCCTCGCCAAGAACACCGCCATCCAGTGGGGCGGGACGAAGATCAACATCATCGACACGCCCGGCCACTCCGACTTCGGCGGCGAGGTCGAACGGGTCCTCTCCATGGCCGACGGCTGCCTGCTGCTGGTCGACGCGGCCGAAGGCGTCATGCCGCAGACGCGCTTCGTGCTGCGCAAGGCCTTCGAGCGCGGCTTGAAGCCGATCGTGGTCATCAACAAGATCGACCGGCCCGATCAACGGTGCCGCGCGGTCCTGGACGAAGTCTTCGACCTCTTCTGCGAGCTGACGCACGACGACCAGTTGCTCGATTTTCCCACGATCTGGGCGTCCGGACGCCACGGCTTCGCGCGCCGCGAGCCCGACGACGGGAACATGGACATGACGCCGCTGTTCCAGGCGATCCTGGAACGGATCCCGCCGCCGCCCGCGCGCGACGACGAGCCGACGCAGTTCCAGGTCTCGCTCATCGACCACAGCGACTTCGTCGGGCGCATCGGCGTCGGACGCATCCACGCCGGCACGCTCACGATGGGCGCGCCGATGGTGATCGTCAAGCGCGACGGCCGGGTCATCAAGTCGCGCATCCAGGAGCTCTTCACCTTCGAGACGATGGAGCGCGTGCGCGCCGACCGCATCGGGTGCGGCGACGTCGCGGCGGTCGTCGCGGCCGACCACGACCTCGAGATCTCCGACACGATCTGCGACCCCGAGAACCCGCGCGCGCTGCCCGTCATCGCGGTCGAAGACCCGACGATGACGATGATCCTCTACGTCAACAATTCGCCGTTCGTCGGCCGGGAAGGCGAATTCGTCACGTCGCGCCACCTGCGCGAGCGGCTCGAGCGGGAGCTGCGCAGCAACGTCGCGATGAAGGTCGAGCGCACGGAGAGCGCCGACTCCTGGAGGATCAGCGGGCGCGGCGTGCTGCACCTCGGCGTCTTCCTCGAGACGATGCGCCGCGAAGGGTTCGAGTTCGCCGTCGGCAAGCCGCGCGTGATCACCAAGGAGATCAACGGCCAGAAGCACGAGCCGGTCGAAATGCTGATCGTCGACGTGCGCACGCCCTACGCGGGGCGCGTGATCGAGCTGGTCGGCGGCCGGCGCGGCGAAGTGCAGAAGATGGAGTCGGTCGGCGAGACCACCCACCTCGAGATCGAGATCCCGGCGCGCGGCCTCGTCGGCCTGCGGACCAAGCTCTTGACCGCCACGACCGGCGAAGCGGTCATGCACCACACCTTCGTGGGCTACCGGCCGTGGAAGGGGCCGATCGGCGAGCGCCAGGGCGGCGTCCAGGTCGCCGTCGAGGGCGGCAAGGTCGGCACGTACGCGCTCGACGCGCTGCAGGACCGCGGCTCGTTCTTCGTCAGCGCGGGCGACGAGGTCTACGTCGGCCAGATCGTCGGCGAGCACTGCCGCGGCATCGACATCACGGTCAACCCGACCAAGACCAAGAAGCTCTCGAACATGCGCGCGTCGGGCTCCGACCGCAAGCTCGTCGTCGCGCCGCCGAAGATCCTCTCGCTCGAGGAGTGCCTCGAGTACATCGAGGACGACGAGCTCGTCGAGGTGACGCCCAAGTCGCTGCGCATGCGCAAGATCCTGCTCGACGAGAACGACAGGAAGCGCGCCAAGAACAAAGCGGAGCAGGCGGAGGAGCAGTCGAAGGCCTGAGCCGCCTGCCGAACGGGTCGTTCAGCGGCGGAGCAGCGTGACCGCGACGTCGGTCGTCTCGCCGCGCACGACCTGAGCGTCGACGCTCTGCGGAAAGAAGCCGTCGGCGGTGAAGTCGACGCGGTAGCGGCCGGGGGGCGGCGGCGGGACGACGAACGAGGGATTCGACAGCGTTCCTACCGGCGAGAACATCGCAGAGCCCGCCTCCTCGAACGCGAGCCCGACGCCGCTGCGCCGTCCGAGCTCGTCGACGACGGTGACATTCGCGCGGACGGGCTTGCCGTCGGAATCGAAGGCGCTCACGCGCAGCCGTCCGGTCGGCCGGAGCGCGACCGTCTTCTCGACCCGCGTCGGCGTCAGGAGGTCGACGTCGAACGTCTCCTCCTCGAAGAAGCCGCCGCTGCCGAAGTGGCCGCCGCCGGCGCGCACGAGCGCGCGGTAGCGCCCGGGGTCGACGTCTTCGACGAGGAATGCGCCGTCGGCGAGCTCGGGACGCTTCTCGTATGCGCCGAGCGCCGGATCGGAGAGCGGTTCGAGACGGACCCAGGTGCGGCCGACGATTCCTCCCGCGGGGTCGCGCAGCGCGAGCGCGAGCGACGCGCGGGGGTGCCGCGCCTCGAAGTCGAGGTCGACGATCCGTCGGCGATCGGTCACGCCGACGTCGAAAAGCTTCGCCGTCGGCTCGACGCCGGGCAGATCGCAGCGGATCCCGAAATGGAAACCGGGCACGGCGAGGAAGGTGTACGTGCCCGTGTCGTCCGTCTGCGAGCCGAGGGTGCAGCAGCTCGTGCGCGCCGGGTTCGCGCCGTCGATCGAGAACAGGGTCCGCTTCGCGACGGCGCCGCGGAAGCGCAGGTGCAGCTCGACGCGGCAGAGGTCGTCCTCGAGCTCGACCCCGTCGGCGGGCGCGTCGACCACGGTCGCGCGCTCGACCAGCGAGTTCTGCACGGACGGATGGGCCCTCAGTCCGGCGCGACCCTTGATCGCGAGCGTCGTGCGGCCGCGCCGGAGCCCGCGCAGCTCGAACTCGCCCGCGCGATCGGCCGTCGCGGTGCGGCCGGAGACGGACTCCGCAGTCGGATCGGCAAGCTCCTCGGTCGTCCAGACCGGGCCCGCGCTCACGATCGCGCCCGGCTCCGGGTCGCCCTCACCGTCGACCACGAGCCCGTGGATCGTCACGCCGCGCCGCATCACCAGGTCCGGCGCCTCGACGTCGGCGCCCGAGTGCAGATCGACGCGGACGATGGCGGCGAGCAGGTCGCACGGCTTCTCCGCCTCGATCCAGGTCGACACGTAGGTCGGACCGATGCGCGGCACTTCGATCGAGTAGCGGCCGGTCGCGTCGGTCTGCGTGTGCTGCCCCTCGAGCCACGACTCGTCCTCGGCCGAATCTCGCCAGCCGACGTCCATCGACGGAACCGGGGCGCCCGCCTCGTCGACGACGCGGCCGCGAAGGCGCGCCGAACGCCGCGTCGTCAGATCGACGTGGAGCGTGCAGGGCGCGCGCGGGACGCCGTGGTCGCCGAGCACGTCGACCAGCTTGCGGACGTCGACGTACGCGGGATCGGTCGCGGTGACCTGCCACGCGAGCCAGGGGGCGGACGAGCCCGGCTCGGCGGCAGGGGGAACGAGATCGGCGGCGAAGCGACCCTCGACGAGGGGCGCCTCGACGCCCTGCGGCCCGTCGACGAATTCGACGATCCCGTTGGCGATCGGCACGACGCGGATCGTTCCCGTCCACGGCGTCGACGGATCGAGACCGAGCAAGCGGCCCTCGATGCGCCAGCCCGTTTTCGTCCGCGTCCCGTCCGCCGACGGATCGGCGGCGACGGAGCCGGCGGGAGCGCCGGCGGAGTCGGCGATACGGATGGCCCCTTCCGCTGCAAGCGCGCGCGGCGAGGTCGGCGCTCCGCTCTCCGCGGCGCGCGGACGTGCGGCGGCCTGCGAGGAATCGTCGTGTCCCGACTTCGCGCGGGCCGCTACCACGGCAACGCCCGCGAGCGCGAGCGCGCCGGCGGCGGCGAGCGCGATCCACTTCAGCGCGAGCCCCTCGAACACCACGGCCGTCGCCGCGACGGCACTCGGCCGGCTCCACGGGAGCAAGGCCGCCATCCACGCCGCACGATCGCCTCCGCGCTCCGCGTCGAGCCGCACGCGCAGCTCGTCGAGCCCGCGCTTGATGCGGCTGCGGACCGTCGCGTCGGGAATGCCGTCGAGGCGCGCGATCTCCATCGGCTCGAGGCCGTCGACGTAGCGGCGAATCAGGGTCGTCCGCTGCGGCTCGGCCATGGCGTCGATGAAGGAGAGCAGGCGACGCAGCAGGTCGAAGCGCGCGGCGACTTCGGCGGGATCGTCGGCAGGCGCCGGGGTCGGCGTGGCGGCGTGCTCGTGCGTGGCGCGACGCGTCTCGGCCCGCCGCCGCTCCCGCGCGACGTTTCGGACGAGTCCAGCAAGCCATGCCCGCGGCGAGAACCCGACGCGGCGCGGCGTCTGGAGCGCGCGCAGCCACGTCTCCTGCACGAGGTCGTCGACGTCGCCTCCGACGCCCATCGTCCCGCGGACGAGGTCGGCCGCGAGCGCGCGCAGGCGCGCCCCGTCCTTCAGCAGCACTTCGGCGTCGAACGGCGTCATGGCCCGCTCCGCGGTGTTCGCGGCTCGATGGCCGCTCGCGGGGCGGGCGTTGCGCCGCGGCGGCGGATTACTGCCCGGCCTTCTTCGCGCCCAGGCAGTGGTCCATGGCGATCAGGGCATAGCTCGACGCCAGGACGGGGAACTCCTCCATCCAGCGGCCGCTCTTCCCGTTGCTCCAGAAGCCCTCGTTCATCGAGGTGACGAGCAGCTTCTTCAGCAGCTCGTCGCGCCAGGCGTGCTTCACGCCGTCGGCGCCGGTGAGCTCGTTCAGGCCGCTCGCGTCGAGCGCCTTGGCCATCGTGAACCAGTAGTAGAAGAGCCCCTGGTACTCGGCGTTGGGCGCGCTCTTGGGATCGAAGCCGGGGTTGAGCTCGACGGTCCAGTGCGCGCCGATCCACTGCAGCGCCGACTTGACGCGCGGGTCGTCGATCTTCAAGCCCGCGAAGAGGTAGCACTTGAGCAGCGCGTAGGTCATCGAGCCGTAGCTGCGCGACGTGAAGGTCCCGTCGCCGTTGGGGACGAGCCCCGCCTTGCTCTCGCCCGGCGCGTAGCCGGAGCCGCCGTCGGTGCCCGACTTCACGACCTGCCCGTCTTCCCGTTCGAACGGCTTGGGGTTGAACTCGGGGTTGTTCTGGCAGCGCTGCAGGAAGACGATCGCGCGCTGCATCGCCTCGTCGTCCGCCGGCACGCCGCCCGCGTGCAGCGCCTCCATCCCGAACTGCGTGTTGGAGAGGTCGGCGCGCAGCTCGTTGCCGTCGTAGCCGATCCCGCCGTAGCCCCAGTCGCTCTCCTTGTCGTAGCCCTCCGCCTCGTCGAGCTGCGCGACCTTGAGGAAGGTCGCCGCCTTCGCGATCGCCGCCGCGTCCTTGGCGCGCCCGCCGTCGGCGAGCGCCATCACCGCCGCCGAGGTCGTGTAGACCGCGAGCCCGCCCGAATGGATCGCGCCGTTCTTCTTCTGGAGCGAGACGAGCCAGTCGAGCCCCTGCTCGGCCCACGGCGGCAGCGGCTTCTCGAGCCGGCGCCCCGTGCGGATCGCGGCGGAGAGCGCGAGCGCGGTGATGCCCGCGTCCTCGTGACCCATGAAGCCGAAGCGGCCGTTCTTCTGCTGCGCTTCGAGGTAGGCGATTCCGGCCGTGGCGGCCTCCTTGTAGGCGGCCTTCAGGTCGCCTTCGACCTTGCGCGGCGTGCCGGCGAGCGGCGGCGCCTTGGGCGACTCGCCGTCGCCGCTCTTCGGCAGGTGGTCGGCGCAGATCGTGAGCGCGCGCGTCGCGTTCGCGAGATTCCGCGGGCTCGCCTCCTCGAAGCCGGCCGGCGCGTGCAGCGTGGCGAGGAGCGACGCGGTCGCCACCTTCGCCCACGCGTCGGGCGCGGCGTCCTTGGCGGCGAGCTTCAGGTCCGGGAAGCGCGCCGCGACGTCGGTCAGCACCGTCGGCAGAGCCTCGAGCAGGCGATCGAAGTCGCCCGGATTGACGCTGCGCACGGTGGCGAGCGCCGCGAGCATGCTGGCCGTGGCGTTCGCCGCCTCGCCCGCGTCCTTGCCCGCCGTGACGGTCGCCGTCCAGAGGTGGTCGGCCGGCTTGCCCTCGGGGATCTTTCCGGCGGGTGAGGCGAGCCAGGTCGCGAGCTTGCCGGTCGCCGCCTTGCCGACTTCGCTGTGCGTCGTCGCGAGCGCCGCGCGCATCCACATCGCCGCGCCGACCGCCGCGCCGCCGTCGAGCCCGGCCGGCTTGCCGTCGGGTCCGACCTGGCTCGCGAGCCACGCGACCGCCTTCCTCATGAAGGGGCCGTCCGACTCGGTGTACTTCCGCGGCGACTGCGCGAGCGCGAGGATCGCCTGCGCCGTCGCGTGCACGTCGTTCTCGTAGGAGCCGTTGGGCTGCTGGCGGCGCGCCAGCTCGGCGAGCCCCGCGTCGATGACCGAGCCGAGGTTGTCGCCCTGGGCGTGCGCGCCGGAGTGCGCGGCGCCGGCGAGGAGGAGGGAGAGGACGATCCGTCGCAACACCATCGCAAGGGCTCCGGGAAGGGGGGGGGCGGGCCGTCCGCGGCGAGGGGGAAGGCCCTGCGCGGCGGTCGCGGTCGAACCGGCACTCAACGAAGAACGGGTGCGGAGGTTGGCCGGTTTCCGGCGCGAATCGGGAGGGAGCTTACCGGGCTGCGCGGGGCGCCGAGGGTGCCCGCGCGCGCCCGTAGACTGGCCGCGATGGGGACGAGCGCGGGCCCGGTGGGCGGCGATGGCCGCGAAATCACGAGCGCGGGCGGGGAGCTCCTGCTGCTCGTGAATCCCACGTCGGGTCGCGGCCGGGCGCGCCGCTGGGCCGAGTGGGTCCGCCGCAGGCTCGAGCAATCGGGACGCCCCGCGAAGATCGTGTCGTCGGTCGAGGAGGCGGGTCTCGTCGAAGACGCCGCGGCCCGCGCGCGCGAATGGTGGCTCTTCGGAGGCGACGGCACGCTGCGCCGCTGGCTGCAGGACGGCGCGGCGTCGCACGCGACGGCGGCGCTCTTCCCGGCCGGCACCGGCAACGTCGTGGCGCGCGAGCTCGCGATCCCGCTCTCGCTGCGCGGCGCGTTCGCCGTCGCGCGCGGCGGCGCGGCGCGCCCCTTCGACGTCGGCCGCGTGAACGGAGAGCGTTTCGCCTTCATGGTGAGCGCCGGCTTCGACGCCACCGTCGTCCACCACGTCGCACGCCGCCGCCGCGGCCCGATGCGCCGCATCGACTGGCTCTTCGCCATGCGCGCCTGCAAGGACGCGCACGAGCCGCCCTTCTCGGTCGCCGTCGACGGCGCGCCGCCGCTCGAGGTGCGCTACGCCGCGGTCTTCAACTGCGGGCGCTACGCCGGCGGCTTCCACGCCTGCCCGGAGGCGCGCTGCGACGACGGGCTCTTCCACGTGCTCGCGCTGCGCGAGCCGGTCGCGCCGCGCCTCCTGCGGGTCGCCTGGTGCTTCGCGCGCGGCACCGCGGCACGCCTCCCCGATGCCCGCCTCCTGACCGGACGGCGCATCGCGATCCGCGGCGCCGAGCGCTCGCAGGTCGACGGTGATCCGGGCCCCGGCGGGAACCTCGACGTCTCGCTCGAGCCGGGCGCGCTGCGGATCGTCGCGCCGTTGCGCCGCGCCTGAGCCGGCAGCAGCTCAGCTCCGGAAGAGGACGTCCTCGCGCGAGAAGCGGTTCGCGCAGAACTTGAGCGCGAGTACGGCGAGCAGGAGCGAGCTGCCGACGGTGATCGCGAGCTCGGTCCAGGGCGCCGCCTTGCCGCCGAGCGTCAGCACCTCGCGCAGGCCGAGCGTCACGTTCACGACCGGGATCCAGGCGGTGACGCGGTCGAGCTGGATGGTCGGGATCATCGAGAGCGCCGATGGGATGATGATCAGCATCTGGACCGGCGCCATGTAGGACGACGCCTCCTTGAACGACTTGGCGTAGATCGAGAGCGAGAGGAGGATCGCCGAGAAGACTGCGGCCAGCGGGACGACCAGCAGGAGCGCGAGCCCGATCGTGGCGGGCCGCAGGTCGAGCTTGAGCCCGGCCGCGAGCTGCGGCGAGGCGAGGCCGGACTGGAAGGTGTAGCCGAGCGAGGCGGTGGCGACGACGGCGGCGGTCATCGCGCAGCAGAAGACGACCAGGAACTTCGCGATCGCGATGTCGCCGCGGCTCGCCGGCGTGACCAGCAGCGTCTCCAGCGTGAGTCGCTCCTTTTCGCCCGCCCCGAGGTCGCTCGCCGGGAAGTTGCCGCCCAGGAAGCACATGAGGATCAGGATGTAGGGGAGGATCCCGCCGATCAGGTTCAGGATCTCCTTCTCGCGCGGCGCGACGTTCTGCTCTTCGATCTGGACGGGGGTGATGAAGGTCTCGGGCAGGTCGGCCTTGGCGAGGCGCGCGTCGCAGACGGAGCGGCGCGCCTCGGTGATCGCCTCGCCGAGGCGGCGGTGCGCCTCCTCGGAGAGGGGCCAGGTCGAGTCCCACTCGACCTCGATGCCGACCGATTCGGTGCCGTCGACGATCTTCGCGTCGAGCACCGAAGGGACGCGCATCCGGGCGTGGATGCGCTGCGACGTGATCGCGACCGCGGCGGAACGGCGCGCCGGATCGCCCCGCACCAGCGGCGGCAGGTCGGCGTCGGGAGCGGGGGCGCGCGGGCCGGGCGGCAGCGTCGCGACCTCGGCGGAGCTCCGGTAGTCGAGCGTCGAGAGCGGCGAGAGGAGGTCCTGGAGGCGGCGCGCGTCGCGCAGCCGCGGGTCGTCCCAGCCGCCCGCGCCGAGCGCCCGCACCTCTTCGGGCATGGGCTGGTCGCCCTGGCCGCGGAGCTTCTTCTCGACCTCCGACTGCGCGTTCGTCAGCGCCGTGCGCAACGCCGCCGCGCGCGCGTGGCCGCGCACGCGCGGGTCGGAGTTGAGGCCGAGCAGGACCTCCTGCGCCGGCAGGCCGAGCTCCTTCGCGAGCGCGTCGAGCTCGCCGCGCACCTCGTTGCCGAGCAGCGCGACGAACGAGTCGAGGAGCGCGTCGTAGCGGTGCGCCGACTGGCGCAGCAGCGCGAGGAAGCGATCGCGCTCGTCGGGCTCGCACTGGACGATCAGCGGCGTGCGGCGCGCGGTGTCCTGGCCCTTGATCATGAGCCGGGTGAGGGCGCTCATCAGCCCCGGCATCAGGAGCAGCGGCAGCGCGATCATGAAGATCAGCGTCTTGCGGTCGCGCAGGATGTCGAGGAACTCCTTGCGGAAGATGATCCCGACCGTCTTGCCGGTCATGCTCGCCGTCCCTCCCCCGAAGCGATTTCCCTTCGCCCGCCGCCGCTGCGCGCAACAGACGTCACCCCAGGTTGCCGACAGGGGGGCGGCGAGAGAAGCCCGCACGGGTTGCGGGCGGATGCGCAGGTGGGGGTGGTTGGATGCCGGGGTCGCGCCGCAAGGACGGGTCGACGGCGGAGCCGTCCGTGTCGGAGCTGTCGCTCCACCTCGCGGAGGAGCTCCGCCTCCCGCTCTCGGCCCTGATCCGGCTGGGGGAGCGGTGCGCCGCGAGCAAGGAGAGCGACCTCGCCGCCGCCGGTCGCGCCGTCGCGCGCGAGTGCGAGCGGCTCGACGTCTTCGTGGCCAACACGCTGGAGCTCGGCGTGCTCGTCCCGGAGCCGCCGTCCGACACGGTCGACCTCCTCGACGTCGTGGAGAAGGCGGTCGCCGGCCACCGCGCCCTCCTGGAGGGGCTCTCCGTGCGCGTGCGGGTGCTCGAGAGCACTCGCGAGGCGTGGGTCGTCGGGGCGCGCGCCGAGCTGCTCGAGGTCATGGCGGCACTTTTTTCTGATTTGTTGGAACGCGTCCCGCGCCGATCCCAGGTGGAAGTGCGCGTGCGGGACGTGGTCGGCCGGGTCCGGGTCGACTGCACCAGCACCGCCGCGGCGCCGCCGGTCGCTGCGGATCGGGCCACGATCCGGCGGGCGCGCGAAGTCCTCGCGCGGCTCGGCGGAGAGGTCTGGGAGGTATGCGACGATGAGCGCGGATTCGGGCTTGCGCTCGCGCAATGGCGACGCGCCGGCGAAGGTGCGCATCGCTGACCTCCTGCGCGGCGCCGGCGAGGCCGCCGCGCCGAGCCGTCCCGTCGTGCAGGCGGTGCCGAACGCGCCGCCGCTCCAGCCGGTCCTTCCGGCCGAGCCGACGCCGCTGCGTCGCGAGGCCGGGCCGCGCCGCAACGCTTCCGCCGCGCCGCGCCGCGACGTGGCCGCGTCGCCGCTCCCGCCGCCGACCCTCGCCCCGATGATGGCGGCGCGTCCCCAGACGCAGTCGCGCATCGCGAAGGTGCGGCCGCCCAAGAACACCAAGAAGCTGCTGCTGCTGCTCGCCCTCGTCTCGCTGGGGCTCGCCGGCGCGCTCGTGCCGGCCTACTTCAAGGCGGGCGCCGAGATGCGGCGCACCGCGCTCGCCACCGACCTGCGCTTCATGAACGGCGCGTCGAAGCGCTACCGCGACGACCACGTCGGCCGCGTGCCGGGCCTCGACGACGACAGCAACGTCGACGGGGAGCGCCTCGTGCGGCAGCTCACGATGCCGACCGACGCGCGCGGCCAGGTGCAGCCCGTCGGCTCGTTCGGGCCCTACCTCAAGTCGGGCATCCCGCCGAACCCGTGGAACGGCTCGAACGGCGTGAAGATCGTGTCGACCGCGGCGCTGCCCTCGGCCGACGACACGACCGGCTGGGTCTACCACGTGCCGACCGGGCAGTTCGTCTCGAACTCCCGCGAAGGGGAGCACTGAGCCGGGGCGCGCGCCGGCGCGTCAGCCGCGGATGCGGACGCGCCGCCCGACGATCTCGAGCCGGCCGGCGGCGAAGAGGCGGATCGCCTCGGGATAGGCGAGGCACTCCTGCGCGAAGACGCGCGCCGCGAGCGTCTCCGGCGTGTCCTCGAATTCGACCGGGACCGCGCGCTGCACGATGATCGGGCCGGCGTCGTACTGGTCGTCGGCGAAGTGGACCGTGCAGCCGGAGAGGCGCGCGCCGCTCGCGAGGACCGCCGCGTGGACGTGTGCGCCGTGCATGCCCTTCCCGCCGAACGCGGGGAGGAGCGCCGGGTGGACGTTCATGACGCGGCCGCGCAGCGCGGGCGGCACGCTCCAGAGGTGGAGGAAGCCGGCCATGGCGGCGAGCTCGGTCCGCCAACGGGCAAGCACGTCGCCGAGCGCGGCGCCGTAGCGCTGCGGCCCGTCGAATTCGCGACGGCGCACCACCTCGGTCGGGAGGCCGAGCTCTCTCGCGCGCGCGCAGCCGCGCACGTCGGCGCGCGACGCGATGACGCCGACGATGCGGGCCGGCAGGCGGCCGGCGGCGATCTCGGCGTGGAGGTTCTCGAAGGTGCGTCCCGTCCCGGAGAGCAGGATCGCGAGGCGCAGCGGATCGGCCGCGGTGGCCGGGATCACGCCGCGCCCTCCGCCTGCTCGGCCTCGTCGAGCAGCGCGACCACCTCGCCCAGCAGCGGCGCGAGCCTCGGCAGGAGCGCGTCGGCCGCGGCCGCGAGCGCGCCGGGATCGGCCGGCG
Organism: Planctomycetota bacterium; assembly: GCA_035695985.1. Lineage (GTDB taxonomy): Bacteria > Planctomycetota > B15-G4 > B15-G4 > SIAN01 > DASRRB01. The sequence goes on along the minus strand of DASRRB010000048.1, from coordinate 5,427 downwards.
GCGACTGCAGCGCCGCGTCGAGGACGAGCGCGAGCGTGACGCCGCGCAGCCCCTGCTGGAGGGCGGCGACCCGCTCGGCGGCGCCGGCGTCGACGACGATCTCGCCGCCGAGGCGCCGCATCGCCTCGAGCTCGGCGCGCGTCGCGCCCGACGGCCCGCGCCGCGCGACCGCGACGGCCGCCGGGAGGCCGCGCGCGCGCAGCCGCGTCGCCACGCGCCGCGTCTCGTCCGCGTCGGAGAGGCCGCGCAGGTCGGGGAAGCGCGCGCCGGGTTGCGCGGCCGGCCCGATGCGCAGAGGATCCTCGTCGCTCCAGCGCAGCCAGTCGCGCACGAGCGCGAAGGTGGGGGCGGCGACGGGGTCCACCAGCGACGCGGCGGCGATGCACTGGACGACGCCGCGCAGGCCCGCCCGTCCCGCCGCGAAGACGGCGAGCGCGTCGCCCGCGGCGTCGCCCGCCTCGCCGCCCTGGTCGGCCGGCCGGTCGAGCGCGAGCAGCGCGACCTTGCCGAGCTGCGCGCGGCGCAGCGTGCCGAGCCCCGCGATCTCCTCGGGCCGCTCGTGCGCGACGGCGGCGCCCAGGAACTCGAAGCCGAAGCGCGACAGCAGGAGCCAGCGCGCCTTCGCTCCCGAAGCCGCCGCCCGCAGCGGCCGCGCCCAGCGGTCGAAGTGCGCGAGCGGGTCGCTCACGACCCCGCGATCCAGGGGCGCGCGAGCCGGATCAGGAGCGTCGACTTGTGCTCCTCGAGGACGCGCTTCAGCGCCTCGGCCGACGCCGACCAGCTGATCGTCGCGTTCGCCTTGAAGAACGGCTCGAGCGCCGAGGTCAGGTCGGCCTGCGTGCGCTCCTCCTCGTCGGCGCGGGCGAGGATCCGCGCGGCGCGCTCGCTGGCGCCGGCGTCCTTCATCACGGCGTGCACGTCGTTGGCGAGGGCGAGGCCGGGCGGCGCCTCGAGTCCGTCGCGCTGCGCGTCGCCCCAGCCGGCGTTCTCGTCGTAGCGGCCGGCGCGGTCGGCCAGCGGCGCGACGCGCTCGACCCAGCGGAACACCTCGACCAGCGTCATGAGCTCGGCGAGGTCGGCGCGCTCCTCGGGCGTGAGCTCCATTCGGTTGAAGACGAGCTGGCGCAGGCCGTCGGCGCTGGCGAACTCGGTCAGCGGGAACTGCACGGAGACGCCGCCGGTGCGCGTCTGCGCCTTGAGCTTGACCAGCCGCTTCTCCTTGTCGAAGCCGACCAGGTCGCCGCCGCGCTCCTGGCCGGCGAGGCGGATCGCCGGCTCGGCCGGGAGCGAGCCCGCCTCGAGCGCGCGCACGGTCCGGCCGAAGAGCTCGGCGCCGCGGCGCAGCGCGCGCGCGACCGGCGCGAGCTCGTCGCGCGCCGCGTCGGTCTCGAGCTCGGCGACGACCTTCTCGACCTGGTCGGCCGCGCCGGCGTAGTCGAGCGCCAGCACCAGCTTGCGCACCTCGGGCCCGGTCGCACGCGTCAGCCGTTCCGCGTCGCGCTTCATGAGCGACTCGGAGCGGGCGCGCACCGTCGCCTCGAGCTCCGACTTGCGCTTGCCGAATCCCTCGTGCAGCGCGACGAGGGTCGACCGGTAGGGCTCGACCAGCTCCTCGCCGGGGAGCGGGAAGGCGGCCGCCGCCTCGTCGCAGCGCGTCGTCGCGGCGCGCAGGTCGCCGGCCTTGATCAGCGCCTCGACGTCGTCGCGCCGCTTCTTCGCCTCTTCGTCGACGCGCTTCTGCGTCTCCTCGAGGAGCTTCAGCTTGGCGGCCGCCACCTCGCCCTTCGCGGAGGCGTCGGACTCCTTCTCGGGCTCGATCGCGGCGGCGGCGCGGAATGCCGCGGCCCAGTCGCTCCGGCCGAGCGGCTCGACGACGGAGCGGCGCAGGTCCTCGAGCCGCTGCACGCGCGCCGCCTCGGCCGCGAGGCGCGCCGCCTCCTCCTTCTGGACCGCCTCGTCGATCGACTGGATGCGGCCGCGGGCGCGGTCGCGCTCGGGGATCTCGAGGTAGTCGTAGGTCTTGAGCCAGGCGGTGAGCTGTTCCCTCTGCTGCGCGCGTTCGGACACGCGCTCGACGACGTCGAGGTAGGCGCGCACCGCGTCGAGCTCGGTCTTGCGCTTGTCGGCCTCGGACTTGAGCGCGAACGCCTTCTTGCGCTCGGCGTCGGCGTCCTCGTGCTGGACGACGATCGTCTCCGTCGGCTTCTTCAAGGACATCGCGATCGCGACGCCGATCGCGACGACCGCGACCACGCCGGCCGCGATGGTGACCTTGGTGCGCGCCGGCTGGTGCAGGAGGCGCTGCAGCGTCTCGCGCAGCTCCTTCGCCGACGCGAAGCGCGCGTCGGGGTCCTTCTGGACCATGCGGTGGACGAGCGCGGCGATGCGCTCCGGGACGGCCGGGTTCACCTCGCGCAGCGGGCGCGGCTCCTCGCGCACCGCCTTCTTGACGATCTCCTCGGCCGTCGCGCCCTGGAAGAGCGTCTCGCCGGTGAGCATCCGGTACATCGTCGCGCCGAGCGAGTAGATGTCGGAGCGGATGTCGACGTCGCGCCGCAGCGCCTGCTCGGGCGAGATGAAGTGGGGCGTGCCGAGGATCGGCTGCCCCTTCTGGTCGGCGCCGCTCTTGAGCGAGAGCGCGAGCCCGAGGTCGGCGACGCGCACGCGCCCGTCCTCGGCCAGCATCAGGTTGTCGGGCTTGATGTCGCGGTGGACGATGTGGCGCGACTCGGCGTACTCGAGCGCCGTCGCCGCCTCGAGCGCGATGCGCAGCGCCTCGGCCGGCGCGAGCTTCCCCTCCTTGCGCAGGCGGTCCTCGAGGCTGCCGCCGCGCACGAACTCCATCGAGTAGTAGTACTCCTCGCCCTCCTGGCCGACGTCGTAGACCTGGACGATGTGGGGGTGGTTCAGCTGCCCGGCGGCGCGCGCCTCGCGGAAGAACTGCGCGACGAAGTTCTTGTCCTTCACGAGCTCCGGCGAGAGGAGCTTCAGTGCGACCTCGCGATCGAGCGAGATCTGGATCGCGCGGTAGACCGTCCCCATGCCGCCGCGCCCGACGCGTTCGAGCAGGCGGTAGCCGCCGAGGATCTTCTCCTCCTTCGCCTTGGCGAGGCTCTCGACGAGGAACGTCAGCACCGCGTCGCCGATTTGAAGCTTGTCGCCCGCCTTGAGCTCGGCCTGCGTGACGCGCTGGTCGTTGATGTAGATGCCGTTCAGGCTGTCGAGGTCCTTGACGAAGTAGCCGCCCTTGAACTCCTTCAGCCGGACGTGGTGGCGCGAGACGAGGTCTCCGCCGAGGACCATGTCGCAGTTGGGGTCGCGCCCGAGCGTGTAGGTGACCCCGGGAGCGAGCTCGAGACCTTTCCCCTTTTCGGGTCCGTTCTCGAGGAGGAGGGTGGCCAAGGGCGAGGATCCTCTGCGGCGCTCTCCGCGGACCTCCGGGCTTGGGGCCGGGATCGGCGGGTGATCCGACGAAGCTAGCGGGCGCACCCTCCCCTGGAAACGGCCCCCGCGGGCGCGCTCACGGGTCGTGGAAGAGCGCGGAGCCGATGCGCACGATCGTCGCGCCCTCCTCGATCGCCACCTCGAAGTCGTTCGACATTCCCATCGAGAGGCCGCTCGCGGCGGGGGGCAGGATCCCCTCGGCGCGCAGCGAGGCCGACCAGCGCGCCAGCTCGCGGAAGTGGGGGCGCGCCAGCTCGGGGTCGTCGGCGATCGGCGCGATCGTCATCAGGCCGCGCAGCTCGAGCTCCGACGCCGCCGCGACGCCGCACGCGAGCGCCGGCAGTTCGTCGGGGTCGACGCCGTGCTTCTGCGGTTCGCGGGCGAGGTTGACCTCGATCCACACCGGCCAGCGCCGCCCGATCCGGGCCGCCTCGCGCTGCACCACCTCGATCAGGTCGAAGCGGTCGACGGCGTGGAACTCGGCGGCCGTCTCGACCGCCTTGCGCGCCTTGTTGGTCTGGAGCGAGCCGATCAGGTGGAAGCGCCCCCGCGCGAGCAGCGCCGGCGGACGCGCGGCCAGCTTCTGCACCCGGTTCTCAGCGACTTCCCTCACCCCGAGGTCGAAAAGCTCGGCCACGACCTCGTCCGGGACCAGCTTCACGACGGCGAGGAGCTCCGGAGGCGGCCGGCCGGCGCGAGCGGCGGCGGCGGCGATGCGGGCGCGGGTCCGCTCCAGCCGCGTCGCCAGCGGGCTCGAGCCTTGATTCGAAACCGCATTCAACGGATCATCCTGCGCCTTCCGCGCCGGCCGTTACCCCGTGCAGCGACCCGAGGTACGTCGGCGCGAGCTTGTTCAACCATAGGGCTTCGAGGTCTTCCATGTCGACTGCGCGCCCCCTGGGACTGCTCGCGTCCGGACTCGGCCTCGTCCTGCCCGGAGCCGCCGCAGTCCTCCTCGCCGCCTCCTGTTCGAGCACGTCGGACAAGGCGGCGGGACAGCACGAGTCGGCCGAGTCGGCCGAGGAGGCCAGGCCGGCCCCGGCTCCGACGCGCGAGGAGCTGACCCCGACGATCGACGCGCTCATCGCAGGCGGCCGCTTCCACGGCGAGCTGTGGCGCATGAACCTGAGCGAGCGCAACGGCAAGCCGACCGAGGTGAAGAAGTTCGCCGTCGACGGCGACCTCGTGCTCGTCGAGGACCAGGTCCACGACGTCCACGCGCTCGACCGCGACTCGGGCGTCCACCGCTGGATCCTGACGCTCGCCGGCCCGACCACGCTGCCGGTCGGAGGCAATGACTCGAGCACGACCTTCGTGTCCAAGGACGAAGTGGTCGGCGTCGACCGCAAGACCGGCGCGCGCCGGCAGATGCGCAGTTCGCAGCACCTCGACTTCTTCCCTTCGACCCGCGCAGTCACGGTCGGCGGGACCGCGTACGTCGGCCGCCTCGCCCCGATGGGGGTGCAGGCGGTGAACCTCGCGTCGGGCGCGTCGGGCTGGGAGTACCCGACGAAGTCCGAGGTCGTCGACCTCGTGTCGGTCGGCGACGGCCCGACCGCGCAGATGGTCGGAGTCACCGCCGAGGGGCTCCTCTTCGCGCTGCCGCCCCGCCCGGCCGTCGAGACGAGCTGGGCGCCCACGGAGAACTGGTACCGCCGCCTGGCCGGGACGAAAGTCGTGACGCCGCTCGCGCATTCCGGGAACAGCCTCTGCTTCGGGTCGGCGAACGGCTTCCTCTTCCACGTCGACTCGCGCAGCGGCCAGATCCGCTGGAAGGTCCCGTGCGGGAGCGACCTGCACCGCCTCGAGGCGACCATCGCGGGGAATGCGATCTTCCAGCGGTCGGACGAGACGCTCCACGCGTTCGCGGCCGACAGCGGCAAGGAGCTCTGGACGGTCCAAGGCGGGCTGCGCGTGATCACGCGCATCGGCGACCTCTGCTACGTCGACATGGGCCACGGCAAGGTCAGCGTCCGGCGCGTC
>DASRRB010000047.1:0-3159 GCA_035695985.1 Planctomycetota bacterium | reverse complement strand
GGCACGCGCGCGCGCCCCTACGTCGCGGCGCGCATGCCGAAATTCGGTGCGGACGTCGGCGCCGCGCTCGCGGCCGGCTTCGCCGCGGGCGAGGGCGAGTGGCGCAGCAACTCCGACGCGGCGCGCGCCGTCGAGAAGCCGTTCGACCTCGCACTCGCGACCGACGGGCGCCGCCTCGTCGGCAAGGAGGGGCTCAACTGCATCACGTGCCACTCCTACGGGGATCGCCCGTCGGCGGGCACGCCGGGCCTCGACTTCCTCGCCTTCTCCAAGCGGATCCGCGGCGACTTCTGGCGGCGCTACGCGCTCTCGCCGTTGCGCGTGAAGCCGGGCACGCGCATGCCGACCTATTTCGAGGACGGCAAGAGCCAGACGCGCGACATCCTCGACGGCGACGCGACGCGGCAGATCGAGGCGATCGGCGCGTGGTTCGAGCGGGCGCACGAGATGCCCGCGCCCGAAGGCGTGCCGACCGGCCAGAAGATGGTGCTCGACGTCGGCGACAAGCCGGTGGTGTTCCGGACGTTCCTCGAGCGCGCCGGCAGCCGCGGCATCGCGGTCGGCACGCCGCAAGGGCTCCACTTCGCCTTCGACGCCGAGCAGATCCGACTGGTCGAGGCGTGGACCGGGCAGTTCCTCGACGTCGCCCCGGTCTGGAACGGCCGCGGCGGCAACGTCGCGCCGGAGCTCGGGCCGGTGGTGTGGAGCGCGCTGCCGGGTCCGGCGCTGCTGCTCGCGCCGCCCGATGCGCTGCAGTCGAATACCGCGATCAAGCTCACCGCCGTGCCCGACCTCGAGCGCTGGCCGACGGACGGCGGGCGCGCGCACGGAATGAAGTTCGGCGGCTACCGCATCGAGGCCGACGGCTCGCCGACCTTCCTCTATGAGCTGCGCGACGCGAGCGTCCCGTTCGACGCGCCGCCGCAGCCGAACGCGGTGCACGTCGAGGAGCGCTTCGAGCCGTCCACGAAGGCGGGCGTTCGATTCAAGCGGACGTTCCGTGTGATCGGGCTGCCGGCCGGCCGGGCCGTGATGATGCGCGAGCCGCGCGACTCTGCGGCCGGGATCGGGTCGACCGGGACGATGATGATGCCCACGATGGCGCCGGAGCCCGACGGCTCGATCCCCAAGATCGCGGAGTCGCGCCACGGAATGAGCGGCGTCATTTTCTTCCGCGCACGCGAACCCGATACGCCGTTCGATGTGCGCTACGAGGTCGCGCAGTGAGCGCCGCCGTGCTCGCGTGCCTACTCGCGCCGGCGCTGCTCGCGCAATCCAACGCGCAGCAGACGGCGCCGCCGTTGACGATCGACGGCAAGCCCTACGTCAAGCTCGCCACCCTCGACGAGACGCGCGCCGCGATGAAGGCGACGCTGCTCGGCGGGGAGGTGACGTTCGGGCCGTGGGAGTTCGTCGGGCCGTTCCCGGAGCCGCAGGGCTCGAAGGGGCTCGCGAACACGCACCCCGCCGAGGTCGCGCGCGCACGCTGCGCGCTCAACGGGCCCGGGCCCGACCTCGCACAGACTTTTCCGCGGATGCGCGACTTCGTCGGACCGCACGGTGCACGGATGAGCGAGCGGATCGTCGTCGCGTGGCGCGCGATCGCGGAGGCGGACGGCGGCGGCGGCGCGGACGGCTTCGAGGGAATCGAGTTCAATGCGCTGCTCGGCGGCGGGCCGCACGACCACGCCGTCGCCTTCCTTCATCGCACGCTCGAGAACAAGACGCCGCTGACGCTGCGCCTGCAGGCGGGCAGCGACGACGGGATGCGGCTCTGGCTCGACGACGCGCTCCTGATCGACGTCGTGACGACGCGCGTGCTCGACCTCAACGACCACCAGCTCGAGCTCCATCTGTCGCCCGGACTGCACCACGTCTTCGTGAAGGTCGCGCAGGACGCGGGCGGCTGGTCGTTCCAGATGGCGCCCAAGCGCTCGCTCTCGCGCGCCGCCGAGACGGCGCTCGACTGGCAGCTGCAGCAGGACTTCCCCGAAGGCGAGGCGAGGAGCTGGCGGATCGCGACGGTCGCGGTGCCCGAGGAGGCGGAGCTCGAGGTGGGCGGGCTTTCGCTCCTGCCGGACGGACGGCCGATCGTCGCGACGCGGCGCGGCGACCTCGTCGTCGTCGACGGCGCCGGCGAGCTGCCGCCGATCGCGCCGAAGCTCACGACGTTCGCGAGCGGGCTGCAGGAGCCGCTCGGCGTCGAATTGCGCCCGGATCCGCGCGCGAAGTCGGGCTGGGCCGCGTGGGTCGCGCAGCGCGGCGAGCTCACGCGCCTCGTCGACCTCGACGGCGACCTGCGCGCCGACCTCTACGAGACGGTGTGCGACGCCTGGCAGATCTCCGGCAACTACCACGAGTACGCGTTCGGGCCGCGCTTCGACGCCGACGGCAATGCATGGGTCACGCTCAACCTCGGCCACACCGACGGCCCGACCGTGATGGGGGCGCCGGTCCCGACGCGCGGCTGCGCCGTCCGCATCCATCCCGACGCGAAGTGGCGCGACGCGAAGGCGTTCGACGCGACGTGGGAGATCGCCGCCGACGGCCTGCGCTCGCCCGATGCGCTGCGCTTCCTGCCCGGTGTCGGCATGGCCTACACCGACAACCAAGGCGACTACGTCGCGACCAACAAGCTCTCGCCGATGCCCTTCGGGAGCTTCCACGGCCACCAGGCGTCGCTCGTCCACCGGCCCGGCCGCAAGGAGGGCGATCCCGTCCCGGCGATCACGCCCCCCGCGATCTGGTTCCCGTACGCGCGCATGGGCCAGAGCGCGAGCGACTTCCTCGTCGACGAGACGGACGGGAAGTTCGGGCCGTTCGGCGGCCAGATCTTCGTCGGCGACCAGACGATCTCCGCGGTGATGCGCGTCGCGCTCGAGTCGGTCGACGGCGTCTGGCAGGGCGCGTGTTTCCCGTTCCGCGAGGGGTTCCGCTCGGGCGTGCATCGCCTCGCGTTCGCGCAGGACGGCGCGCTCTGGGTCGGCGGCACCGACCGCGGCTGGGGCGCGCGCGGCGGCCGGCGCGACTGCCTCGAGCGCGTCCTCTTCACCGGCGCGACCCCGTTCGAAATGAAGCACCTCGCGATCACGAGCGACGGCTTCGACGTGACGTTCACGCAGCCCGTCGACGCAGCGCTCGCCACCGACCCCAAGAGCT
>DASRRB010000046.1:0-37536 GCA_035695985.1 Planctomycetota bacterium | reverse complement strand
TCTTCGGCGCAGTCATGTTCGGCGCGCTGACGTGGCTGCTCGGCCGCGCGTTCTTCATGGGTCCGCTGATCGCGGGATACCTCTTCGCGTACGTCGAGCTCGTGATCTCGTCGACCGTGAAGGGCAAGGACGAGCCGCCCGGATTCCCCGACTTCGTGACGGTGGGCGAGTCGATGTTCGCGCCGCTGCTGCGGATGGTGCTGCTCCTGGGGGTCTCGTTCGGGCCGGGGCTCCTCGCGTGGTGTCTTCTGCCGGGTGCGGGCGCGCTGCTCGGCGGACTCCTGCTCGTCGCAGGACTCGCCTACTTCCCCATGGCGCTGCTCGCCGTCTCGGTCCTCGACTCGATCGACGGCTACGACCCGCGCCGCGTCTTCGGGTCGATCGGCGTCGTCCCGCACCAGTACGCGCTGGCGGCGACGCTTTTCCTGGTCGTCTTCGCGCTCGTCCTCGGCAGCGGCTTCGCGCCGATCGACGTGCCCTACGTCGGGAGCTTCCTGCGCGGCGCGCTGACCTTCGCGCTCGCGACGATCGCGGGGCGCGTGCTCGGCCTCACCTACCGGCGCTACAGCAAGCAGCTCGCCTGGCTGTGACGCGCATGCAGTCCGTCACAGCTTCCAGCCGGCGCGGTACTCCCGCTTCAGGTACGCGTCGGCCGCCGCGTCGCCGGTCGTGAGCTTCACCGGGTCCCACGCGACCTTCTTGCCGGCGCGGTACGCGACGCCACCGAGCAGCACGGCCTCGGTGAGCGGACCGGAGTAGTCGAAGCGGCAGAGCGGCGTCCCGTTCCCCTTGCACGCCTCCGTCCACTCCTTGTGGTGGCCGATCGAGTCGGGAATCGACGGCGTGGGCGGCTTGAAGCCGGCGAACTCCTTCTCCGGCGCGAGCAGGTAGCGGGAGTAGTCGGAGACGAGGAAGCCCTTCGTGCCGACGAAGAGCGTCCCGTTGCCGTCCCACTTCGGCACGCGACCGTCGGCGAAGTGGGGCGGCCGCTTCCCGCCGTGGTACCAGGTGAGCGGCAGCGTCGTCCCGTCCTTCCGCTTCATCACGTACTTCGCGATCAGCCACGCCGGCGTCGATTCCGCGTGGACCGGCGGCCCCTCGCACTCGACCGAGACGGGATGGGTCAGGTCGAGCGCCCAGAACGACAGGTCGACGTGGTGGCACGCCATGTCGCCGAGCGAGCCGGTCCCGAAGTCCCACCAGCCGCGCCACCAGAACGGCGCGTACTTCGAGTGGTAGGGGCGCGCCGGCGCCGGACCGAGCCAGAGGTCCCAGTCGAGCGTGGGCGGCACCGGCGGCTCGTCGGTCGGACGCTCGCCGCCGCAGTAGTCGTTGCCGACCCAGACGTGCGCCTCGGTCACGTCGCCGATCGCGCCGCTCTTCACCACCTCGACCACGCGGCGGTAGTTCGGCTCGGCGTGGATCTGCGTGCCCATCTGCGTGACGCGCTTCTTCTCGCGCGCGAGCTCCGTGAGCGTGCGCACCTCGTGGATCTCGTGGCAGAGCGGCTTCTCGCAGTAGACGTGCAGGCCGGCGCGCAGCGCGTACGCCGCGGCCGGCGCGTGAACGTGGTCGGGCGTGCTCACCGCCACCGCGTCGAGCCCGCCGGCGTCGACCATCTTGCGGAAGTCGCGGAACTGCGCCGCCTTCGCGAGCTGCGCGTGCTGCTTCACGGCGCCCTCGAGCGCCGCGGCGTCGACGTCGCAGAGCGCGACCACGTCCTCGTGCAGGAGCGCGCCGAGGTTGTCGGCGCCGCGCCCGGCGACGCCGACGCAGCCGATCCGCAGCGCCGCGTGGGCCGGGTAGCCGTGCGCGAGGCCGGGCCGCTTCAGGATCGTGAACGCGGCCGCGGCAGCCGCTCCCGCCTGCAGGAACTGACGGCGCGTCGTGCGACGGTTCATCGGGTGCGCTCCAGGAGGCAGATGCCCGACCAGATCCCCTTCCAGGGCGGGGACGGCTGCGGCAGCTTCGCGATGAGGTTCATGAACCACGACAGCCGCCCGATGCGCGCGCCGACGTGCAGCGACGACTTCGCCTCGACCGGCTTCCAGCCGAACGGCACGAAGTGGTCGGCGCCGTCGGGCGCGGCGAAGCGCAGCGGCGCGCCCGCCGACGCGAGCCTGCGCCCGACGCCGCGCTGCATCATCGCGAGCAGCTTCGGCGACGCGACGTCGAGGATCCAGCGTTGGAAGGTCGGCACGGCGTGCAGGTCCTTCGCGAGCGCCGCGACCTCCTCGTTCCCGAGATAGACCAGCAGCCCCTCGGTGAGGACCAGGACGTTCTTCCCGCGTGCGCCGATCTCCGCGAAGAGCTTCTTGCGGGCGGCGGCGTCGGCGAGGTCGAGCGCGACCCGCTCGAGCCGGCAGGTCGGCGTGTCGGACGCCATCTCCGTGCGCTTCGCCTCGAGGAGCGGCGGCAGGTCGACCTCGATCCACTGCAGCGTCGAGGGCAGCGCGAGCCGGTAGGGGCGTGCGTCGAAGCCGGCCGCGAGGTTCACGACGACGTCGACGCCGCGCGCGACCTCGCCGCCGATGAACTCGTCGAAGGCGACCGTCCGCGCGACGAACGCCCACGAGACGCGCTTCCCTTCCTTCAATTCCTCGGCGATCTTCGCGCCGCGCTCGCCCGCGAGCTTGCGCGCGAAGGGGTCCTTGAACTGCGCGTCGGGGCGGTCGCTCTCCTGCGCGCGGAACCAGGCGACCCAGCGCGCCGTGTCGGAGACGTCGCGGAGCTGCGGCTCGGGACCGGTCACGGAGGGCTCCTCCCGTGGAACGGCTCGGGGCGCGGGCCGCTGCACGCGGTCGACGGCACGCGGGAGGGGCGCGAAAGTACCGCGATCGCCCGCGAAAGCGGAAGCGGCGGACCGTTTCCGCCGCGGGCGGGGACTCCCTCTCCATGCGACCGGCCCGGAACGACCTCGGCGACCCGCACGCGCTCCTCGAGCACGACGACTTCCTGCGCGCGCTCGCGCGCGGGCTTGTGCTCGACGAGGCGCGCGCCGACGACGTCGTCCAGCAGGCGTGGATCGCGGCGATCGAGCGCGGCCCCGACCGGCCGGCGTCGCTGCGCGCCTGGCTCGCGACGGCGGTGCGCCGCCTCGCGTGGAAGCTGCGGCGCGGCGAGGGGCGGCGCGACCGCCACGAGCAGTCGGCCGCGCGCCGCGAGGCGACGCCCTCCGTCGACGCGATCGTCGCGCGCGAGCAGGCGCGCCGCCGCGTCGTCGAGGCGGTCCTGCAGCTCGACGAACCGAACCGGTCCACGCTGCTGCTGCGCTACTTCGAACGCCTCCCTCCGCGCGCGATCGCGGAGCGGATGGGCGTGCCGGTCGAGACGGTCCGCACGCGCATCAAGCGCTCGCTCGAGCGGCTGCGCGCGCGGCTCGACGCCGAGCACGGCGGCGCGCGTTCGGAATGGGCGGTCGCGCTGCTGCCGTTCGCGCGCGCGGCGCCGGCCGGGCTCGCGGCGGCGGGCGGCGCGGGCGTCGTCGCGGGCACGGCGGCGCTGCTCGCGAAATTCACCGGGGGAGCTCTCGTGATGTCGGCGAATGCAAAGCTCGCGCTCGCGGGCGCGGCGGTCGTTCTCGCGGTGGGCGTGACGGTGCTCGTGAACGAGCGGTCGCCGCCGAACCCGCCGCACCGCGCCGATCCGGTCGCGACGTCCCCGCCGAACGTCGCGGCAGAGTCGGCGAGCGCGCCGGCACGTCCAGCGCCCGCGCCGGAAGGCGCGGCGCGCGAGGCGACGCCGCTCGAGACGCCGAAATCGGTCGCGGCGGCGCCGTTCGGCGCGCTCCACGTCAAGGTGGTCTTCGGGCGCGACGGGACGCCGGCCGCGGACGTCGGCGTGACCGGCATCGCGTGGAGCCGGCCGCAGTGCCGCCACTTCACGCTCGACGCGACGACCGACGCGAACGGCGAGTGCCGCTTCGACGGAGTCGAGGCGGGCCCCGTCTTCCTCGTGACCGACCGCGGCACTGACGGCGACGGCCGCTCGCAGTTCGACGTCGCCCGCGGCGCGACGACCGAGGTCACGCTCACCATCCCGCCGGGCGCCGACCTGCAGGGAATCGTCGACGACGACCACGGCCACGGCGTCGCCGACGCGGAGGTCTGGCTCTCCGACAACGGCTGCAACCCCCGCCACGGCCGCGTGCTGGCGCGCAGCGACGCGAACGGCGCGTTCCGCGTGCGCGACCTCTCCGGCATCCGCCTGATCAGTGCGCGGGCTCGCGGCTGGACGCCGTCGATCCCGTTCTGGTTCGAGGGCAAGGCGGGACAGTCGCCGAAGGTCCATCTCGCGCTGCGCGGTCCGGGCGGCGCGGTGCGCGGGCGCGTCGTCGACGCCGACGGCAACGCCGTGAAGCGCGCGCTCGTCGAGCTCGGCGACGAGGAGAAGCACCTGCAGAGCCCCGTCGACGCGAAGCTCAATTCGTCGGCGGTGCTGCTGCTCACGACGACGAGCGACGACGACGGCCGCTTCCGCTTCGACGGCGCGATGCTCGGCGCGCAGCCGCTCGCCGCACGCGATCCCACCCATTCACCGTGGACCGGGACGGTCGACGTCGCGGCCGACGCGACGGCCGAGGTCGAGATCCGGCTCGCGCGCGGTTTCACGCTCGACGGCCGGCTCGTCGACGCGGGCGGCGCCGGCGTCGCGGGCGTGGAAGTGGCGGTGAACGGAGCCTGGGGTTTCTCGAGTTCGATCGGCCGCAGCGGCGCGGACGGCCGCTTCCGCATCGACCACGTGCCGGCCGGCGAGGCGCACGTCGCCGCGACCGACGAGAAGCGCGGTCGCGCGAAGTCGACGCTGCGCGGCGCGGAGGGCGAGACCGTTTCATGGACCGGCACGCTCGAGGTCGGGCTGCCGATCCGCGGTGTGATCCTCGACGGCGACGACGCGCCGGTCGCGGGCTGCGTCGTGCAGATGAGCGGTCCGCAGACGCTGGGCGAGGACTTCACGATGCAGAACACGACCGCCGGCGCCGACGGCCGCTTCGTCTTCGAGAACCTGGTGGCCGGCCGCTACGACGTCCAGATCTCGCTCCCCGGCTCCGACCAGACGCCGACGGTGAGCGAGCGCGACGTGCAGCCGAGCCGCGACGAGCGGACCTTCCGCGTGAGCCGCGCGCAGCGCTGCTCGGTCTGGTTCGAGGGGACGGTCGTCGACGAAGCGGGCCGGCCGATCGGCGACGCGCACGTCACCCCCTACGCGGTCGGCGGGCCCGGCGGCTTCGCCCGCGCGATCGTCACGAGCGACTCGAACACCGGCCGCTTCCGCTGCGGCCCCTACGCGCCGGGCGACTACCGGATCCAGGTCAAGGCCGAGGGGCTCCCGCTCGTCACCTTCCCGATCGGGGCCGTCGCGGCCGACGAGACGCGGGAGGTCGGGCTGCTGCGGATCGCGCGCGGCGGGACGTTCCGGATGCGGGTGAGCGCGCCGCCGGGCGTGGCGCTCGACGCGCTGAACGTCTCGTGCTACGGCACGCGTGACGGCATGAACCTGCGCACGACGATTTCGAACGGCGTCGTCACCTGCGAGCCCGCGGCGGAAGGCGAATGCGTCGTCCGGCTCACCGCCAAGGGCTGCATGAACCAGGTCGTGCACGTGACGATCGTCGCGGGGCAGGTGACCGAGCTCGAAGCGGCGCTCGCCGCCGGGCTGCCGCTTGCGCTGCGAATCCAGCTGCCCGCCGACGTCCGCAAGCTCCGCGACGATCCCGAGGGCCGCGCCTACGCGCGCCTCCTCGACGAGAACGGCGACGACTTCGACGGCGCCGGCCTGCAGACCCCCGAGGGCGATCGCGACGGCGGCGCCTTCCTCGACTGGAGCGTGCGCCTGGTTCCCGGCCGCTACCGCCTCGAATTCGTCGAAGGTGCGACGATCCTCCGCGCCCTCCCGTTCGAGATCGACGCCGCGACCCGGCCCGACGCGCAGTTCGAGCTCGACGCGCGGTGAAGCGCGGCGAGCTCGACGCGGCGCATCCGTCTCGCGATCCGCGCGAATAGCAAGGCGCGAATCACCGGCGTTTCGTCCTCGAAGGTGCGGACGAGCGCGACGACTTCGCGGTCGCCATCGGTTCCGCGAGTCCCGAAGTTCGCCGGACGACGCGCAGAGCGAGGCGCGTTAACGCCGCTTCATATTTCTTGCGCGCCGGCTGATTGCGAGGGGGGCGTCCCTCGCGCCGCCCCTACTCTGCCCCGGAGACCTTTGCGTTAATCCAGCTTCACCGTCGAGCATCGAGAGAAGGCCGCTCCCTTGCGCATCCTGTTCGTGGACGAAGATCCCGCGTTCCGCCGGGACGTGTCCGAGGCGATGTGCGAATTGGAGGTCGACCACGTGTTCGCGGACGACCTGACGTCCGCGCACGAGGAGATGACGCGCAAGGGCAACGGCCAGTTCGACGCGCTGGTGATCGACATCGGACGTCCCGCGGCCAAGGGCCTCGACTTCCTCCGCGCGCTCCGCGCCGCCGGCGTCCAGGTCCCCCTGATCTTCAGCTCGCGGAACGAGTCGTCGGACGAGCGCGTGCGCGGGCTCGAGCTCGGCGCGGACGACTACATCGTGAAGCCGTTCGAATGGCGGGAGCTCCTCGCGCGTCTGCGCGCGGTGGTCCGCCGCCAGCTGCGCGCGCTGAAGGTCCGGGTCGGAGCGTTCGAGGTGAACCTCGCGCAGCGGAGCGTCGAGGTCGACGGCGACCGCCTCGACCTGAGCGCGCGCGAGTTCGACCTGCTCTGGATCCTCCTCGAGGCCGGCGGCCGCGTCGTCTCGATGGCAGAGCTCCGCAAGCGGCTCCTGGACGACGGCACGCACCGCAGCAACGTCGTCGCGGTGCACGCGTCCCACCTGCGGCGGAAGCTCGCGCACGCGGGCCGCGCGAACATCGAATCGGTGCGCGGCGAGGGCTACCGGCTGCGATTCTGACGCCGGGTCCGGCGTCGCGCTGCGACCGCCCACGCACCGCCCCGGGTTTCTGCAACCGGTGCTCGCCGATTGCGCGCACGTATCTGAATTCGTTTCTCGTCGCGCATCTCCGCGCTTCCGACGTGCCGGGAACGTGTTACCCCCGATCGGGTGGGCTTCCCGCCGCGGAGCGACTTTGAACGTGGTGAGCGAGCAACGAATCCATTCGAATCGCGACGGCGCGACCCGTCGCGCCGCCGCCGGTTTCTCGCTGGTCGAGGCGCTGATCGGCGGCACGATCCTCGTGATCTCGATCCTCGGCTTCGCCGCGAGCACGCTGGGCAGCCACGACCTGAGCCGCCGCGTCGAGGAGCGCGGCATCGCGCTCCAGACGCTCGGCCGCTTCGTCGAGCGGATCCGCGCCGATCCCGACTGGGTCGGGCTCTACGCCCGGCTGCGGCCGCTCTCGCGGGAGAGCGCCGGCGACGCGACGCTGTCGCGCCAATGCATCGACACGACCCTCGCGACGCAGGCGGCCGCGACCTACTACCCCGATTTCGGCGTGCCCGCGGTGCTGGGGACCGTGACCTTCCTGGTGCAGGTGCCGGTCAAGACGGACGCCGGGGTCGCGGCGCTGCGCGAGGACGAGGTCGCACCGCGCTACGGGCTGCCGCACGACCTGAACGGCGACGGCGTGATCGACGGCAACTCGCGGGACGCCGACTACCGCGCCCTCCCGATCGTCGTGCGACTGCGCTGGCAGAGCGTCGGCAAGCCGACCTCGGAAGTGATCCTCGCGACGTGGCTGCGAGGAGACCGCTGATGCGCGCGCGCCACCGGCAGTCGGGTTCGTCGATCGTCGAGATCGCGCTCGCGATGGCGTTCTTCGCCACGCTGCTCGCGAGCTTCTTCGCCGTCTACGGCTCGACCCAGCGCATGGCGAACCGGACCCGCGCCCTCCTCCAGGCCGAGAACGACGAGGAGCGCAACCTCTCCGTCATCGCGAACCTGCTGCGCGGCGCGGCGCTCGCGACGCTCGGCGGGTTCGATGCGGGCGGCGTCGCGACCGCGCCGACGTTCCAGGCGGTGACGGGCGTGGACGCCGCCGGAGTCCGCGTCCTCGGCACGGTGCAGGGCCTCTCCTGGCGCGCGAACGCCAACGCGGTCGACGGGATCGCGAATCCCGGCGAGATCGCGCTGACGCAGGACGGCGTGATCCGGACGCTGGCATCGCGCGTCCCGCTCGGAGGTTTCCGCGTGACGAGGTCGGCGAACTCGCTGCGCGTCACGCTCACGACGTACTCCGCGATGAACGATCCCGGACGGACCGCGGCGACGGTCACCCGGGACATCTCCGTGTCGCTCAGGAACTGACGTCATGACGGGTCACGCTTCCCGGTCGGAAACGTCGCAGCGCGGCGCGATCGCCGTCACGGCGACCTTCTTCGCGCTGGCGCTCTGCGGCGTCGCCGTCACGCTGTTCTCCGAGGTCGCGAGCGTGAAGAAGCTCATCGACCGCGGCGAGGCGAACGTGCGCGCGCTCGAGGCGGCCGAGACGGGCATCGCGCTCGCCGAGGAGGAGATCTCGAGCCGGACGGACCCGGGAGGGGACGGCATCGGCAACCTGACCGGCACCTACGGCGGCGCGCGCTTCGTCGTGGCGACGGTGAACGACCCGCTCATCACCGATCAGTGGACGCTGCAGGCGCGCGGCACCCAGGAAAGCGGCAGCCGTCAGATCGAGGTCCGCATCCGGCGCGTGCCGATGGTCGTGTGGAGCTACGGCATGCTCTCGCAGAGCTCGATCACCGTCAGCGGCGGCGGGACGACCGATTCGTTCGACAGCC
The DNA here is from genome assembly GCA_035695985.1 of Planctomycetota bacterium. Lineage (GTDB taxonomy): Bacteria > Planctomycetota > B15-G4 > B15-G4 > SIAN01 > DASRRB01. The sequence goes on along the minus strand of DASRRB010000046.1, from coordinate 28,792 downwards.
GGCTCGGGACCTACGCCTCGCAGGCCACGAAGTCGGACCGGTTCGGGACGTACGCGTCGGCGAGCGGCCCGGTCGGGACGAACGGCACGATCCTGCTCCAGAGCGCGGAGGTCCGCGGCGACTCCAACGCCGGACCGGGGTACACGACGACCCTGCAGGGCATCGCGAACGTGACGGGCGCCACGACCTCGCTCACGGCGGCGGTCGTGATCCCCGACACGCCGCTCGCCACGTTCAGCGCGGCGGCGATCGTCAACGACAACGGCTCGTGGTCCACGACCGGCGGCACGGCCTACAACTCCGTGACCAAGACGCTCACGGTCGCGGGCGGCAACACGCTCACGCTCACCAAGTCGACCTACTTCTTCTCGAAGATCATCCTGTCCGGCAACTCGAAGCTGAAGGTCGCGAGCGGACCGGTGAGGCTCTACGTCACGGACCAGGTCGACTTCAGCGGCGGCCAGATCGTGAACGCGACCCAATCACCGGTGAACCTGCAGATCTTCCAGCAGCCCTATGCCCTCCCGACGGGGTACACGCCGAGCGTGAAGACGGCGACGCTCTCGGGCGGCTCCTCGTCGGCGTTCGTCTTCTACGGTCCCTCCACGCCGGTCACGCTGAGCGGCAACGGCGACATCTTCGGCGCGGTCGTCGGCAAGAGCATCACCTCGTCGGGCGGATCGAGGCTCCACTACGACCGGGCCGTGGTCGACCAGCTCGACGACGGCCACGCGCCGATCCGACGCGTCTACTGGCGCGACCTCGCGCCGCCGTTGCGGTAGGGACCGGCGATGCGAAGCGGCATCTTCGCCGTCGGGATCGCGTGCGCGCTCGCGATCGCGCCGCGCGCGGCGGCGCAGAGCGCCTCCGCCGGAGCGGTCGAGCCGGCGGAAGCGCCGGTGAGCTTCGAGGAGCTGATGGAACGGATCGGCGAGCCGCCGCGGCCCGACGTCGTGCACGCGCTCGTGCGCCACTCCCGCGTCGACGATCCGGCGACGGCGGGCACGCTCGTGAGCGAGCTCGTGGGGCGGGGCGGCCACGCCGTCGCGCTCGAGCTCTCCGTGCTCGCGCGCCATCGCGACGGCGCGGTCCGGTTCGCCGCGCTGCGAGGCATCTCCGAGGTCGCCTTGCGTCGCGCCGACGCGGTCGGGTGGGTGCGCGTCGCGCTGCGCGATCGGGAGGCCGACGTCCGGACCGCCGCGCACGAAGCCCTCGCCCGCATCGGCGACGCGACCGACGTGCCCGGATTCCTGGAGGACCTCTTCTCCGACGACGAGCGGACGCAGGGCGCGGCACGCCAGGCGCTCACGACGCTGGCCGGTCTCGCGATGCCGACCGACGGGCCCGTCCGCTGGTCGGACTGGTGGAAGGAGGCGCAGGCGACGCTGCCGGGGCGGCTCGACGAGGCGATCCACCGGATCGACCTCGGCGGTGCGGCGGCCGACGTCCGCGACGCGCGGCGCCTCCTCGCCCGCTGCGCCTGGTTCGACGTCGGCAAGGTCGAAGGGACGACGCGCGCCTGGCTTCGCGCCCTGGACGCCCGCCACCGGATCGAGGGCTATCGCGCGGCCGCGACCTGCCGGCTCGGCGACCTCGCCGACGACGTGCGCCGCGCCGCCCGCGACGAGATGGAATCGGAGCCGGCGCTCGTCGCCGCCCTCAGCGCCAAGGTGCTCGGCGTGGAGGTCGAGAGTCGCGTGCACCCCGTCGTCGTGGCCGACCCCGTCGCGCTGCTCGAGGGCGAAGAGGACGTCGGACCCGCGCTGACGGACGAAGATCGCGAGGAATTCGAGCGGCGCCTCACGGCGCACCGGGATGAAGTCGCGAGGACGCAGGCGCGACGCCGGGCGAGAGGCTCGAGCGGCGGACTCGGCGGGGGCGACGCGGGCGGGTCGAGCTTCGACGGGAATCGTGCGCGGTCGACGAGCGACGCGCCGAACCTCGATCGCGCCGCGGCGAACGGCCCGGTCGCGTCCGGCTCTCCGTCGACGTGGGTGTGGCTCGGGGTCCTGCTCGTGACCGCCGCGATCCTCCTCTTGCTGCGGCGGTCGATGGCGAAGCGCCGCGAGGAGGCGGAAAACCCCGTCGACGTCGAGAGGACCGTACCCCTCCCGATCGGCGACTGGGACGGGGCCGAGGACCCCGCGGACCGACGCCTCGCGGTCGAGCTCGCCGGCAGCGGCCTGCACCCCGAGGGACTCGCGGCCGCCGGCGTCCGGGCGCGTCAGGTCGCGCGCGTGATCCACGGCGCGCGCCTCTGGCTGGAGCGCAATTCGACGCGGCTCTTCGACATCGACTCCCGACACGCCGACGCGACGGCGAGGCGCGACCAGATGAAGCGCATGCTGGACGGCCGGACCGAGGGTCTGGTGGAAGCGACCGCGGTGAGCGAAGCGGTCGCCGCGGTCGACGCGATCTCGGCCGAGCGCGCGGAGGCGCGCCACGCGCTGTTCGACGCCGCGACCGCGGCGCTGACTTCCGACACGAAGGCGACGCTGGCGCGCATCATGGTCAACCAGGAGAGACGGCGTCTGCCGGTGCACTTCCTCGTCGTCGACCGGACGGACGAGGAGTGGGACCGCCTCGGCGAGGCGCTGCTCGCCGAGCACCGGGTGAAGGGGACGAAGCGGGGACTCGCGCCCCCCATCCAGAAGTACCTCGGCGAGGTGTTCTCGGACCTCGCCGTGTGGAATGCGCGGCGCAACCTGAACCAGAGCCTCGACGAGGTCATGTTCGCCTGGGAACAGGCGGTCTCGCCGCGACGACTGGCGATCACCGCCAGCGGCTGATCGCGCTGCGCGCTTCGCCCCGCCCTACTTCTTCGCGGGCGCGGCGACCGGCAGCTTCTCGTCCAGGAACTTCTGCACCTTCTCCCACGCGTCGGCCGCCGACTTGGCGTCGTAGATCTTGTTCGACGGGTTGGCGAAGGCGTGCTCGGCGTCGTAGCGCAGGATCGTGTGGACGACCTTCGCCTCGGTCAGCGCCTGGTCGAACTTGTCGACCATGGGCGGGTCGATCGCCTTGTCCTTGTTGCCGAAGATGCCGAGCAGCGGCGCCTTGATCGCGGCGAGCTTCTTGGCGTCGGTCTCCGGGAAGCCGTAGTACATCACGCACGCGTCGAGGTCGGGCGCGTTGAGCGCCAGGCGCAGCGACATGCCGCCGCCGAAGCACCAGCCGAGGCTCGCCACCTTCTTCGCCTGGACGCGCGGGTCCTTCTTCACGAAGTCACGTGCCGCGAGCAGCGTCTTCACCGCCGGGTCGGCGTTGGCGTTGACGGCCTGCATCAGGTCGCTCGCGACCTTGGGGTCGGTGGCGGTCTTGCCGCCGTAGAGGTCGACCGCGAGCGCCGCGCGTCCCGTCAGGGTCAGCCGATCCGCCCAGTGCTTGATGTGGGAGTTGAGCCCCCACCACTCGTGGATCACGATCACGGCCGGCAGCCCGGGCGCGGCGTGCTCGGGCAGCGCGAGATAGGCCTTGGTCCCGTCGGAAAGGTCGACCAGGGTTCCCTTGGCGGGAGGCGCCTCGCCCTCCTTCAGCTGGTGGAGCTTCTGGAACTCCTCTTCGGAGAGTCCGCCGAGCGGCCGATCTTGGGAAGACGGTGCCGCCGGCTCCGGCTTCTTCCCCTCCTGCGCGAACGCCGCCACGGCGGCGAGCGACGCGACGAACGCGAGCGCGATTCCCTTCGAGCGAGCCATCTCCATTCCTCCCGAGACGAACGCGACCTTCGACGGCGAGACTCCGGATCGACGGGGCGTCGAGCGGTTTACCAGACCGCGAAGGCGAGCGCTCCGTGCGCGGACTTGTCTCCGCCGCGATGGAGGGCACGATGCTGCGCCTGTTCCGGGGTGTGGCGGAGTCCGCATGACGCATCGCTCCCGTCGCCAGCTCGCAGCCGGACTCTCGTCCGTGGCGCTGGCGATCGCGTCGAGCGCGTCGGCGCAGGAGGGCGGCGCCGTCACCGCGGTCACCCCCTCCCCGAAGGTCCCCGACGGCTTCGTCATCGAGCTCGTGGTGAAGGCGCCCGACATCCTGTGGCCGTCGGCCGTGCACTGCCTCGACGACGGCTCGCTGCTCGTCGCCGAGGACATGATGGACATGCCGGGGCCGGCCGATCAGCCGGTCGACCGCATCGTCCTGCTGCGCTTCAAGCCCGACGGCACCTTCACGAAGACGCTCTTCGCCGAAGGCTTCTTCGCCGTGATGGGGATGCAGCAGATCGACGACACCGTCTACGTGATGAACATGCCGCACCTCACGGTGCTGCGCGACACGGACGGCGACGGCGTCGCCGACCAGCGCCGGGAGCTGCTGGTCGACCTCGGTCCCCCGGCGCCGGGCTGGCCGGGCGGCTTCAACGACCACATCGTGAGCGGGCTCCGGCTCGGGATGGACGGCTTCCTCTACGTCTCGGTCGGCGACAAGGGGATCCCGCTCGCGCACGCGACCGACGGCGGCGAGCTCCAGCTGCGCGGCGGCGGCGTGGTGCGCGTGCGGCCGGACGGCTCGCGCCTCGAGCTGGTGGCGTCCGGCACGCGCAACCACCTCGACGTCTGCATGAACGAGCGCGACCACGTCTTCACCTACGACAACACCGACGACGGGCTCGGCTGGTGGACGCGCCTCTCCCACGTCATGCCGACCGGGTCCTACGGCTACCCGTGGGACTACCAGGCCCACACCGAGCGGATGCTGCCGTGCATGCGCGACGACGGCGGCGGCTCGGGCGCCGGCGGGCTCGTCTACCGCGAGGACGCCTGGCCGCAGGACTTCCGCGGCGACCTCTTCTGCTGCGACTGGGCGATCGGGGTCGTGCGGCGCTACCGCGTCGAGCCGTCGGGCGCCTCCTACCAGTGCACGCTGCACGAGGACTTCGCGACGGCGGGCGAGGCGGGCGAGTTCCGGCCGCTCGACTTGTGCGAGTCGCCCGACGGCCGGTACCTCTACCTCGCCGACTGGAACCACCCGGGCTGGACCAAGCCCGACGTCGCCGGCCGCGTCTGGCGCATCCGCCGCGCCGACGACCGCCCGGGCGCGCCGTGGCGCAGCAAGCGCCGCCTCGAAGGCGGCCTGCGCGACGTGGCGCGCCAGCTCGCCGACGACGAGCTGATCGACAACCTCGCCCACCCGTCGTTCAACAAGCGCGTCGCGGCGCAGCGCGAGCTGTCGCGCCGCCTCGCCAACGACCCGGCGCGCAAGCGGGTGATCGCGCAGGGCGTGAAGTCGGCGACCGACGCGCGCACGCGCCGCCACCTGGTCTGGGCGCTGTCGAACGCGGGGGCGATGCCCGACGACGTCCTGTTCGAGGCGCTGCGCGAGCCGAGCGGCGCGAGCGTCGTCAACGGCGACACGCGCGCCGAGATCGTGCGCGCCTACGGCGAGCGGCGCAGCCACGACAAGACCTTCGTCTCGATCGCGTCGAACCTCGTCGTGAACGACCCCGACCCGATGGTGAAGCGCGAGTGCGCCATCGCGCTCGGACGCAGCCGCGATCCGAGCTGCCTCTGGAACCTGGTGCGCGCGCTCGACGCGACCGACGACCTCTTCGTCCGCTTCGCGATCCGCCAGGCGGTCCACGCGCTGCCGTGCAACTGGAGCGTGCTGATCCAGAAGTTCATCCCGCTGGCGTCGCCGCGCGCGCAGCAGGACCTCTGGCTCGCCCTGCGCGACGTCTACGACGTCGACCTGATGAAGCAGCTCGCGCTCGGCGTGACCTACTCCCAATTCAGCAACGAGCAGCGCGTCGCCGACTTCGAGGTGCTCGCGGCCGCCCACCGCCGCGACCCCCCCTGGGACGGGAAGTGGTGGCAGACGCAGCCGGCGCGTTCGCCGCGGCCGGTCAAGACCGAGGCGTGGGAGGGGACGGAGATCGTCGTCACCGCGATCTCGCAGGCGTTCGACAGCCGCCTCCCCGAGCTGCGCGCCGCCGCGCTGGCGGCGGTGCGCGAGACGAAGGAGCCGACGCTGCTCGCGCGCGTGAGCGACCTCCTCGCGCGCTCGACGATCGACTCGGAGCGCGTGGCGGCGCTCGAGTCGCTGATCGCGATCCGCGGCGACCCCGCGCTCGACGACCTCGCGCCGCTCCTCTCCGACCGCTGCGTCGAGGTGCGCCTCGCGCTGGTGAAGGCGTACGGCGCGTCGCGCCTCGACCGCATCACGGCGGCGCTCGCGCCGCTGGCCGCCGACCCGGCGACGCACGACGCGGTGCTCGCCGCGCTGGCGCGCCACCCCGATCCGGCCGCGCTGCCGCACTACCTCGACGGGCTCGCGCGCGGCGGCGAGCTGCGCGAGGCGTGCCGCGGCGCGCTCGTGGCCGTGCGCGCGCAGGTGCGCGTCCCCCTCGAGGGGATGCAGGAGCGCGGCGAGCTCGCGCCGGCGCTGCTCGACGAGGCGCGCACGATCTACTCGCTGCCGCAGCCGATCGTCGCCTGGAGCCTGCTCGGGCCGTTCGCGAGGAGCGCGCACGTCGCGGCGCTCGAGGGTCCGCCGCGCGACGTCGAGTCGGCGCTGAAGACCGGCGTCGACGGGCGCGACGGCGCGAAGCTGCGCCCGCTCGAGGCGCGCGCGGCGCCGAGCTCGGGACGCGTCGACCTGCACGAACTCGTCTCGCAGGAGGGCAACGTCTGCGCCTACGCGATCGCGCGCGTCGAGATGGCGGAGGCGTGCCGCGCCAAGCTCTGGATCGGGAGCGACGACGGCGCGACCGCGTGGGTGAACGGCGCGAAGGTGGTCGAATCGCCGCTCGAGCGGCCGTGGGCGCCCGACGAGGACAAGCTCGAGGTCGAGTTCGCCGCCGGCGTGAACTTCGTCGTCCTGCGCGTCGAGCAGGGGGGCGGCGACTGGGCCTTCAGCGCGAAGGCGTCGGAGCCGCCGGTCGGGCCGCTCTTCGAGGGGCTGGCGCCGGCCGCTCCGCCCGTCGGCTTCGACGCGAAGAAGTGGCGCGCCTGGGCACTCGTGCACCCGGGCGAGCCGGCGCGCGGGCGGACGCTCTTCTACGCCGAGCGCGGGCCGGGCTGCTCGAAGTGCCACGCGGTCGGCGGCGTCGGCCCCAAGATCGGCCCCGACCTGCGCGACGTCGGCACGAAGTACCCGCGCGCCGAGCTGATCACGTCGCTGCTCGAGCCGTCGAGCCGCATCCTCGACGGCTACCAGTCCACGAACCTCTTCCTCGTGGGCGGCGACGTGCTGAGCGGCCTCATCACGGCGGAGAAGGACGACGTCGTCACGATCATCGACTCGAACGCCGTCCAGCACGAGGTGCGCACGTCGGAGATCCGCGAGCGCCGGCCCAGCAAGACCTCGTCGATGCCGACCGGCCTCGTCGAGGCGCTCACCTGCGAGCAGTTCACCGACCTGGTGGGCTGGCTGGAGAGCCTGAAGAAGTGATCCGTGCGAGCTGCCGGTCGTGCAGCCGCGCCAGCGCGAGCTGCGCGACGACGGCGCCGACGAGCGCGCAGAGCATGTCCCACTGCGTGTCCCACGGGTCGCCCTGTGTGCCGAGGAACGCGTCCGCGCCCTGGCCGAGCGTCACGGCGGCGAGCCACTCGCAGAGCTCGTAGGCGGCGGACAGGGCGAGCGCGAAGCAGGTGACGACGAAGAAGAGCCACGCGCCGCGCCGCACCACCGCCTTTCGCACCAGCACCTCGCGCGCGAGCAGCGCCGGCACGAAGCCCTGCACGAGGTGGCCGAGCCGGTCGTAGGGGTTCCGCGCCAGGCCGAGCGCGTCGCGCAGCCAGTTCCCGGCCGGCACGTGCTCGTAGGTCCAGTGGCCGCCGACGCACAGCACGAGCGCGTGCGCGAACATCAGCGCCTGCGCGAGCGGCGTCCACGGGAAGCGCCGGCGCGTCGCGAGCAGCACGGCCAGGCCGGCGAGCACGGGCGCCACCTCGAGCCACCAGGTGGTGCGGTCGGCCGGCGCGATGCCGGAGACGACGACGAGCGCGAGCGCCGCGAGGAAGAGCGCGCGCGACCCGTTCACTCCGACGCCGCTCCCGCGGCCGCGCGGCCCGCCGGCTCCTCGCGGAGCAGCGACCAGACCTCGCAGTCGACGAAGGCGCCCAGCCGGAAGAGATCGCGCCGCAGCACGCCTTCCCGCGCGAATCCGAGCTTCGCGAGGACGCGCGCCGACGCGCGATTCGCGGTCATCACGCGCGCGTGGATCCGCTCGAGGCGGAGCGTCTCGAAGCCGAATTCGACCGCGGCGCGCGCCGCCTCGGTCGCGTAGCCGCGCCCCCACTGCGGCTTCGCGATCCAGTACCCGAGCTCCGCCTTCGCGTGCGCCGCCTCGATCTGCAGGCCGACCGCCCCGACCAGGCCGCTCTCCGCGGCCGTCACCGCGAAGAGGACCGACTCGCCGCGCGCGAAGGCGGCGGGCTGTGCCTCGATCCAGGCGAGCGCGGCGCCGTCGGGATAGGGATGCGGGATCGACGCCGTCATCGCGGCGACGTCGCGCAGCGCCACGGCGCGGTGGACCGCCGCGGCGTCGGCCGGCGAGAAGGGGCGCAGGACGAGGCGCGCGGTGCGCAACGTCGGCGGCGCGCTCACGACCGCGCCGTCCTCTCGGCGCGCGTCGCCTCGTCGAGGAGGCCGAGCGACCAGCCGATCTTGTCGACGAGGCCGGTGCTCGTGCCGCCGGCGCTCAGGCGGCGGATCGCCCAGTGGAACGGCGCGACGACGTGGCCGGTGCTCCGCTCGACGAGGGTCGACTCCCAGTAGGGCCAGTCGGCCACCCAGTGCAGCGAGGTGCGCGCCGACTTCAGCGTCGCGCCGAGCACCGCGCCGAGCTCGCAGGCGGTGACGAACCAGTCGTTGCCGAGGTCCTCGGGGTCGGAGGCGTCGAGCAGGGCGCGCAGCCGCTCGTCGTCGAGGCTCGCGTCGAGGGCGAGCAGCCCGTCGCGCGAGAGGACGTCGTGCGGGGCGACGAGCGGCGCCCAGTCGACGCGGGCCGCCGCGACCATCTTCTCGACCATCTCGAGGACGCTCGCCTGGCGCTCCGCCTTCAGCGGCGACAGCTCCTCGGGCGCGACCTCCCGGAAGCCGGGGACCCGGAGGAGGTCGGGCCGCAGCGCGCGCGGCTCCGGGCGCCCGCGGTCGGCCGGCCGGTTCCAGCGGCCGAAGAAGCGCCGGTGCAGCTCGTCGGCGTCGGGGAGTTCGGCCATCGAGCGCAGAGCCTAATCCCGATCCGACCCGGCGCCGCCGACGCGCCGTCCCTCGGGGGCGCGGAATCTCTCGTTGCCGTCCGTTTTCCGTTCGTTAGGTTGACGCGCCGTTTCGATGCCCGAACTCCCGGACGTCCTCCTCTATCTCCACGCGCTTGCGCCCCGTGTCGTCGGGCGTCGGCTCGAACGCGTCCGTCTGTTCACGCCCTTTCTGCTCCGCAGCGTCGATCCGCCCATCACCGCCGTCCAGGGCAAGCGGTGCATCGGCCTCAAGCGCATGGGCAAGCGCATCGTCTTCGTGCTCGAGAACGAGCTCTACGTCGTCCTCCACCTGATGATCGCGGGCCGGCTGCGCTGGGAGACGGCGGCCGACACGGCCACCAACGGCCACAGCCGCCAGACGGCAGTCGCGATGAAGTTGCGGGCGAAGGCGGGCGCGAAGTCGAAGGCGAAGGGGAACCTGAAGGTCGTCGCCGCGCCGCGCCTGATGACGCGGCCGGGCGGCAAGATCGGGCTCGCCAACTTCGAATTCGAAGCCGGCACCTTGATCCTCACCGAGGCCGGCACGCACAAGCGCGCCGCGCTGCACGTCGTGCGCGGCGAGTCGGCGCTGCGCGAGCACGACCCGGGCGGGCTCGAGGTGCTCGACGTCGACCTCCAGTCGTTCCGCACCGTGCTCCTGCGCGAGCAGCACACGGTCAAGCGCGCCCTCACCAATCCGCACGCCTTCAGCGGCATCGGCAACTCCTATTCGGACGAGATCCTCCATCGCGCCCGGCTGTCGCCGTTCAAGTGGACGACGAAGCTCACCGACGAGGAGGTCGCGCGGCTGCACGAGGCGACGCTGTCGGTGCTCTCCGAATGGATCGCGCGTCTGCGCGAGGAGACCGGCCCGCGCTTCCCGGAGAAGGTGACGGCGTTCCGGCCCGGGATGGCGGTGCACGGCCGCTTCGGCGAGCCGTGTCCCGTCTGCAAGAGCCCGGTGCAGCGCATCGTGCACGCCGAGAACGAGTCGAACTACTGCGCGCGCTGCCAGACCGAAGGCAAGGTGCTGGCCGATCGCGCCCTGTCGCAGCTCCTGAAGGACGACTGGCCGCGCACGCTCGAGGAGTGGGAGGCGCTGCGCGCGCCGGAGGCGGGCACGCCGGCCTGACGGAGGTCGCCGATGCTTCGCCGCTTCGTCGCGTTCGCCGTCGTCGCGTCGTTCGTCGCGCTCGCCGCACCGCGGCCGCTGCGGGCGCAGGCGGCCGACGTCCCGGTCTTCGACGACGACAAGATCCTCGCCTCGCTCACCGAGCAGTCGGTCAAGCTGCATCAAGAGCACCGGCTGGTCGCGATGGCGACGCTCGCGCAGCAGCGCGGCGAGCGGTCGAAGTGCCGGCTCGCGCTCGCGCAGCCCGCGCGCGAGAAGCTCACGCCGCCGCAGGTGTGCGTCGCGGCGCACCGCTCGACCTGGATCGTCGGCGTCGTCTTCCACTGCGACTCGTGCGCGGAGTGGCACTTCAGCGGCGCGACCGGCTACGCGATCTCGGCCGACGGCGCGATCGCGACCTGCGCGCACGTGGTCGCGCCCGAGCCCGGGTCGAAGGACGAGTTCGCGGTGGCGGCCGATCCCGACGGCGTCGTCCACCCCGTGATCGAGGTGCTCGCCGCCGACCTGCGCACCGACGTCTGCATCCTGCGCGTCGAGGCGAAGGGGCTCGTGCCGCTGGCGCTGCGCACCGACTCACGACCGGGAGAGACGGTCTTCTGCTACGGCCACCCGCAGCACCACTTCGGCTTCTTCTCCGAGGGTGAGATCGCGCGCTTCGCCGCCGAGGCCCCCAACGATCCCGACGCGAAGGACGACGCGGCTCCGGCGGACGGCGACGCGAAGGCGCCCGCGAAACCCGGTGCAGCGCCGGCGCAGGTGCCGGCGAAGGTCGCGCCGGACGCGCCGCTCGTCGTGGTGATGGAGATCACCGCCGAGTTCGCGGCGGGGTCGAGCGGCTCGCCCGTGCTCGACGACTGCGGCAACGTGGTCGGTCACGCGTCGGCGACCGAGGCGGTCTTCTGGGACGACGACGATCCGACCGCGACGAACCACCAGATGACGCTGCGGATCGCGACCGTCGCGCGCGACGTCCTCGCGTTGATCGACCCGATCGCGCCGCCCCCCGCGAAGAACGCCTCCGCCCCGCCGTCGAAATAAGGGGGATGCCGGCCAACATGCGGATGCACCTGGAAAGGCCGCGGGCACCGTGGTCGGCCGCCGGCCGGTGGTGGCACGCGTCCTTTCAGGTGATCCGCGATCGGTCTAGTCGCGGCGGACCACCTCGGGCTGCGCCGCCTCGCCGAACTTCGCGGCGAGCGCCTTCAGGTAGCCCTCGAGGGTCGCGGTCTTCGAAAAGAAGGGCGAGAGCGCGCGGAACATCCAGCGAGTCACCTCGCCCTCCTCGGTGATCGTGAGGCGCGTGCCCGCGCCGTCGGGCTCGAGGTCGAAGACCCAGCGGCCGCGGTAGCCGACGTCCTCGTCGAGGATGCGCGCGACGCGCCGCTTTCCGGCGACCGACTCGTCGACGACGTAGCTCACCGGCCCCATCCGCGTCGTCTCGCGCCAGACCGCCTTGCCGTCCTGCGGCGGGAGCAGCTCGACCGACCTCAGGTCGGGGCGCCACTGCGTCTGAGCGACGGGGTCGGCGAGCGCGGCGAAGACCTCGGCGACCGGCCGCTTCAGCGCGATGCGCACCGCCGTCACGTGGCCGCGCGCGACCACGGCGCCGGCGACCGCGACGTAGGCGACGACGAGGACGACGATCCCGCCCGCGATCTTCAGCCAGAGCATCACCCGGTCACCAGCGGACGTCGCGGCCGATCTCGGCCACGCGCAGACGGGGGTGGCGCAGCGCCGCGATCTCGCGCGCGACGCGGTCGCGCAGCGAAGGCTTCAGGTGCACGGCGAGGATCGGGACGTCGCGCTCGAGCTTCTCGAGGTCGCACAGGAGCGATGTCGGCGTGTAGTGCCGGGCACGCCGCGCGAGCGGCTCCATCCCGCTCGGGTACGAGACGTCGACGTAGATCGCCCGCAGGTCGCGCGTCCGGTTGGCGACGCGCCAGAGCTCGTCCGTCGTGGTGGTGTCGGAGCTGAAGAGCACCGACGACGTCCCGTCCGAGACGAGGAATCCGCAGGTGTCGACGGTGTGGTTCACGCGGAACGCGGTCCAGGTGAGCCCCTCGACGGTGAAGGGGCGCCCGTAGCGGCACGGCCGGTACTCGAGCGCCGCGCGCGCGCTCCCCTCGAGCGCGATGCGGCGGAAGTCGGGCCAGACGCGGCCGTTGAAGACGTGGCGGCGCAGGCCGGAGAGGACCACCGGCGGGGCGTGGATCACGATCGGGGCTTTCAGGAACGGGTAGACCTCGGCCACGAAGATCGGCAGCGAGGCGGTGTGGTCGGCGTGCGTGTGGGAGACGACGACGTGGTGCACGCGCCGCTGCTCGGCGAGCGTGAGCCCGAAACCGAGGCTGCCGGCGTCGAGCGCGACATGGCGGTCGACGAGGAACGTCGTGAACGGCTGGAACCGCAGCGGCGCGCGGCCGTGCGACGGGAGCAGCCGGACTAACATGGTCCGTCCCGTCGGGCGGACGCCACGCCGCCGGCCGGCCGATCCTGAGAGGAAAGAAGGAGGGGCATCGCGTGTCCGCTCGTCCCGTCTCGAAGCCTGCGCGCCGTCTCGGGTTCGCCTCGGCGGCGCTGGCCGCCGCGTCCACCGTCGCCTCCGCCGCGGACGACGCTCCGTGGGACGTCCAGGCCGCGCACGGCCCGACCACGGACGTCGTCATCGACACGGACGAGGGGACGTGGATCCAGGTGGACGTTAGCGCGGACGGGCGCACGCTCGTCTTCGATCTCCTCGGCGACGTCTACACGCTGCCGATCGAGGGCGGCGAGGCGACGCCGATCCTCACGGGCGCCGCGTGGGAGTGGCAGCCGCGCTTCAGCCCCGACGGCGGCCGCATCGCCTTCGTGAGCGACCGCGGCGGCGCCGACAACGTCTGGGTCTGCGACCGCGACGGGAAGAACGTCCGCGCCGTGACGAAGGAGGACTTCCGCCTCGTCTACGGCCCCGAGTGGCTGCCCGACGGCGACTGGCTCCTCGCGCGCAAGCACTTCACCCACACGCGCTCGCTCGGCTCGGGCGAGATCTGGATGTACCACGCGAGCGGCGAGGGGAGCGGCGTCGCGCTCACCGACAAGCCGTCGAACACCGCCGACGTGAACGAGCCGGCGCTCAGCAAGGACGGACGCTGGCTCTACTTCTCGCAGGCCGGCGACTTCGACTACAACAAGAACGTCTACGCCGGGATCTACTCGGTCTTCAAGATCGACCGCACCACCGGCGAGCGGACGATCGTCGCGTCCGGCAACGGCGGCGCCTGCCGGCCGCGCCCCTCGCCCGACGGGAAGAGCCTCGCCTTCGTCCGCCGCGTGGGGCTCAAGACGGCGCTCGTCGTGCGCGAGCTCGAGTCGGGGCGGGAGCGCGTCCTCTTCGACGGCCTCGACCACGACACGATGGAGACCTGGTCGATCCACGGGACCTTCCCGGGCTACGCCTGGATGCCCGACTCGAGCGCGGTCGTGATCACGGCGGGCGGGAAGATCGTCCGCGTCGACGCGACGAGCGGCGCCGCGACGCCGGTCCCGTTCCACGTGCACACGACGCAGCGCGTCCACGACGCGCTGCGCTTCCCCCACAAGCTCGAGGACGGCGAGTTCGCCGCGAAGATGGTCCGCTGGCCGGTGCTCGCGCCGGACGGGAAGTCGGTCTGGTTCCAGGCGCTCGGCCAGCTCTGGCGCCAGGAGCTCGGCGCCTCCGGCGCCGCGGCGCAGGCGATCGCTCACGGCGAAGGCCTCGCGTTCGCGCCCGCGCCGTCGCCCGACGGGAAGTCGCTCGCCTTCGTCACCTGGAAGAACGGCGTGGGCGGCCACGTCTGGCGCATGCCGGCGCAGGGCGGCGCAGCGACGCCGCTGACGAAGAGCGCGGGCGACTACGCCAACCCGGTCTTCTCGCCCGACGGGAAGAGGGTCGCGTTCCTGGCCGGGACGGGCGGCTCGCTGCGCGGCGACGCGCTCTCCGAGGAGCCGGAGTTCGAGCTGCGCTGGGTCGACGCCGGCGGCGACGGCGTGCAGCACAAGATCACCACGACGGCGAACCGCGGCGCCAACCGCCGCATGCCGCGCCTCTTCTTCGCGGCCGACGGCGACCACCTGCTCTACTGCGAGACGCAGGGCGAGAAGTCGGCCTTCGTCCGCACGACGCTCGACGGCCGCGAGAAGGTGGTCCTCTTCACCAACGAGGACGCCGAGGAGATCGCCCCCTCGCCCGACGGCCGTCTCGTCGCCTTCAAGGAGAAGCACCAGATCTACGTCGCGGCGCTGCCGGTCGCGATCGGGCGGCCGCTCGTGATCGGGCGGAGCGGCGCGCCGGTGCCGGTGAAGCCGCTGACCGAGATCGGCGGCTCGTGGCCTTCGTTCAGTTCCGACGGCACGCGCGTCTCGTGGGTGCTCGGCCCCGACTTCGTCACGCAGGAGGTCGCGCCGCTCTTCGCCCCGAAGCCGGCCGAGCCGCCCGCCGCGGAGAAGAAGGAGGAGGGCGCCCCCGAGAAGAAGAAGGAAGAGAAGAAGTCCGACTTCGACGCGCGCGGCGTGCGTGCCGAGGCGGTCGTCACGCGCCTCGTCGCGAAGGCGAAGTCGGACGTCCCCGCCGCGACCGTCGCGCTGGTCGGCGCGCGCCTCGTCACGATGAACGGCGACGAGGTGATCGAGGACGGGGCGATCGTGGTCGAGGGCAACCGCATCACGAAGGTCGGCAAGCGCAGCGACGTCGCGATCCCGGCCGGCGCGAAGGTGCTGGACGTCGCGGGCCGCACGATCATGCCGGGCATCGTCGACGTCCACTCGCACATGCACTACGACGCGCTCGACGTCCAGACCGACCAGCCGTGGGAGTACCTGGCGAACCTCGCCTACGGCGTGACGACGTCGCACGATCCGTCCGCTCCGACCGAGCTCGTCTTCGCGCAGTCGGAGCTGGTGCGCGCCGGCCGCATGGCCGGGCCCCGCGTCTTCTCGACCGGCTACATCCTGTACGGCGCGAAGAACTCCAACAAGGCGGAGATCGAGTCGCTCGACGACGCGCGCCACCACTTGAAGCGGCTCGAGGCCGCCGGCGCGTTCAGCGTGAAGAGCTACAACCAGCCGCGCCGCAACCAGCGCCAGTGGATCATCCAGGCCGCGCGTGAAGAGAAGATGCTGGTCGTGCCCGAGGGCGGCTCGCTGCTCGCGATGAACGAGACGATGTGCCTCGACGGCCACACCGGCATCGAGCACAACCTGCCGGCCGCCCCGCTCCACAAGGACGTGGTCGAGCTCTTCGCGAAGAGCCGGACCGGCATCACGCCGACGCTCATCGTCTGCTACGGCGGCCTGAACGGCGAATACTGGTGGTACCAGCACGACCGCGTCTTCGAGAAGGAGCCGCTGCGCTCGCTCACGCCGCCCGGATGGCTCGACGAGAAGGCGCGCCGGCGCGGGGCGTTCGCGTTCGACGACGACTTCCAGCACATCCGCGTGTCGGAGGCGTGCCGGGACGTCCTGCGCGCGGGCGGCCACATCCAGCTCGGCGCGCACGGGCAGCTGCAGGGGCTCGGCGCGCACTGGGAGCTCTGGATGCTCGGGCAGGGCGGCATGACGCCGCTCGAGGCGATCCGCTGCGCGACGATCGGCGGCGCGTGGTACCTCGGGCTCGACGGCGACCTCGGCTCGCTCGCGCCGGGCAAGCTCGCCGACTTCGTCGTGATGGCGAAGAACCCGCTCGAGAAGCTCGAGAACAGCGACTCGGTCGAGTTCACCGTCGCCAACGGCCGCGTCTATCGCGCGGCGACGATGGAGCAGACGCTGCCCGAGCCGAAGCCGCGGCCGCCGTTCGCGTGGGAGGTCCGTTGAAGCAGGAGGCGAACGATCCCCACGCGCGCAGCGCGGCGTCCTCCTCGCGCGGACCGCCGCCGCCCTCGCTCGGCGAGTACTGGCCGGCCGTCGCGCTGCTCCTGCTGCTCGTCGCCGCCGGCGTCGGGATGGGCGTGATCGCGATCCGGCACATGAACGCGCTCCAGCTCGACGGCACGACGTCGCGCTACGCCGTCGTGCTGCAGGTCGGCGCGCCGGCGGTGATCGGCGGCGCGCTCCTCGGCTTCGCGTTCGTGCTGGCGCGGCGGCGCGGGCGGGAGTCCTTCGCGCCGCACCCGGCGGCGGGCGCGCCGGGCCGCATCTCGCGCTTCACCGTCTTCCTGGTCCCGCTCGTCGTCGTCGCGCAGATGGCGGCGGCTCTGCTCGGCGGGGCGTCGCGCTCGGCGTGGTCGACCTATCTGCTCGCGAGCCTGATCCCGCTCGTCCCGGCCGCGATCGTCGGCTTCGGCGCGCTGCTGCTCTCCGCCGACTCCGAGGGGACGCGCCACCGCGGCAAGGCGCCGTCGCGCATGACGCCGCCCGCCGACCCGCCCGACGCGGGGCTCGAATAGGTTCGGCCGGAAACGCGGCGAGCGGGCCTTCGCCCGCTCGCGCGCCCGACTCCGCGGCCGGTCGGCCGGTCAGCTCTTCTTGTACTTGCCTTCCATCATCGGCGCCCACGTCTTGCCGTCCTGCGACATCGACATGAGGAACTTGTAGCCGCCGCCGCTCACGTCGAACGAGCAGCGCGTCTTGCCCTGCGGCCCCTCGTTCAGCATCTCGAGCACGTCGCCCTTCCAGTGGCCGGCGAAGATCTGGAGCGTGCCGCCCATCGAATCGGTCCAGACCAGCTCGTTGCACTTCTTCGCGTCGTTCCAGGTGAAGATCCCGTGGCCGCGGAAGGTGACCTTGCCGTCGCGCGTCTGCTCGTAGTCCTGGACCACGACGAAGTCGTCGACCGCGCGCGTGTTCCTCACCTTGCCGATGCCGGTGCAGCCCTTCGGCTCCCACGGCGACGGCATCATCTTCTCCTCGCCCGTCCACGTGCCCGCGAGCTTCGCGAGCTGCTGGTGCTGGGGGCCGGGCTTGGGCATCTGCATGTCCATCGGATCCTCTCCTCGCCTGTCGGGGCACGTCGGCCGGATACGACTCGACTCACGCCGTTCCGTTACGCGCGACGCGCCGGTCCTTTTCCTGGAGCGGGACGAAGCGGTCTAGCGCCGGGTCGCGGCGCGCGGAAGTGGAGGGGCAAACCGCGCGGCGCGGGGCGCGCGACGGTCACCGTCCGGCGGGCGCCGCCGGCGCCGCGGGCGCGCGACGCAGCGCGCGGAATTCGGACCCGGCGCGCCACTCGGGTCGCGCCGCGTCGTCGAGGACGTGGCGCGCGACGGAGTAGAGGGCGGCGAGGTCCTCGAGCGTCCCGTCGTAGTTCCACGCCGGGTCGAACTCGTCCTTCACCTTGTGGTAGAGGTCGGCCGTGTAGCGCTTGCGCTGCGCGGCCCCCCACCCTTCGGGCCGGTCGGGGAAGTCGAGGCCGCCGCTGACGTACAGCGCCGGCACCCCCTTGCGGGCGAAGGAGAGCTGGTCGCTGCGGAAGAAGCGGCCCTGCTCCGGCATCGGGTCGGGGACGAGGCGGCGCCGCTGCGCGCTCAAGGCGTCGCCGAGCAGGTCCTCGAGCGTCGTCTGTCCCATCCCGATCACCGCGAGGTCGCGCGTGCGCCCCAGCACGTTCATGCCGTCGAGGTTGATCATCGCCGCGGTCTTCTCGAGCGGGACGACGGGGTGGTCGCAGTACCACTGCGAGCCGAGCAGCCCGCGCTCCTCGCCCGTGACGAAGAGGGCGAGCGTCGGGCGCCTGGGCTTTTCGGGCGCGCGCGCGAGGGCGCGCGCCAGCGCGAGGATCCCGGCGCAGCCGCTCGCGTTGTCGATCGCGCCGTTGTAGATGCGGTCGCCGTCGAGCGCGTCGTCCTTGCCGAGGTGGTCCCAGTGCGCGCACAGGACCAGCCAGTCGTCGCTTCCCGGCGCGCCGCGCTCCGCGCCCGCCGGAGCGCCGCCCGGCAGCACGCCGACCACGTTGCGCGAGCGCAGCGGCGCGATCTTCCGCTCGAGCGCGCACGCGACCGTCACGCCGAGATCGACCGGTTGGAACGCGTCGGTCGCCGCCGCCGCCTTGAGCGCGCCGAGATCCTTGCCCGCCCGCTGCAGCAGCGCGAACGCGGCGTCGCGGCCGATCCACGCCTCGAACGCGCAGCGCGACGCGCCACGGTCCTCGCGCACGAGGTAGAAGCTCGTCCCTCCCCACGAATTGCGCACGACCTCCCACGGGTAGGCGGCCGCCTCGGTCTCGTGGACGAGGATCGCGCCCGCCGCGCCGCGGCGCGCCGCCTCCTCGAACTTGTAGGTCCAGCGCCCGTAGTAGGTCATCGCCGGCCCGCCGAAGCGCTCGTCCGCGAGCGGCGGATCGTTGACCAGCATGAGCAGGACCTTGCCCTTGCAGTCGACGCCCTTGTAGTCGTCCCAGCGGTACTCCGGCGCGGTGCAGCCGTAGCCGACGAAGAGCAGCGGCGCGTCGGCCACCGACACTGACGGCTCCTGCCGGTGCGAGAAGACGACGCACTCCGTGAGCGGCGCGAGCGACTTCCCGCCCACCGAGAGCTCGGGCGCGCGCGCCGGGTCGAACTGCAGGAGCTCGACCTTCTGCTCGAAGGAGTTCGCGACGCCCGGCTTCCAGCCGGCGGCGGCGAGCTGCGCGGAGAGGTAGGCGACGGCCTTTTCCTCGCCGGCGCTCCCGATGCCTCGCCCCTCGAACTCGTCCGAGGAGAGCGTCTGCAGGTCGCGCTTGAACTCGTCGGCGGAGAAGAGCCCGTCGCCGACCGGCGGGACGTCGCGCGCGGGCGCATCCGCGCCGCCCTGCCTGAAGAGTGCGAAGAGGACGAGGCTCGGCGCGAACGGCATCGATCGACCTCCGGGAGCGGCCGGCGGGAGGGCGCCGGCGGGACGGGGAGTGCCTGCGGGGCGCGGAATTGTAGGACGGCGCGGTGAACCGATCGCCGGGCCGTTCGTTGACAGCCACCGCCGAACGTCTACGTTTGTAGACGACCCGCGACGACGACCTGCCGAGGCCCCCGGGAGAACGCCGTGGCCGACTCCGCCCCCGACGCCCTCGCCCCTGCCGAGTGGAAGGTGATGAAGTTCGTCTGGCGGCGCGGGCGCGCCGCGGCGCGCGACGTGATCGCGCACGCCGCCGCCGCCCACGACTGGCGGCCGAGCACGGTCAAGACGCTGCTCAAGCGGCTGGTCGACAAGGGCCACCTGAAGGCGACGCGCGTCGGCAACAGCTTCCTCTACGAGCCGGTCGAGTCGGCGCTCCCCTCGCTGCAGCGCGCGGCCGACTCGCTGCTCGAGCACGCGGTCGACGGCCTCGCCGGTCCGCTGCTGGTCCACCTCGTGAAGCGCAGCCGCCTCGGCGCCGAGGAGATCGCCGAGTTGCGCGCGCTCCTCGACGCGAGGAAGGGGCGTGCCCGGTGAGCGCCGCGCTCGACGCGATCGCCGCGCTGGCCGCGGCGTGGCTCGCGTTCCTGCGCGAGCGCGCGGAGGCGGGGCTCGTCGTCCTGCTGCCCGTCGCTGCGGTCGTGCTGCTGCTGCACTGCGTGCGCCGCGGCCGGGGCGCCCCCCATTTTCAGAGTGCGCTCTGGTTGGCGGCCCTCGCCGTACTGGCGCTGCCGGTCGAGCGGCTCGTCCCCGCGGCGTGGATCCCGTGGCGCGTCGCCGCGGCGCTCGCGCCGTTCGAATTCGGTCCGCGGCCGCCGTCGCTGCAGGCGCCGCGCGCGCTCCCCGACGCGACGGCGACGGATGCGCGGAGCGAAATCTCCGCGCGCACGGTCCCGGCCGCTCTCGACCGCGCCTCCGCGCCGGATCGTCGGCCGACGGCGGCGGCGATCCTCCTGGTCGTCTGGCTCGCCGTCGTCCTCGCGCTGCTCGTCCGCTTCGCGCGCAGCCACGGTCGGACGCGTGCGGCGCTGCGGCGCGCGCCCGCGCTGCCGGACTCCGAGCTGCCGCTCCCGGCCGCAGAACTCGCGCGCCGCGCGGGGCTGCGCCAGCTGCCGCCGCTCGTCGTGAGCGACGAGCTGCCGGCGCCGTCGACCTGCGGCGTCCTGCGGCCGGTCGTCGTGCTGCCGCGCGGCCTGCGTGAGACGGCGGGCGACGACGGGATGACCTTCGTGCTGCTGCACGAGCTCGCCCACGTCCGCCGGCGCGACCCGCGCCTCGCGCTCTTCGAGCGCCTCGTGCGCATCGCCGCCTTCTTCCACCCCACCGCGTGGATCGCCGGCGCCCGCCTCGCACACGAGCGCGAGCGCGCCTGCGACGACGCCGCGCTGTCCGGGCTCCCGGTCGCGGCGCGCCCGGCCTGCGCCGAGGCGCTGCTGCGGTTGATCGAGCGGTCGAGCCGCGCGCCGGCCGAAGTGCTCGCCCTTTCCAGTGGAGGTCGCACCGTGAAGCACCGCCTGCTCCGCATCGTCGATCCGACGCCGGCCGCCTCCCGCATGACGCCGCGCGCGCGCCTCGCCGCGGGCGCCGCCGCCGCCGCGCTGCTCGTCGCACTCGCCGCGCGCGGCGCGCCGCCGTCCGCGCAGGAGCCGCCGGGTGCACCCTCCGCGGCCGCGCCGCGCGCCGCCGACACGACGGTCGAGGCGGTCCGCGCCGGCGTCGACTGGCTCCTCCGCCACCAGGAGGAGGACGGCCGCTGGAGCGCCGCCGCCTTCGACGCGCGCTGCAAGGACGCGACCTGCACCGGCCACGGCGATTCGAAGTACGACGTCGGCGTCACCGCGCTCGCGGCCGAGGCGCTGCTCGGCGTGGGCGACGAGAAGCTGCGCCCCGCCGCGACGCGCGCCCTCGACTGGCTCGTCGCGAAGCAGGACGGCAAGAGCGGCCTGATCCGGACGCCCGGCCCGCTCTCTTCGCACGCCCACTACGAGCACGTCTACGCGACGCTCGCGCTCGTCGACGCGGCGGGACTCGAGCCGGTCGCGCGCTGGAAGGAGCCGGCCAGGAAGGCGGTCGACTACCTGCTGAAGGCGCGCAACCCCTACCGCGGCTGGCGCTACGGCGTGCGCGACGGCGACAACGACTCCTCGCTCACCGGCCTGATCGTCGTCGTCCTCGCGGGCGCGCACACCGCGGGCGTCGTCGTGGCGCCGCTCACCGACGAATTGAAAGGCGGGCTCGCCTACCTCGACGAGATGACCGAACCGACGACGGGCCGGACCGGATACCAGCAGAAGGGAGGCTTCACGGCGCGCACGACCGACGCGATGGAGCGCTTCCCCGCGCAGTCGTCGGAGTGCCTGACGGCGATCTCCCTCAACGCGCGTCTGTCGGTCGCGGGCGCCGGCGACGCGCTCGTCCCGAAGCAGGTCGCGCTGATCGCGGCGCAGCCGTCGAAGTGGGACGAGAAGGGGGCGACGACGGACTTCTACTACTGGTACTTCGCGACGCGCGGACTGATGCTCGCCGGCGGCGACGCGTGGACGGCGTGGAAGACGGGCGTCGCGACCGAGCTCGTCGCCCACCAGTCGAATCAGGGCGACGGCGCCGGCTCCTTCCCGCCGGCCGACGCATGGAGCGGCATCGGCGGTCGCGTCTACGCCACGGCGCTCAACCTCCTCACATTGGAGATCTGTGCCCGGCCGCGTTGACGAGAGGCCGGAATGGAGGAATCTTGGGCCCCGACGCCCCACTCGCGGGGCGCACCGTCCCGCGGGGCCAGGGCCGGACGGGAACTTCCTTCGACCCGTCGGGACGCTTCGCGGGAAGCTCCGCCCGGTACATCCGTTGCCAAGGCCGCGCCCCCGCCATGCACCCTGGACTCCTCCCCCGTCTCGCCGTCGCCCTGCTCGCCACGTCCGCCACGGCCTGCATGCCCGGCCTCTTCACGCCGGCGACGACCCTCCAGACGCCGCGCGGAACGGAGAAGGCGATCCTCGGCGAGGCCGACGAGTTCCCGCGCTTCCGGCTGCCCGACCATGGGACGAAGCTCGCCGAGGTCGACGCCGACGACCTCGCCGACGACACCGAGCTCGTCATCCTCGACCGCGACGGCGACGCGCGCGCGCTGGTCCTGAGCGAGATGTCGTACCACCACGTCGCCGAGGGCACGCTCGGCGGCCGTCCGATCGCGCTCGCCTACTGCGTCGTCTGCGACTCGGCGGTCGCGCTCACGCCGGTCGTCGACGGCCGCACGCTGCACGTGAGCGCGGGCGGACTGTCGAACGGCGTCGTGCTGCTGCGCGACGACGAGACCGGCTCGTACTGGAACATCTTCACGGGCGAGGCGCTCGCGGGCCCGCTCGCCGGCAAGACGATGGCGAGGTTTCCGGTGGCGCGCATGCGCGCCGTCGAAGCGCGCGCGGCGCGACCCGGGCTCGAGCTCGTGCGCGCCGACACGTCGCTCTACGGCCGGATGTGGATCGCCGGCGTCGAGAAGCTCGCGCGCCGGCCCGCCGGCTACATGCCGCCCTGGTTCCGGCGCACCTTCGGCCATCCCGACGAGCGGCGCGAGGAGCTCGAGCTCGGGCTGGGCGTCGTCGCGGGCGGCTGCGCCCGCTTCTATCCCGCGAGCGAGCTCGCCAAGCGCGGCGGGCCCTTCGTCGACCGCGTCGGCCGCGCCGACGTGCGCGTCGACCAGGACGGCCGCGGGCTCGGGCGCGCGCAGGCGGTCGACGCCGCCGCCGCGCCGTTCGCGGTGTGGGGCCGCTGGTACGGCTTCGCCGCGTCCTTCCCCGGCTGCGACGTCTGGAGCGCCGCCGCGCCCGCGGCCGATCCTGCGCCCGCCGCGCTCGCCGGCCTGCGCGCTCCCTGCTCCGATCGCTGAGCCGCTGCGCCGTCCAGCGCCGCGCCGCGCCGGAAATGAGTTCCGAGCGACGGATGCCGGCTTGAGTCGCACCTTTCCATTCAGCCGACTCGGGGTACGGGGTCTCCCATGCAACCCGTCCTCCTCGGCCAACTCCTCGTCAACTTCGGCATCGTCACCGAGGCGCAGCTCAAGAGCGCGCTCGAGACGCAGCGCCGCGGCGTTCCGCGCAAGCGGCTCGGCGACCTGCTCTCCGCGCAGGGGATCGTCGACGAGAGCAGCCTGCGCGGGATCCTGCGCGTCCAGCAGCGCAAGCTCGACGCGGCGCAGGTCGCCGCCGCGGGCGCGGAGACGATGGCGCAGCGCCTCGCGGGGCGGCCGCTCGGCGACTACCTGAGCGTCGCGCGCGAGCTCCACGCCTCCGACCTCCACCTGACCCCGGGCCGGCCTCCGATCGTCCGCATCGAGGGCGTGCTGCGCGATCTCGAGGTGCCGCCGCTCACGAGCGAGCGCTGTCGCGACCTCCTCGTCGACGCGCTCCCGCCCGACCAGCGCCGCGAGTTCGAGGCGAAGCGCAGCCTCGACGCCGCGCTGGTCGATCCGCGCGCCGGCCGCTTCCGCCTCCACCTCTTCGAGCACGGCGGCGCGCACGGCCGCGCCGTCTCCGGCGTCCTGCGCGCGATCCCGGACCAGGCGCGCGACTTCTCGACGCTCGGCCTGCCGCCGCAGCTGCAGCAGGTCTGCCGCCTCGAGCAGGGGCTGGTGCTGATCACCGGCGCCGTCGGGTCGGGCAAGTCGACCACGCTCGCCGCGCTGCTCCAGACGATCAACGCCACGCGCGCCGTCCACGTGGTCACGATCGAGGACCCGATCGAGGTCCGCTTCGAGTCGAAGAAGGCGCTCTTCTCGCAGCGCGAGGTCGGCGCCCACACGCGCGACTTCGCGAGCGCGCTGCGCGGCGCGCTGCGCGAGGACCCCGACGTGATCGTGATCGGCGAGATGCGCGACCGGGAGACCGCCTCGATCGCGCTCACCGCCGCGGAGACGGGCCACCTCGTGCTCGCGACGCTGCACACGAGCAGCGCCGACCGCACGATCCACCGCATCCTCGACCAGTTCCCGATCCAGCAGCGCGAGCACGCGCGCACCGTGCTCGCCAACGTGCTGCGGACCATCGTCTGCCAGCAGCTCGTGCCGTCGGTCGACGGCACCGGCCGCGTGCTCGCCGCCGAGATCCTGCACGTGAACCCCGCGGTCGCGAACCTCATCCGCGAGGACCGCATGTTCCAGATCCCGGCCGTGATCCAGATGGGCCGGCGCGAGGGGATGTGCCTGATGGACGAGTCGCTGGCGGCGCTCGTCAAGGCGAGCCGCATCTCCGCCGACGAGGCGCGCGCGCGCGCCGCCGACCCCGACCTCATCCCGCAGGTCGCCTGAGGAGCTCCCCGTGTTCGACCTGCACGCGATCTTCCGCGCCGCGGGCGCGCTCGAGGCCTCCGACGTCCACCTGCGCAGCGGCCAGACGCCGCGCGTGCGCGTGGACGGCGAGGTGACCGTCCTCGAGGGGATGCCGGCGCCGTCGGAGGCCGACCTCGCGCGCACGGTCGAGAAGCTGCTGACCGACGTCCAGCGCCAGCGCCTCGCGGGCGACGGCGAGGTCGACTGCGCGTGCGTCGACGAGCGCGGCACGCGCTACCGCGCCAACTTCTTCCGCGACGCGGCCGGCCTCTCCGCCGCGATGCGCCGCATCGACGCGCGCATCCGCACGCTCGCCGAGCTCGGCCTGCCGCGCGAGGTCGAGCAGCTCGCGCACGTGCGCCGCGGCCTCGTGCTCGTCACCGGCGCGACCGGCTCCGGCAAGAGCTCGACGCTCGCCGCGCTGATCGACGTGATCAACCACCAGCACGCGTGCCACGTGATCACGCTCGAGGACCCGGTCGAGTTCGTGCACAAGAGCCAGGTCTCGGTCATCCAGCAGCGCGCCGTCGGCGACGACGTGCCCGACTTCGCGACCGGCGTGCGCGACGCGCTGCGCGCCGACTGCAACGTGCTCCAGGTCGGCGAGCTGCGCGACGTCGAGACGATGCGCGCCGCGCTCACCGCGGCGGAGACCGGGATGCTGGTCTACGCCACGCTGCACACCAACGACGCGGCGCAGTCGGTCGACCGCATCGTCGACGTCTTCCCGGTCGCGGAGCAGGCGCAGGTGCGCGCGATGCTCGCCGAGAGCCTCACCGGCGTCCTCTCCCAGGTGCTGCTCAAGAAGAAGAAGGGCGGCGGGCGCATCCCGGCGACCGAGCTCATGGTCGCGACGCCCGCGATCGCCGCGATCGTCCGCGACGGCCGCTCGCACGAGATCGCCAACGCGATCCAGGGCGGCAAGTCGCGCGGCATGCACCGCCTCGACGACTCGCTCGAGCGCCTCCTGCGCGACGACCTGATCTGGCGCGAGGACGCGCTGGCCTGCGCGCACCAGCGCGCCCGCTTCGAGCGCCGCCCCGCCTCCGTCCCCGCCTGAGCTCCCCGGCCCGCGCTCACTTCTTCTGCGGGTGGTCGGCCTGGAACTTCTCGACGAAGCCGGTGCACGACGCCACCGCCTTGCGCTTGGTCGCGGCGCCGAGGATCCCGAAGGTCAGCCAGTTCACGACGTGGCCGCTCTTGCCGGTCAGCTCGAAGGAGCTGCTCTTGTCGGCCCCCTGGAACGTGAAGATCGCCGCGGTCACGTGTCCGGCGCCGTCCTTCTTCTCGCCGATCAGGAGGTTGTTCTCCTCGCGGGTCGTCCACGCGTCGGCGTGGAGCGTCTTCTCGACCTCCGTGCGCAGGAGCTTCTGGTCCATGTTCGCGTAGCTGTCGTTCCAGACGCCCGCGTTGGTCGCGCACGCCGCGGTCACGAGCACGACGACCGCCAGCCCCAGACGCTTCGACCTCATCGCTCGACTCCTCGCCTGACCCGTCCGCGGGTCGCCATCCCGTTCGCGCGCCGCGCTGCGCGGAGCTCCTCCTGAACGGGTCGGCGGGATCATGCCGCGCGGCGCGGCCGAGTGCGAGCGACGCCGGGGCCGAGCGGCCGCGGACGGCCGCGCCTACACTCGCGCGACCGCGCGGCCGTGCGCTGCGCACGAAGGAGCCTCCCTCATGCGATCGAAGCGTCCGTTCCTCGCCGCCCTCCTCGCCCTCGCCTCCCTCGGCGGCTGCACCACGCACTCCCACTGCACCGCCTGGAGCGGCGTCCTCGACATCCGCGGGGTGCCGGCCGAGTACCAGCAGACGACGGCCTACGCGCTCCACGGCCTCTTCGTCTTCCCGCTCCTCGGCGACGCTTCGATCGAGAAGGCCGTCCGCGAGTTCACCGCCGAGGCGAGCTCGCGCAACGCGAAGCGGATCAACATCGAGCAGACCGACAAGTCGTACTACTGGTGGGTGTTCCCGCCGATCTCGTTCTTCATCCAGCCGGTCGTCATGGAGGTGAGCGGCCTCGTCGAAGGGACTTCGGGACCCGGCGCGAAGTAGGGCGGGCGGTCGCCGCAGGAGTCGGACGACCGACGCTCGTCAGACGACGGCCTTGACGAGCGAGATCACCGAGAAGACGAGCATCACGACCAGCCAGATGAGCGCGAGCACGGCGATCACGATCGCGCCGAGGGTGTCGGTGATGCTGCAGAGGATGCCCGGGACGATTGCGTGCAGGATCGTCAGCACGAACTGGCCGAGCAGCGCCGTCAGGATCAGGAAGACGAGCCCCTTGTTCTGCAGGAAGCGGGGGTGGGCGATCAGGAGGCAGACGCACGCGGCGAGCTTCAGGATCATCAGCACGCCGAGGACCGCCGTCGCGCCGCCGGTGTTGAACGAGCCGTAGATCGCGAGGTAGGCGATCGTCCCGAACGGCACCGCCAGGAACATCGCGACCATCACCATCAGCAGGACGAAGGCGACGATGACGAGGATGATCGAGCCGATCACCCCGACCAGCGAGACGATCAGCGACAGGATCCCCTGCAGGCGCCCCTGGACGCGGTCGGGCAGGAGCAGCGCGAGCGCCATCAGCAGGACCGAGTAGACCACCAGGCCGTCGAGCAGCGCGAGGAACGCGAGGCCGAGCCCCGGCGCGTCGCTCGGCAGGTCGCTCGCGCTCTTCTTCGCGTCCTTGATCTCGTCGTCCGACATGCCCGAGCCGGCGAGCGCCTTCGACATCGCGCCTTCGACGCTGCCGCCGCCCTTGGGCACCGGAGGGAGGACGCTCGGCCCGACCACGTCGACGAGCAGCGCGAGCACGAAGAGGACGAGGGCGGCGACGAACCACGGCAGCCGGAAGCGATCGACGAGGTCGGCGGTGCCCATGCGTGGCCCCCGTCACTCCACCTTCCACCGCAGGAGCGCGGTGGAGGCGGGGCCGCCGAGGTTCGTGATCGTCAGCGTGCCGCCGCCCTCGAAGACGGAGAGGACGATCCTCGCCTTGTCTTCCTTCTCCCCGCTCGCCGACGAGCGCGACAGCTTCTTGTGGCCCTTGAGGTCGCGCCCGTCGCGCTTGGCGACGAAGCTCACGTCGACCGTCCCCGGTCCCGCGAGCTCGAGCGTCGCGCTGCGCACGGCGCGCTTGCTCGTCTTCACCGTGCACTCGAGCGGGACAGAGGAGACGGTGAGCTCGCCCTTCGCGTCGAACGGGTTGGGAGAGAGGTCGCTCACCGCGAGCTCCTGGCTCTTCGCGAACTTCGCGAGGAGTCCGCTCTTCCAGCTCTTCAACGTCTCGTCGAAGTTCCGATCGCCCCCGTCCCGCTTCGCGCAGACCACCAGGAGCACGACGGCGACGACGAGCAGGAGCCCGAGGACGACGAACGCGCCCTTCTTGCTCTCCATCACCGCCTCCTCGAGTCGCGACCGCGCGCCGCGCCGCTCGTCACTGCTGCCGCAGGTTCGACCGGTTGATGCCCGCCTTCGGCAAGATCGCCGGATCCTGGAGCAGCTTGGTCTTCTCGAGGGCGTCCCAGTTGATCCGCTTGCCCGTTCCAGGGACCACGACCACCACGTTCGAACCTTCGAGCGCGCGCTGGCCGCCGGCCGGCACGGTGCGCTTCACCGTGTTCAGGCGCCCCAACTCCAATTCCTGCGCGGTCGGCGTCTCGAAGGACTGCATGGCGTTGAGCTTCGCGGCCGCGATCGCCTTCGCCGCGTCCTCGTACTTCGTCCCCGCCCGGACGCTGGGGACCTCGACCGCGCGCCCGATCGGCGTGAGCAGGATCGGATCGTCCTCGCTCACCGGCGTGTCCTTCGGCTGGTTCTGCATGCCGACCAGGCCGACGGAATTGTCGAAGGCCGCAGGAAAGAGGTCGGGCGGCTGCACCTTCACGTTCGAGAGCTTGGCCTCCGCGAGGATCTTCTTGGCCTCCTCGACGGACTTGAGCAACACGACGGGCATCTGGATCCGCCCCTTCTCCGCGACGAGGTTGACCGTGCTCCCCTCCTGCGTGAGCTGGCCGGGAGCCGGTTCCTGGCTGATGATCGTCCCCGCCTTCGCGCGGTCCTTGTCCTGCTGGGTCACGGCGGCGACGAGCCCGAGGTCGTGCAGCGCCGCCGTCGCCTCGGTCGCCTTCTTGCCTTTCAGGTCGGGGATGCGGCGCAGCGGCGGCTCGTAGAACAGCTCGACGATCGTCTCGTCCTCGACCACGTCCTCGCCGGCGTCCGGCTTCTGGCGCATCACCCGGTTGGCCTTGTTGGGGTCCTTGAACTCGGGCTGCAGCGAGAGCTTGAGCCCCGCCTCCTTGACCCAGTCGCGCGCCTCGTCGAGGTCCTTGCCGACCAGCTCGG
>DASRRB010000045.1:0-2168 GCA_035695985.1 Planctomycetota bacterium | reverse complement strand
GACCGGCACGACGACGACCGTGTGCAGCACGAGCAGCCCGAGGTGGATCCAGAGCACGCGCGGCCAGAAGCGCTCGAACGGCCGGTGCGCGAGCTTGAAGCCGAGCCAGACCAGCAGCGCGATCAGGAGCGTCGCGGCGGTGAGCGCGAGCGCGGGAATGAAGATGACCTTCATGCGACGAAGCGGTCCTTGAGCCTCGGCGGCATCAGCGGGCACGACTCGGCCGGCCGCGCGAAGACCTGGTGGCGCACCTTCGCGACGAAGTCGTAGCCGAGGTCGCGCAGCGCCGTCGGGATCACGCCCAGCAGCAGCGCGACCACGCGCCAGATCCCGCCGAGCCGCTCGTAGACGTGGACGACCGCCGCCGACTTGACGAGCACGCGCCCCTGAGAATCCTGCACGACCACGCTGTCGGGCAGCCGCGCGCGCGTCGCCTCGTCGAGCACGGTCTGGATCTTCTCGCCCTGCAGCGTGGAGAAGAGGAACAGCCCTTCCCGGTCCTCCGCCAGCACGAAGCGCACGAGCCGGTGGCAGAGGCCGCAGTGGCCGTCGAAGAAGACGAGCTCGGGAGCGGCCGTGCGCTGCGGCGGGAACCAGGACGGGTCGAACAGGAGGAGGAAGGTCGACAGGACGGCGAGGCTCATGTCGACGTCGATCCAGTCCTCTCCGAGCGTGAGGAACGCGAAGAGGAGGGCATTGGCGACGAAGTGCTGGATCCATGCGATGGGGCGCGTCTGGGGGAACGGCGCGAGCGCCACGAAGAGAGCGCCGGAGACGGCGATCAGGATCTCGCCGACGGTCGCGTGCCTCTCCAACAGGAACGGCCGCACCACGTGGACCAGCGCGAGCAGCCCGATGCAGTACCACGAGATCTTGAACACGAAGGCCGGCAGCCGCCATCCGCCGTCGGGATCGACGCGCCCGCGCGCCGCGAAGGAGCCGAACGGCGCCGCCGGCGCCAGCACGAACGCGAGCAGCGGCAGGTCGCGGACGGTGTTGTAGACCAGCCACGACGGCGTCGTCTTCCATTGCAGCGCGAGCAGGGCGACGGCCGCGACGCGCGTCCAGGCGCCGAGCGTGAGCGCGATCGCGGCGACCACTCCGAGCCCCGCGACCGTGATCGTGGTCGCATCGCTCGTCCCTCTCGTGATCGCCGATTCGACGATCCGCACGATCGTGCCGGCTCCGACGACCGCCCGCACGAAGCTCCACTGCCCTCCCGTCCACGCGCTGCCGACCGGCGCGGGCTCCGGCGCCGGCGTCGCCGCACGCAACGCATTCGTCGCGTCCGTCTCGGCGCCCGGAACCGTCGCTTCCTCGCTCACCCGTGCGTCGCCGCTCCCGGAAAGAGTCCCATCGCCGCCGCGCTCGCCGCCACCTGCAGGACGAAGTTATCCCAGCCGTGCGGCGCCGCCGCCTCGACCAGCGTGCAGGCCGCCGCGAATAGCGAAAGGCGCAACAGCGTCGCCCCGTCCAGCATCGCCCCGTCGAGCGGCGCGCCGGAGAGGCGCAGCGCGATCGCCCCCGCGAGCCCCGACGCCACGAAGACCGCCGCCGAGCCCTCGAGGCTGCGCGTCGCGACGACCTTCGCGGGCAGCGGCACTCGGTAGCGGTGGCGCCCGAATCGGATCCCGACGGGCTCGCCGACCGCGTCCGCCAGCCCGACCGCCAAGTACCCGAACGTCGCGTGCTGCGGGAAGAGGAGGTTCGCGGCGACGCCGCCGAGCGCGGTCGCGAACCACGGCACGACCACGTACCAGGTGCGGTGCGGCGCGTCGCTCTCCCGCGCCAGCGCCTCGTAGCCGGGCGACGCGAGCGGCGGCCCGAACGTCCCGCGCACGACGACGACCGCGATCGCGGCCGACACCGCGACGCCGTACGCGAGCGTCCCGCCGAACCCCGCCCGCCCCTGGACCAGCGCGGCTCCTCCGAAGATCAGGACGTGGAAGAGCTTGCGCGTGTCGCCGGTGCGCCAGCGCCGGCCGACTTTGAGCCGCCCGACGAGGAGGAGCGAGAGCGCCGCCCACGGGAGGGCCGCCGCCGCGATCCAGGCCCGCTCACGCCACGCGTCCAACGGCGCTTCCCTCCGCCCCTCGGCGCGGACCGCCGAGGTCGACAAGGTAGCCTCCCCCGGACGAAGAGGTGTCGATGGCTGCTCGCGCCGACGA
>DASRRB010000044.1:0-8295 GCA_035695985.1 Planctomycetota bacterium | reverse complement strand
TCCGCGGAAAACGTGGTGGTGCCGCGTGAAGGGCGGCGGCCAGTGCTCCCGGGGCGGTGCCGCAGGGTCACGGCGCGTCGCCGCCTCCTTCGCTCCGCCAGTAGCTCTCGTCGTCGCTCGGGAAGGAGGCGCCCTTCACGTCTTCGCAGTAGCGACGGAAGCACTCCTGCATCGCGGCGCCGAGCTCGGCATAGCGGCGGACGAAGCGCGGCCGGAAACGGGTGAAGAGCCCGAGCATGTCGTGGGTCACGAGGATCTGTCCGTCGCAGCCCGGGCCGGCGCCGATGCCGATGGTGGGGACCTTGACGCCCGCCGTGATCTCGCGCGCGAGCTCGGCCGGGATCTTCTCGAGCACGATCGCGAAGACGCCGGCATCCTGCAGCGCCCGTGCATCGGCGAGTATCTGCGTGGCCTCCTCGTCCGTGGTGCCGCGCGTGCGATAGGTCCCGAACTTGTGGATCGACTGCGGCGTGAGGCCGAGGTGGCCCATCACCGGGATGCCCGCGTCGACGATGCGGCGGACCGTCGGGCAGATCCCCTCGCCGCCCTCGAGCTTGACCGCTTCGACCAGCGCCTCCTTCATGAAGGAGCCGGCGTTGCGCAGCGCCTCCTCGACGCTCGCCTGGTACGACATGAAGGGCAGGTCGCCGACGACGAGGGCGCGCTTCACGGCGCGCGCGACCACGGTGGCGTGGTAGAGCATCTGCGGCATCGTGACCGAGATGGTCGTGTCCTGGCCGCCGAAGACCATGCCGGCCGAGTCGCCGACCAGCAGCACGTCGATGCCCGCCTCGTCGAGGAGGCGCGCCATCACGAAGTCGTAGGCGGTGAGGCAGGCGATCCGCTCGCCCTGCTCCTTCATCTCCTGCAGGCGCAGCGTCGTGACCTTGCGCTTCTTCGCGTCGCCGCGCTCGCCGCCGGAGCCGTTGGCTGGTTTCGACATGGGGCGGGAGTTTGGGCCGGCGCTCCGACCGGTGCAATCAACTTCCCGGCGGCGCGCGGGGCGGCGCGGCGCGGAGCGGCAGCAGGAGGTCGAGGAGGACGAGCGCGAGCTGCAGCGCGAGCGAGAGGCTGAAGAGCGCGCCGCCCGCGACGAGCAGCGGGACGAAGAGCGCGCCCGAGATCGCGGAGAGCGCGGGCACGTCGCCGCGCGCGAGCCACCAGCTCGCGAGGTCGACGAAGAGGCCGACGCAGCCGAGGCAGACGAGCCCGCGCAGCGCGCGGCCCGGCCAGCGCGTCGCGAGCGCGAGCGCGCCGACCATGAACGCGACGAGCGGCAGCGTCAGCGCGTGCACGTGCGTCGAGAGGGCGAGGATCGCGACCGGCACGGGGTCGACCTTCTTCTCGAACGCGACCTTCGCGACGTCGTCCCAGAACTCGAGCGGGAGCGTCGCCCCGATCCCCTTCGCGCCGGCGACGTCCTTCGGCTGGCGCGCGTGGCAGGCGACGCAGCGGCGCGCGAGGATCTCCGCCGGCGCGACGTCCCCTGCATCGACGCTGTCGTACTCGTCGTTGACGCGCTTTCCGTCGAGCCACTTCGCGAGGGCGGCGCGCTCCCTCGCGTCGGTCAGCGTCGCGAGGCCGTGCGGCGCGTCGAGCACGCGGCGCAGCGGCGCCGGCCGGTCGACGCCGCGGTAGGCGCCTTCGAGGTCGGTCATCGAGAGGCCCGGCGCGTCGTCGCGCTTCTCGTGGTGCTTCACGAGGTGGTAGAGCGACGCCGCCTCGCCGATCGCGAGGCAGAGCACGAGCGCCGCGACCGCGAGGCGCAGCGAGAAGGGCAGGCGGCGGAGCTTCCAGTCGGACGGGTTCATGCGATGGCTGCGCGGCGGAGGTTCACGAGCCCTGGAGCTGCTCGGGCC
Organism: Planctomycetota bacterium; assembly: GCA_035695985.1. Classification (GTDB taxonomy): domain Bacteria; phylum Planctomycetota; class B15-G4; order B15-G4; family SIAN01; genus DASRRB01. The sequence goes on along the minus strand of DASRRB010000044.1, from coordinate 6,436 downwards.
CGATCGCGAGCTCTTCGCCCTTCGCGATCGCCTCGTCGATCCGCAGCGCGATCGCCGCGGCGCGGAAGCCGTCGGCGGCGGTGCAGGTCGCGGGCTTGCCCTCGGCGACGCTCTTCAGGAAGTCCTGCAGCGCGTAGTAGAGCGGCGGATTCGGGAGCCCGATCCCCTCCTTCAGCTTGCCCTGCTTGGCGAGCTTGGTCGCGTCGGCGATCAGCGTGATCCCCTCCTCGCTGTGGAACTTCTCGCGCGAGGCGTAGACCTCCCACCCCTGCGTCGGCGCGTCGGCCTCCTTGAAGAGCCAGCCGAACGTCTCCGCCATCTTGATCGTCCCCATCGTGCCGACGAAGAGCTCGTGCTGGCCGTCGAAGGAGTTGGCGAGCGTCGCGTCCCAGTGCATGCGCACGCCGTCGGGGAAGGCGAGCGACGCCTCGACCGTGTCGGGCGCGTCGCGGCCGTCGTTCCACGAGAGCAGCGCACCGTGGCCGCGGACCGCGGTCGGGAACTTGCCGAGGTACCACGTGACGACGTCGACCTGGTGCGCGCCGGCCTCGAGCGGCAGGCCGCACGCGTTCTTCTTCGCGAGGCGCCAGTTGAGCTCGGGGTCGTCGCCCGGGACGCGCCAGCTCGTCTTCTGGTGCCACTGCGCGCGCACCTGCACGACGTCGCGGATGTTGCCCGACACGAGGAACGAGCGCGCCAGCTGGTAGACGGGGTTCGAGCGCAGCTGGTGGCCGGCCTGGAAGACCGTCTTCGCCTCGCGCGCGGCGGCGGCGATCGACTTCAGGTCCTCGAGCGACGCGGCCATCGGCGCTTCGCAGTAGACGTGCTTGCCGGCCTTGAGGGCGTCGACGACCACGTCGCGGTGGCGGTGCGTCGGCGTGGTGACGACGACCGCGACGAGGTCCTTCTGCTCGTCGAGCATCTTCTTGGGGTCGGCGTAGGCAGCCGCGCCCGACGCGCGCCGCACCGCCTGCTTCAGCCGCTCGTCGCGCACGTCGCAGACGGCGGCGACCTTCGCCGCCTCGAACTTGAGCAGCTCGGTCAGGATCGCGCGCCCCTGGCGGCCGCCGGCGCCGACGACGCCGATCGCGAGCGGCGCGCCGCGCCGCGGCGGCGGCAGCGGCAGGAGCTCCGGCGCGAGCGCGACGGCAGCGAGCGATCCGGCGACCTGCTGCAGGAATCCGCGGCGATCGGTGCGCGTCATGGCGAGGTCTCCGGACAGGGCACGGCGAAGGCGCGCGGCGCCGCGACGTCGGAAAAGACCGCCGCGTGCGAGCCGAGGAGCACGGAGTGGAGCGCGCCGCCGGCCTCGAACGCGACGAGCGCCGCGGCCGCCGGCGGGAGGAGCTCGGCGCAGGCGAACAGTCGCCGGCGCAGGGCGGGCGGGTCGTCGACGGCGGCGGCGCGGATCGCCCGCTCCGCGCGGACCAGGAGCGCGGTCGAGGCGACCTCGCTCGTCGCTCCGTGACGCGCGACGACGGCGGCGACGCGCACCCGCTCGACCGGCGCGCCGTCGCGCGGGTCGACGACGTGGCCGACACGCCGGCCGCCGGCTTCGCGCGTCGAGCCGTGCGGCGCCGAGACGGAGAGCGCCGCGTCGCGCAGCGCGACCGTCGCGAGCGCGCGCGGCGGCTCGCCGTCGTCCGCGGGATCGCGCACCGCGACGCGCCACGCGGCGCGGCCGGGCGGCGCGCCGAGCGCGACGACGCTGCTCGTGCCGCCGTGCAGGAGGCCGGCGCGCACGCCGCCGCGTGCGAGCGCACGCACCGCGAGATCGAGCGCGTAGCCCTTGGCGACCGCGCCGAAGTCGAGAGGCGCGGCGCAGGCGGGCACGCCCACGCGGCGGTCGCGCCGGACGATCCGGACGTCCGCGAAGGTCGCCGGCGCGAGCACCGCATCGGGCGCGGCCGGATCGGGCGAGGAATGGTGCGCGGGGTCGAAGGCGCCGCCGCTGCGCGCGTGGGCGCGCCGGCAGAGCTCGAGGAGGACGATCTCCTCGCGCGTGGCTCGCAGCGTGCCGTCGCTGTCGCCGTTCTGCGCCGTGGCGTCAGCCGCGGCGCGCGCGAGCGCCGCCGGGAGCCCGTCGCGCCGGAAGCGGCTCAGCCGCCGGTCGAGCTCCGCGACGATCGCGAGCGCCTCTTCGGCGAGCGCGCGCACGGGCGGCGCGTCGGGCTCGCCCGCCAGGACGAACTCGAAGCGCGTTCCCATCGCGGAGAGCGCGACGAGGAGCGGCACGTCTCCCGGCTCCGGCCCGCGCCGCTCAGACCCGGAATGACGTCATGCTTGCGGGCGAGAAGCCGAAGGAGCCGCCCTCCCACAGCGAGCGGGTCGCCAGGTCGACGATGACCATCACCTTCGTGCCGAGCTCGACGGGCGAGAGGTTCTGCTCGCGCGTGCGGATGCAGTGGAGCCAGTTCATCCGCAGCAGGTCCTGGTCGGGGACCGACTCGAACTTCGTCGTCTTCGGCTCGAGCTCGTCGGCGAAGATCTGCTCGGGCCGCATCTCGCAGCTGTTGCCGGCGAGATAGAGGTTGCCCTTGTGGCCGCGGATCATCGTCTCGATGCCGGTCGCGTTGCAGGTCGAGCCGAGCACCTCCATCGTGTGCTCGCCCTCGAACTGGACGGTGATGTTGACCTGGTCGTGGTTCTCCATCGCCTTGTCGACGTAGTGGCCGCCAATCGCGGAGACGCGCACCGGCCAGCCGACGTCGAGCGCCCAGATCATCGGCGTCATCCAGTGCACGAGCAGGTCGCCGATGATCCCGGTCGAGGTCCGCTTGTAGCGGCGCCAGCGCGCGAAGAGCTGCGGGTCGAACGGGATCGGGCCGAGCGGCCCGCACCACATGGTCCAGTCGAGGTTCTCGCCCGGGACCGCCTGCGGCTCGATCGCGTAGTAGTTCCACTCGCCCGTCTTGGAATTGCGGCAGTAGCTGGTCTGGCTGCTGCACGGGTGGCCGATCGCGCCCTCCTTGATGAGGCGGCGCGCCTCGGCGTAGCGCGGCAGCGTCACGTACTGCGTCCCGATCTGGACGATGCGGTCGCTGCCGCGCTGCTCGCGCCAGAGCGCGAAGGCGTCGTCGAGCCGCAGCGTCATCGGCTTCTCGAGGTAGACGTCCTTTCCGGCGCGGATCGCGTCGATCGCGACCTGCGCGTGCCAGTGCTCGGGCACGGCGATCAGGACGCCCTGGATGTCGGGGTTCTTCAGGAGCTCGTGGTAGTCCTTGTGACCCTGCACGGCGAAGGGCTGCCCGTTGTCGCCCTGCTCCTTCGAGAGGAACTCGACCGTCGAGTCGACGCGCATCTTGTAGACGTCGCAGACGGCCACGATCTTGACGTTCTCCTTCCCCTCCTTGTGCAGGCCGACGATGCTCTCGCAGTGGCCGCGGCCCATGCCGCCGATGCCGATCACGCCGATCTTCACGAGCGGCTCGGGACGAGGCGGCGGCGCCGGGGTCGGCGGCTTCTCCTGCGGCGGCGGCGCGGCGGCCGGCGGCGGCGCCGCCTGCTGCCCGCGCGCGAGCGCCGGCGCCGCGAGCAGCGACGCGGTCAGCACCGTCGTGTCCTTCAGGAAGTCGCGGCGCGACGGGGCCCCCGTAATCGATCGAACGTGCGAGCTCGACGCCTTCTTCGCCTTCATCGACGCATCCCTGGGGAGTGGGAAGCGGTGGACGATACCGTTCAGACCGCTTCCGCCCATTCGTCGTCGCCGCGCGCGCCGGAGCGCTCGCCGACGACTCGCGCGAGCGGCCAGCGGCGGCCGGGCGAGCCGGCCTCCTCGCTCTGGACCGCCGCGGGCTCGAATCCCTGGGGCAGCAGCCGCCGCAGCGTCCGCCGCGAACGGCAGAGGCGGACCTTCACGTTCGCGCGCGTGAGGCCGGCGCGCACCGCGAGCTCGGCGCAGGAAAAGCCGACGAAGTAGTGGCCGATGACCAGCACGCGGTCGCGCGGCTTGAGGCCGCGCAGCGCGCGGCGCAGGTCGAGGCGCCAGCGCCGCCGCAGGCCCGCCCGCTCGGAACACTGGACCGGGTCGTCGTCGAGGCTCGGCGTGACCAGCTCGGGCTCGTCGGGGGCGACGCACCGCTCGTTGCGCCGCACCCGTCGCCTCCTCCAGTCGAGGGCGACGTTCCACGCGATCCGCAGGAGCCAGTGCGAGAGCGACGCCGCCTCGCGCAGCCGGTCGGCGTTGCGCACGCCGCGCAACAGCGTCTCCTGGACCAGGTCCTCGCACGCGTGCGCGTCGCCGCACTGGCTGCGCAGGAAGCGCAGGAGCGCGCGGCGCTGCTCCTCGCCGCCGATCGGTCCTTCGTCGTGCATCGCCCCGCCCTCCCGCCGCGTCGCGCGGCAACTGGCAGAACGCTGCCGCGCCGCGCGAATCACATCGGCGGAAAACTTCAGGCGGGGAGCGCGGCGCGGATCCGCGCGGCCGCCTCCTGGGGGTCGGGGGCGGCGAGGATCGCGGCGGAGACGGCGACGCGCGTGACGCCGACGCGCGCCAGCATCCCGACGTTCTCGGGCGTGATCCCGCCGATCGCGAAGACCGGACGCTTGGCGCGCGCGAGCGCGCGCGTGAGCTCCTCGAACGTGAGCAGCCGGTGCGCGCGCTTGGTCGCCGTGGCGAAGCAGGCGCCGAGTCCGTAGTGCGTGGCGCTGGTGCGCTCCGACCAGCCGACCTCGAGCTCGTCGTGCGTCGAGACGCCGATCCACGCGGCGTTGCCGAGCCGCGCGCGCGCCATCTCGACCGGCAGGTCCTCCTGGCCGAGGTGGACGCCGGCGACCGCGGAGCCGAGCTTGCGCGCCGCCGCGACGTCGTCGTCGATCAGGAGCGGGACGTTGGCAGGCTCGGTGATCGCGAGGAGCTCGCGCGCGACCTCGACCACCTCGCGCGTCGGCACCGCTTTCTCGCGCAGCTGGACCAGGTCGACGCCACCCGCGATCGCCGCCCGGACCGCATCGCGCCAGCGCCGCGGGCAGAGCGGCCGCACGACCAGGAGCTGCAGCCGGCACGTGTCGAGCGGGCGGTTCGCCATGGCCCCGCATCGTCGCCAATTTGACGCGCGGCTTCTGCTCGAAACCCGGGGCGCGGACAGTTTGACAGGGGGAGTGCCGGGGCCTGACGGGGCGCCCTTGGCACCGAACTTGCCCCCGGCGCGCGCCCCGGGTCGGACCCTCCGTCCGGGAGGCGACCGCCCGATCGCGCGTGATCGGTGCTTCGCCGGAGCCCGCCAACCTGCGAGCCATGGACCCACGAAGCACCGCCAAGATCCGACTGCTCGTCGCCGACGACGACGCGAGCCTGCGCGAGGCGCTGGGCGAGTTCTTCGCGCGCGAAGGCTACGCCGTCTCGCTCGCGAGCTCCGGCCTCGAGGCGATCGATTTCCTGCGCCGTCGCCTCTGCGACGTGTCGGTGCTCGACGGCCACATGCCGGGGCTCACCGGCCCGCAGGTGCTGCGGCAGCTGCTGCACGACGCCGGGCCCGCGGCGATCCCGCCGACGCTGCTCGTCTCGTCCGACGTCTCGATCGAGACGTGGGTGCGCGAGCAGTTCGCGATGTTCCGCGCGGACGAAGCAGCGCAGGCGACCGGCAACCCGGGCGCGCTCCTCGTCGGCTTCGTGCCGAAGCCCTTCCGGCTCGAGGCGCTGCGCCGCTCGCTCGAGATGCTGCTGCGACGACAACCACCGTTTCCGCCGGCCTGAGCGATCCCCTCGCTCTGCGGCGTCAACCGAATCGGATCCATGGAACCAGGCGATCGATCCTTCGCGCGTCCCGGCCGGGACGGACAGGATGCTGTGCCTGAATGATTGGGAGAGGAGATCTGTGATGGCGAAGACCGCGACCAAGACCCGGGTGAAGCCGCTCGGAGAGAACGTGCTCATCCGCCGCGTCGAGGCCGAAGAGAAGACGGCCGGCGGCATCCTGCTGCCGGACGCCGCCAAGGAGAAGCCGAAGGAGGGGATCGTGGTCGCCGTCGGCGACGGCAAGCTCCTCGACGACGGCAAGCGCGCGCCGTTCACGGTCGTCGCGGGCAATCGCGTCATCTTCAGCAGCTACGCCGGCAACGAGGTGAAGGTCGACGGCGAGGACCTCCTGCTCATCGCCGAGAGCGACATCCTCGCGATCGTCGAGTGACCGTCGCGCACTTCAGCGACCCCGACGACGAACCACGGAGAAACCAACAGACATGAGCGCCAAGAAGATCGTCTACGACCACGACGCCCGCGAGCTGATCCGCAACGGCGTGCGCAAGCTCGCGCGCGCCGTGCGGACCACGCTGGGGCCGCGCGGCCGCAACGTGATCATCCAGAAGTCCTTCGGCTCGCCGACCGTCACCAAGGACGGCGTCACGGTGGCGAAGGAGATCGAGCTCGAGGACGCCTACGAGAATATGGGCGCGCAGATGGTGAAGGAGGTCGCCGCGAAGACCTCCGACGTGGCCG
>DASRRB010000043.1:0-12529 GCA_035695985.1 Planctomycetota bacterium | reverse complement strand
GGCCTCGAGCCGGCGAACGGCGCCGCGACCGTACGCTCGCTCTTCCCCGACAAGGACCAGAAGCCGGCCGAACTCTCGTTCGCGGCGACGATGACGCTGCACCTGCCTCTGGCGTGCGCCGTCGAGCTCGAGAACAGCTGGGGGAAGATCGTCGTCGACGGCCGCGACGGAGAGGTGCGCGCGCGCAATCGCTTCGCGCCGGTCGAGATCGGCCGCGTGAAGGGAGACGTGCGCGTCGGGAACGAGTTCAGCCAGGTGGTCGTCCACGACTGCGAGCGCGGCGTCGAGGTGACCGCCAAGTCGTGCGACGTGACGATCGAGCGCGCGCTGGGTCTCGCCCACGTCCGCACCAGTTCGCGCCCGGTGCGCGTCGCGCAGTGCGGCGCCGCGGACGTCGAGACCACGATGGCGCCGGTGTCCGTGACGAACGTCGAGCGCGACGTCCGGATCGTCGCGCCGTTCTGCGCCGTGACCGCGGTGACGATCGGCGGCGCGCTCACGGTCGAGAGCGGGAACGAGACGCTCACCCTCTCGGACGTGGGCGGCGACGTCCAGGTCCAGCACAAGGCCGGGAAGATCGACGCGCGCCGGATCCGGGGCAAGGTGACGATCTCGGGCAACCGCTCCGACACCACGCTCGAGGACGTCGGCGGCGCGGTCGACGTGAAGTGCCCCTATTCGCTCGTGCGCATCGCCCGGACCGGCGACGCGAAGGCCCAGAACAGCAGCCGCACGCTCGAGATCGTCGACCCGCGCGGCGGCGTCGACGCGACCGCGAGCGGCGGCCTCGTCAAGCTGCACGCCTCGCGGCTCCCCGCCGACGACGCGGCGCACGAGCTCACCCTGGTCGCGAACGGCGGGGCGCTCGAACTCGAGCTGCCCCCGACCGGTTCCTACGCGCTCGACGCGACCAGCTCGATCGGCCAGATCGAGTGCACCCTGCCCGGTTTCCAGGCCACGCTGCAGGGGAGTGCCCGCGTGGGCACCCTCGAGCGCGGCGACGCCAAGGATCGGAAGGTCCGGCTGCACGCCACCTGCGTCGGCGGTGCGATCCGCATCGCCGCCGCGGACGGGAAGTGAGCCGGAACACGTGGACGGACGCGCCATGCGACGAGTCGGATTCACTCGGAGAGGTGCTGCGATGGACTCCAACTTCACGGGCTCGCGTTCGACGGCCGCGGCGGCGCGGCTCGTCGCGGCGTGCGTGGCGCTCCTCGTCCTCGGCGGGTGCGCCTCGTCGAGCCGCGTGCAGGTCAACTCGACGCCGAGCGGGGCGCGCATCCTGCTCGACGGCGCCGACTGCGGGCAGACCACGCCCGCCTCGGTCGAGCTGACCAACAGCGTGAGCCGCCACTCGCTCAAGATCGAGAAGGCGGGCTACAACCCGGTCGAGCGCGAGGTCGTGCTCGACCGCGACATCGACGTGATGGACGCCGACGAGGCGGCCACGCGCGTCTGCTGCGCGCCGTGCACGCTCGGCTGCACGCTGATCGGCTTCCTCCACCCGTTCAGCGTCACGACCGGCTTCCGGCCGTCGAACATCGACGCGCTGCTCGAGGTCGCCGGCCAGGGCGCCCGCCTCGAGATCTCGCCGTCGCAGTACGAGTGCTACGTCGACGGCAAGCTCTCGACGCTGCTCGACGGCGGCTACGTCGTGACGACGCCGGGCAGCCACGAGCTCGAGATCAAGTCGTCCGGCTACCGCAGCACGCTGCGCACGATCCGCGTCGACGAGCGGATGTACCAGCGCATCAAGATCGACCTCGCGCTCGAGGGACAGGGGCTGCTGCTCACCGGCTCGCCGGAGGGGGCGAAGGTCTACCTCGACGACCAGTTCCAGGGCACGCTCGGGCAGGAGCCGCGCCGTGTGCGCGCCGAGCCGGGCGCCCACATGCTGCGCGTCGAGGCCGACGGCCGCCGTCCGTGGCAGGACGTCGTGCAGGTCGCGGCCGACCGCTACCAGGAGCTCGCCGTCGAGCTCAAGCGGGAGGGGCAGGGCATCGTCGTCGTCCGCCCGGACGACCTCACGGCGCGCCAGGTCGAGGTGCAGATCCTCGTCGACGGCCAGCTGCAGGGCAGCGCGTTCGACGCGCCGGTCCGGATCGAGCCGGGCGACCACCTGATCGAGATCCGCGTGACCGGCTGCGAGACCAAGCTGATCCAGGTGCGCGTCGCGAAGGACGAGTACATCGAGATCAACCCCGGCCCGCGTCGCGAGGGCGGCGGCAAGAAGGGCAAGCAGGTCAAGATCGAGACGACCGGCATCCGCGTCCACTCGCCCGACGGCATGGAGGACGTGCAGGACCAGGACGTCGAGATCCTCGTGGACGGAGCGCTCGTCGGGTATGGCTTCGACACTTCGACCTCGGTCGGCGGCGCGGCGACCGACGTCACCGTCGTGGTGAGGGTGAAGGGCCACCGTCCATGGGAACAGCGCGTCCGGCTGAAGGCGGGCACGGTGGTCGATCTCTACCCGCGCTTCGAGAAGAACTGAGCCCGGCCGGACGCGGCGCGACCCTCCGCGTGCACGAGCGGCGTCGACGCGGGCGACGCGGCGATCGGCTTCTACCAGCGCCATCTCGGCTCGCAGTGGGCGTTCCACTGCGACTTCCAGCCGAGCTGCTCGAACTACGGCAAGCAGTCGGTCGACCTCTACGGCCTCGTGCCCGGCACGCTCATGACGGCCGACCGCCTCATGCGCGACCACAACCTCTGCCACTGGCGCTACGCCGCGGACGACCGCGGCCACCCGCTCGACCCGCCGCGCGAGAACGCGCTCTTCGGACCGCGCGTCCCCGACGAGGAGGAGCAGGCGCAGGCGGACGCGCGCGCCGCGGCGGCGGACGACGCCGACGCGCGCGAGGCGCAGGAGAGGCCGCCGCTCGGCGCGGAGGTCTCCGACGACGCGCAGGTCGCGTTCGCCGACCGGCTCTTCTCCGAGCGCGAGTGGGAGCGCGCCCACGTCGAGTACGCCCGGCTCGTCTTCCACCGGCCGGCGACGCCGCACGCGCAGCACTGCCACCAGCGCTCGGCCGTCTGCCTCGCGCACCTCGGCCGGCGCGCCGCCGCGCTCGCCGAGGCCGACCGGATCACGACCGAGCGTCCGCGCGTCGAGACGCGCGCGCTCGTGCTGCGCGAGCTCGAGCAGCCCGTCTCGGCCTGGAAGGAGGCGGGCGGCGAGCAGGAGCGCGGCGAGGCGGGCGACCTGCTCACCGGGCTCCTCGCGCTCGAGGCGGACCAGACCGTCTCGGCGCGCGAGCGCTTCGGCCGCCTCGAGGCGCCGCTGCGCGATCCCCTGCTCGAGCGCGTCGCCGAGTACGAGGCGCTGCCGTCCAAGTCGCGCTGGCTCGCCGGCTCGCTCTCGGCCGTGCTGCCGGGCGCCGGCCAGCTCTACGCCGGCCGCCCCGAGGACGCGGCGGTCGCCTTCTTCACCAACGGCGTGCTGATCGGCGCGACCGCGTACGCCTGGCACCGCGACGAGCGCGTGACCGCCGGCGCGCTCGGCTTCGTCGCGTTCGGCTTCTACGTCGGGAACGTCTACGGCGGCGTGAACGCCGCGGCGCGGCACGACCGCGCGCTGCAGCAGGGGGTGCTCGGCCGGACGCGCTCGTGGCTCGGCGCCTCGAGCCTCTGGATCGGCGTCGTGCCGGAGAAGGACGGCGGGGCGCTGTCGATCGTGCTCGGGTTCTGAGCGGGAGCCCGTCCGCGGACGGCCAGCGTCAGGCCTTCATCGCCTCGCTCGCCGCGTCGCGCAGCTTCTTCGCCTCGGCGTGGTCGGGGTCGAGGCGCAGCGCGATCTCCGCATCGGCGACCGCCTCCTTCGACCGCCCCGCCATGTGGTGCGACCAGCCGCGGTGGACGAACGGGAGCGCGTCGCCGGGGTGGAGCGCGATGAAACGGTCGAACGCGGCGAGCGACTCCTGCGTGCGGCCGAGCTGGCTGCACGAGAAGCCGACCAGGTCGCACAGCACGTCCTCGCGCTCGGACCGCAGGTGGAGGAACTCGCGCGCCTTCTCGGCGAAGGCGAGCGCCTCGGCGTAGCGGCGCTGCTCGAAGCGCAGCCAGCCGAGCTCGAGGTAGTGCTCGGGCCGCGAGCGCGTGAGGCCGACCGCCTCCTGCAGGTCGCGCTCGCACCCTTCCAGGTCCTTCATGAGGCGGCGGATGTGGCCGCGCGCGATCAGGGCCCCGAAGTAGAGGTTGTGGTTCGGCGGCGTCTTGCTCACTTCCGCGAGCGCCTCGGCGAGCTTCCCCTCGCGCACCAGCTCCCACGCGCGCGGCTCGTGGTTGTGGAACCGGTCGGCGTCGTCGAGGCGCGCCTCGCGCGAATGCGCCTTCACGTCCTGGACGCCCTTCGCCAGGCGCTCCTCGGCGTTGCGGCGCAGGTCGGCGATGCGGTCGAGCCAGACCTGGCGGTTGCGGCGCAGTCCCGGCAGCACGCGCTCCGACTGCGCCTCGAGCTTCTCGACGATCGTCCGCAGCTCGGCCGGAGGCAGCGTGAAGAGGCTGCAGTTCGCCGGGTCGATCACGGTGTTGACGAAGACCTGGAGGCCGAGCTTCTCCCCGAACAGGAGGTAGTCGCCGAACTCGTGCCAGTTCTGCGGCATGAGGCAGTAGGTGAGCGTGAGGCCGGTCTTCCTGCGTCGCGTGTAGGCGAGGAAGCGCTGGAGGTTCTCCATGAGCTCCTCGAAGTTCGCGTTGACGCGGATCTTCTCGACCGTCTCCTTGGTGGCGCCGTCGATCGAGATCGAGAGCGAGACCGGGAGCTTGTCGAGTATGCGCTCGACCCTGGGGTTCCACTGCGTGCCGTTGGTCGTGACGTGGCACGGGGTCGACAGCCCCAGCTCGACCATCAGCTCCATGACGCGGAAGCACTCGAGCGACAGGAACGGCTCGCCGCCGAGGAACTTCGCCATGCGCAGGTGCGGCAGGTACTTCCTCAGGTCCTCGAAGAAAGGCTCGCCGCACACCTTGCGCAGCGCCGGCAGGTGGTCGCGGTTGGCGCGGATCGAGGAGGAGAGCTCGCCGTAGCACATGACGCATTCGAGGTTGCACGTGTTGCTGGCGGCGAACTCCATCATCATCGGCCACTGCGGCACCGCGTCCGTGGCGGGGAACTCCTCGAAGATGCGCGTGTAGACGCCGTGGTTGTCGCCGCTCGCGATCTGCCACTCGCAGAACTCGCAGCCCGTCTCGAAGCGGTAGTCGGCGAGCGCCTTGCGCAGCACGCCGATGCGCGCGCCGTTCCAGATGTCGTCGAGGCGCTGGTCGGCGATGTTGCCGAGCACGAACGTCTGGTTCTTGCAGCACGCGATGACGTCGCCGAACGTGTTGAAGTACATCGAGACGAACGGCGCGTAGCAGCCGGCGCGGAAGCCCTTGTTCGAGAAGTCGCGCGTCGCGTCGTACGCCTGGCGGATCGCTGGGTCCATGGATCACCGTCGAGAGAGGAGCGCGAAGGGCTAGCCGATCGTGCCGCTCACGTCCAGCGGAACACCCGGAGCGCGAGCAGGAACGAGCCGATCCCCCACGCCCCGAGGATCCCGAGCTCGAACGGCAACGCGGTGAGCGGCTTCCCGTCCAGGATCACCGCGCGCAGCCCGTCGTTCAGCGCCGTGAGCGGCAGCGCCTTCACCAGCGGCCGCATCCAGTCGGGGAAGTTGCCGGCCGAGAAGAAGACGCCCGACAACAGGAACATCGGCAGCGTCACGAGATTCATGAGCCCCGCCGCCGACTGCGAATTCTGCGCGCGCGACGCGATCAGGAGGCCGAGGCCGGCGAAGGAGAGCGCGGAGACGATCACGAGCACGAGCAGCGCGACGTAGCTCCCGCGCGGCCAGAGGTGGAACGCGAGGATCCCGAAGAAGACGAGGAAGACCGCCTCGGCCAGCGAGACGAAGATCCGGAAGAGCATGAACGAGAGCAGCAGGTCGCTGCGGCGCATCGGCGTCGCGGCGAAGCGCTTGAGCAGCTTGCGCGTGCGCATCAGGACGAGCGCCCAGCCCACGCCCCACACGCCGCCGTTCATGAGGTTCATGCCGAGCAGGCCGGGCAGCAGGAAGTCGATGTAGCGCTGGCCCTCCGCCTCGACCTTCTCCTCGCTCGCGTCGAGCCGGTCGGCGCGGCCGCCGTCGCGCTCCAGCGCGTCGCGCACCGCGATCTGCGCGAGGCGCGAGCCCGGCCGCGACGGGTCGAGCGTGAAGCGCGGCGCCGGTCCGGCGTCGACGATCACCGCCGCCTTCCCCTCGCGCAGCATCTCGCGCGCGGAGTCGCCGTCGGCGATGCGCGCCTCCATCCCCTCGACGCGATCGATCGCCCGTGCCGCCGCCTCGGCGTGCACGCCGCGGATCACGGCGACGACCTGCTTCTCCGGCGGCCGGTTGCGGAACGCCAGCCCGAGTGCGACCGCGAGAAGGATCGGGAAGCCGAACACCCAGAACAGCACGCCCGGCTCGCGTCGCATCTCCCGCACGCGCACCAGCAGGAGCTGGACGATCGGGAGGTCGGCGAGACTCACGCCGGCTCCTCCGACTCCGCGCGCGACCGCCGCCGGCCGCCGCGCCCGGCCTTCGCCGCCGCGCGCGCCTGATCGGCGATCGCGTCCTCCTCGCCCATGCTCGTGCCTGTCAGCTCGACGAAGACGTCGTCGAGCGTGGCGGTGCGCGTGCTCAAGCGGCTCGCGCGCGCCGAGCGTTCGCGCAGCGCGTCGATCAGTCCGGGGAGCGTCGCGTGGATCTCCCGGACCGAGAGGCGGAAGCCGGCGCCGTCGGCGTGGACGCCGGCCACGCCCGGGATCGCCGCGAAGAACGACGCGGGCAGCGCCGGCTCGCTCTCGACCTCGACGATCTCCTCGGCGCCGAGCCGGGCGATCAGCTCGCGCGGCGTCCCGAGCGCGATCACTTTCCCCTTGCGCATGATCGCGATGCGGTCGCAGAGCTTCTCCGCCTCCTCCATGTAGTGCGTGGTGAGGACGATGGTGCGCCCGCGCGAGCGCATGGCCCGGATGATCTCCCACAGCGAGCGGCGCGCGGTCGGGTCGAGGCCGGTGGTCGGCTCGTCGAGGAAGAAGAGCTCGGGGTCGGAGACGAGCGCGCACGCGATCGCGAGGCGCTGCTTCTGTCCGCCGGAGAGCTTCTGGACCCAGGCGTCCTTCTTGTCGGTCAGGTCGACCTGGGCGAGCGCGTCCGCGACCTCGATGCGGCGCGGATAGAAGCTGCGGAACAGGCGGATGGTCTCCTCCGCGCTCAGCTTGTCGTAGAGCTCCGTCTCCTGGAGCTGGATGCCGATGCGGGCGCGCAGCTCGGCGGCGTGCGCCTTCCACGGCAGGCCGAGCAGCTCGACCTCGCCCGAGGTCGGGCGCTGCAGCCCCTCCAGGATCTCGATCGTCGTCGTCTTGCCGGCGCCGTTCGGGCCGAGCAATCCGAAACATTCTCCGACCCGGACGTCGAGGTCGATCCCGTCCACGGCGACGAGGTCCTCGAAGCGCTTCACGAGCGAGCGGACGCGGATCGCGGAGTCCATCCGGGACATCGTACGTCCGCGTGCGCGGACCGAGAGCGCGGCGCCGCGGCGCCGGCGCCGCGGACTCAGCGACGCGCCATCAGGACGCGCAGTCCGGCCAGCCGGTCCGCCCCCCCGAAGCGGGGCAGGATGATCGCGCGCAGCATCGCGTTGCGCTGCGTGCCGACGCCGAGGTCCATGATCCGGTCGATGCGCGCTCCGGTCGCCTCGAGGTCGTCGACCTTCCAGTCGTGTCCGAGCTTCTCGGCGAGGACGGAGCGCAGGTCTTCGAGCGTCCGGCCGACGAGGTCGACGCCGAGGCCGAGGAAGCTCCCGCTCCCGTTCTCGACGCGCTCGATGACGTCGCCGCTGCCGGTCAGGAGCTGCTCGACCGGCGTGCTCGACCAGGCGGCGAGACGGGCGAGGGCGTCGCGCCGGCCCGCTTCCTCCTGGTCGGGCGTCAGCGGCGGCGCCGATGCGAACCCGTCGATCAGGCGCGACGGACGGGCCGCCTCGGCGAAGACGGCGCGCTCGGGCTCGCCGGCGACGGACGGCGGCGCCGCGGCCGCCTCCTCGAGGACGAGCGCCTGCTTCGCGACCGGCAGCGTCTCGTGGCTGCGCCTCAGCTCGTTGCGCAGGTTCGCGAGCGCGCTGTCCCAGACCACGCGGTTCCGCTGGAGCGACCGCTTCATCTCGTCGTCGCGCCGCTCGAAGTCCCGGATGACGACGGCGAGCTCGGCGCGCGGCAGCGTGTAGAGGCTCATCGGTTCGGGAAAGACCAGCGTGCAGACGTTCACGTCGCAGTCGTACGAATCGGCGAAGAGGAGGAAGTCGGCGAATTCGTGCTGGTTCAGGCGCGAGAGGGTGAAGTTGAACCCCATCTGGCGCTTGTGCCCGCGGCAGTAGGCGAGGAAGCGCCGGAAGTTCTCCATGAACGTCTCGTAGACGGCGTTCGTGCGGATCGCCTCGAACGTCTGCTTGGTGACGCCGTCCATCGACATCGCGATGGTGACCGGGAGCGTCGCGAGGACCCGCTCGACCTTGTCGTTCCAGATCGTGCCGTTGGTCAGGATGCCGACCCATTCCATCGTGTTCTGCCGCGCCATCATCTCCCAGACGCGGAAGTGCTCCGTGATCAGGAACGGCTCGCCGCCCAGGAACTGGGCGCTGCGGACGTGCACGAGGTACTTCTCGAGGTCGGCGAAGAACTCGTCGCCGTAGACGCGCGGCAGTGGCGGGAGTTTCTCGCGGCGGGAGCGGATCGACGACGAGAACTCGCCGTTGCACGTGACGCACTCGAGATTGCAGGTGTTCGAGAGGTTGAACTCGAGGTTCGTCGGCCAGTAGCGCGCGGCGCCGCGCTCGGTCGGCGGCTCGGCGCGCTCGACCCCGAAGCCGTCGTACTTCTTCGCGTGGACCGACGCCTGGTGGGCGCGCGGGTCGGTGAAGTTCCCGTTGCGGATCTGCCACTCGCAGAATTCGCAGCCCATGCGCAGGTCGTAGCGCACCATCGCGTCGCGCAGGCTGCGCGCCCGGTTGCCGAACCAGATGTCGTCGAGACGCTGGCGCGTGAGCTCGCCGAGGACGTAGCGGCGATTGACGCAGCAGGCGCGGACCAGGCCGAACGTGTCGAGGTACATCGAGTTGAACGGCGCGTAGCAGGCGGCGCGGAACGGCTTGCCGGCGAGCGGGCGGACACGGTCGTATCCCGCGGCGAGCTCGGGTTCGAGGATCGAGGACATCGCGACGCAACCTCGAGGAGGTGGGACGGGCGGCCGGCCGACGCGGGCACGAAGACGAGCAACCTACGCGGCGCGGGGAGTGGTGTCGAGCGACGACGCGGCCGCGATGCGGACTCCGATCGGACGTGATTTCCGCTGCGGACGGCGCGGACGCGCGCGATCCCATGCGCGCGGGGAGTTCCGAGGCTGGCAGCGCCGACGGATTGCCCCTATCTTCCAGCGTCCGGGCGCTGCGACGGCGCGCCGTGCATTCCCCAGGCAGAGGCCGCAGGTCGAGCCATGGACGCAGCTGTTCGAGCCGCCTACGACGCCGCGCGCAAGTTGAAGTCGAACACGTTCGGGGCCGCGTGCTACGCGCCGTACGTCTCGATGTTCTTCACCACGGCCGGCAACGTCGTCGCCTGCTGCAAGAGCCAGTCGCTCTCGGTCGGGAACGTCGCGACCGAGCGGCTCGACGACATCTGGAACGGGCCGCGCATCGAGGAGTTCCGCCGCGCCGTCCGCGCCTACGCGCTGCCGAGCGAATGCGGCTTCTGCGCCTGGCAGATCGCGAGCGGCGACTATGCCGGCGTCTTCGCGCACCACTTCGACCAGTACGGCGCCGACGACACCAAGCTGCACTGGCCGAAGGTGATGGAATTCGCCATCAGCAACGAGTGCAACCTCGAGTGCGTGATGTGCTCGGGCGAGTCGTCGTCGCGCATCCGCGCCCGCCGCGAGCACCTCCCGCCGCTCGCCAACGCCTACGGCGACCAGTTCTTCCAGGACATCCGCAAGTACCTGCCGCACGTGCAGCTGGCGAAGTTCCTCGGCGGCGAGCCGTTCATGATCCAGGGCAACTTCCGCCTCTGGGACATGATGATCGAGGACAAGCTGCAGACGCCCTGCATCATCACGACCAACGGGACGAAGTGGGACGCCAAGGTCGAGCGCGTCCTCGACCACCTGCCGGTCTCGATCGTCTTCTCGATCGACGGCGCGACGCGCGAGACGCTCGAGTCGATCCGGCTCGGCGCGCGCTTCGACCTCCTGATGGAGAACGCGAAGCGCTTCATCGACTACACGCGCCGGCGCGGGACGATGTTCGCGTTCATCTACAGCATCATGCGCCAGAACTGGCGCGAGTTCGCCGACTTCCTCCTCCTCGCCGAGTCGATGGGAGTGCGGACCGACACGAGCACCGTGGTCTACCCGCCGCAGTACAGCCTCTTCACGCTCTCGCCGAGCGAGCTGCGCGCCGTCGTCGACGAGATGGAGCGGCGCGACGCGGAGCTCGGCGAGCGCCTGTCGCTGAACCTCCCGGTCTGGAGGGCGACGCTCGCGAGCCTGCGCCAGAACGCGACCGAAGCGCAGACCAAGGCGGCGGCGCACATCCTCGAGGACATCGCGGCCGACGCCGCGTACGGCAACGACGCGCAGGATCCCTACGTGCGCGCCTGCGCGCTCGCGGCGCAGGGCAAGAACGACGAAGCGATCGCCGAGGCGACGAAGGTGAAGCCGCGGGACGCCTCGTACTACATGGCGCTCGTGCTCGCCGGCCGCCTGCAGCGCGAGGCCGAGCAGGTCGGCGAGGCGGACGACCGCTTCGCACGCGCGATCGCGCTCGCGCCCGCGCGTCCCGAGGCCTACGTCGAGCGCGGCTGGGTGCGCTTCAAGCAGATGCGCTTCGGCGAGGGCATCGCCGACGTCGAGCGCGCGCACCACCTGATGAAGTCGTGCCCGATGCCGGAGATGGAGCACGTCCTGTGCGGCCTCGCCGGGCTGCTCTACGTGCGCGCCGGCCGCTACGACGAGGCGCGCGTCGCGGTCGACCGCCTCTTCGAGCTGCGGCCCGACGCCCCGATCTCGTTCGTGCGGCGCGGCTGGGTCTGGCACGCGGCCGGCCGGCCGGCCGAGGCGCTCGCCGACGCGCGCGACGCGCTCGCGCGCGAGCCCGGGTTCGAGCTGGCGGCGGCGCTCGAGCGGGCCGCCCGCTCCGAGCTCGCGACCGCCGGCGACGCCGGCCATCGCGGGTGACGGAGGGCCCGATGGCCCGCCTCCCCGAGAACGCGCGCAACCGCTACCTCGCGCAGCACGAGTTCGCGCGCGGCGTCGCCGAGCCGCGCTCGGTGCCGGCGATCCTGCAGTTCGCCATCAACAACGCGTGCAACTTCAAGTGCGTCTACTGCAGCGACCACCGCGCGGGGAACGACATCCCGCGCACGCGGCTCGAGGGCCGCTCGTGGGACGACCTCCTGCAGCTGATCCCCCGCGTCGACGTGCTCGCCTTCCACGGCATCAGCGAGTTCTTCGTCGACCGCAACTTCTTCGACCTCGTCGCGCGCTGCGCCGACGCCCGCGCGACGCTCTCGCTCAACACCAACGGCTCGGTCGCGACGCCGCGCCACGTCGAAGTCCTGCGCGATTATCCCGGGCCGATGGACGTCAACTTCTCGCTCGACGCGGCGACGGCGCCGACCTTCCTGCGCATCCGCGGCTGGGACTTCGAGCGCGTGCTGGCCAACATCAAGACCTACGTCGCGGCGTTCGCGGCGCGGAGCGCCCCCACGCAGCTCTCCACGTCGTTCGTCATCTGCCGCTCGAACGTGCACGAGATGGCGCCGTTCGTCCGCCTCGCGCGCGACCTCGGCATGCACGAGGTGAAGTTCTACCGGCTGCACGAGTACGGCTCGCTCGCGTGGACGATCCAGGCGCCCGACGGCACGAGCTTCGACTACCGCGACGAGTGCACCGACCACTTCAAGGAGCTGCACGACGAGCAGGTCACGGCGGCGATCGCCGAGGCGGAGCGGCTCGGGCTGCGCCTCGCGATCCCGGCGCTCTACGCCGAGCCGGCCGCCGCGTCGGGGGCGAAGTGATGGCGGGCGGGACGGCCTCCTGCACCTGGATCGAGCGGCTGCCCGTGCACCCGCTGTGCGACGTGCCGTGGGTCGGCCGCTCGGTCGTCCTCTCCGACGGGCGCGTCAACTTCTGCTGCTACTCCGACGCGGTCGTCGGCAACGTGAACGAGCATCCCCTGGAGCAGATCTGGCGCGACGAGCCGATGCGCCGCATCCGCGAGACGCTCGCGCGCCAGCGCTTCCCCGTCGAGTGCCAGTCGAACTCCTGCCCGATCTTCCGCGGCGACCGCTACTCGTTCCTGCACGAGCGGATGGACGGCCGCGCGCGCGGCGAGGAGGCGGAGCACGACCGCCGCGAGCTCGACGCGTCGACACTCGCGATCACGCCGGCGCGCGTCGCGCCCGGCGACCGCGTCAAGGTCGAGCTGCGGCTCGCGAGCCGCGGCGCGC
>DASRRB010000042.1:0-2404 GCA_035695985.1 Planctomycetota bacterium | reverse complement strand
CGGAGCTGCAGAAGATCCGCGGCGCCGAGCTCGCGCTCGTCTTCCAGGAGCCCGCCTCCGCGCTGAACCCCGTCTATCCGGTCGGCGCGCAGATCGGCGAGGTGCTGCGGCTCCATCGCGGCGCCGACCGCAAGACGGCGCGACGGGACGCGATCGGCCTGCTCGAGCGGGTCGGGATCGCCGAGCCGGCGCGGCGCGCCGACGCGTGGCCGCACGAGCTCTCGGGCGGCATGAAGCAGCGCGTCTGCATCGCGATGGCGCTCGCGTGCAAGCCGGCGCTCCTGATCGCCGACGAGCCGACCACGGCGCTCGACGTGACGATCCAGGCGCAGCTCCTGGATCTCCTCGCCGACCTGCGCCGCAGCGACGGGCTGGCGATCCTGCTCATCTCCCACGACCTCGGCGTCGTGGGCGAGCTGTGCGACGAGGTGGCGGTCATGTACGCCGGGCGGATCGTCGAGAGCGGGCCGGCGACGCGGCTGCTCGACCGCCCGCGCCACCCCTACGCGCGCGGGCTGCTGCGCTCCCGGCCGCGCCTCGACGCGCCGCCGCCCGCCGACGGCCGACTGCCCGCGATCCCGGGCCAAGTGCCAGATCTGCGGCAGCGGCCGCCCGGCTGCGCCTTCCATCCGCGCTGCCCGCTCGCCGTGGCCGACTGCCGCGCGCAGGTCCCGCCGCTGGTCGCGATCGCGTCGTCGGGCGGCGTCGACCACCGCCTCGCCTGTCCCGTCTCGAGCGAGGACGACGGCGCATGAGCGCGCGCCCTGCGGCAGAATCGCCCGCCGCCATGGAGCCGTCGTCCCCGCCGCTGCTGCAGGTCCGCGACCTCTCGGTCCACTTCCCGGTCCGGCGCGGCCTCTTCGGGCGCGAGCGCGGAGTGGTGCGCGCGGTCGACGGCGTCCGCCTCCACGTCGCGGCCGGCGAGACGCTCGGGCTGGTGGGCGAGTCGGGCTGCGGCAAGACGACGCTCGGCCGGGCGATCCTGCGCCTCGTCGAGCCGACGGAAGGGACGATCACCTTCGACGGCGCCGACGTGCGCGCGCTGCGCGGCGCGCCGCTGCGGGCGCTGCGCCGCCGCATGCAGATCGTCTTCCAGGACCCGTGGTCGAGCCTCGACCCGCGCATGACGGTCGGCGCGATCGTCGGCGAGGGGCTCGTCGTCCACGGGCTCGCGCGCGGGAAGGAGCTCCTGGAGCGCGTCGCCCGGCTGCTCGCGACGGTGGGCCTGCCGCCCGACGCCGCGGCGCGCCGCCCCGACGAGTTCTCCGGCGGCCAGCGCCAGCGCATCGGCATCGCGCGCGCGCTGGCGGTCGAGCCCGACTTCATCGTCTGCGACGAGGCGGTCGCGGCGCTCGACGTCTCGGTCCAGGCGCAGGTGCTGAACCTGCTGGTCGAGCTGCGCGAGCGCCACGGGATCGCCTACCTCTTCATCTCGCACGACCTCGCGATCGTGCGCCACGTGAGCCGGCGCGTCGCGGTCATGTACCTGGGCGAGATCGTGGAGACCGGCAGCGCCGAGCAGGTGCTCCGCGGGGCGCGCCACCCCTACACGCAGGCGCTCCTGCGCGCCGTGCCGGCGGCGCGACCCGGCGAGGCGCGCGCGCGCATCGTGCTCGCGGGCGAGCCGCCCTCGCCGATCGCGCCCCCGTCCGGCTGCCGCTTCCATCCGCGCTGCCCGTTCGCGCAGCCCGAGTGCCGCGCCGCGAAGCCGGCCGAGCGCGAGGTCGAGCCGGGCCACTTCGTAAGCTGCATCCTCTGATCGGGAGCCCTCGAGCCTTGGAACGCCGCCACTTCACCCTCGCCCAGGCCAACCGGACGCTGCCCTTCGTCACGCGCGTCGTCGGCGACCTCGTCGCGAAGGCGGCCGAGTACCGCCGGCTCGACGCGCAGCAGCGCGAGCTGACGGAGAAGGGGAAGGGGAAGGCCGCCGAATTGGAGCAGGTCGAGCGCCGCATGGAGCGGCTCAAGGGCGAGCTCGAGAAGGTGGCGGCGGAGCTCGGGCCGATCGGCTGCGAGCTGAAGGACCTCGACCGCGGGCTGATCGACTTCCCGGCCCGGCGCGGCGACGAGGTCATCTACCTGTGCTGGAAGGCGGGCGAGGAGCGGATCGACTTCTGGCACACGCTCGACAGCGGCTTCGCGGGCCGCCGCCCGATCGCGGAGCTCCCGGCGGCCACGCGGGGCGAGTAAACCGCCGCGCCGCGGCTTGAAACTGAGCGGACGTCGAGAACGCTGGTGAAGCGGGCGCGGGGAGAAGGATGGGTGGTCGAGCGCGCGACGGGCGGGGGCGGGTCGAGGGGCGGAGGGGAAGAAGGTCGAGGGACGGGACACGCTCGCCCCAGACCAACGATGGACGGGGGGCTCGCTGCATTCGGCGCATTCGGAGCACGACTCGACGACGCAC
>DASRRB010000041.1:0-5685 GCA_035695985.1 Planctomycetota bacterium | reverse complement strand
GATCGTCGTCACGGCGTTCGTCTCGCTCGACGACACGCTGGCCGCCCTGAACCAGGGCGCCTTCGCGTTCATGGCGAAGGACAGCGACCCGGACGAGCTGCTCGCGATCATCGCCCGCGCCGCCGAGAACGCGAAGCTGCGGCGCGAGAACCGCGAGCTGCGCGACCTGCACGAGACGATCCTGCGCGCGCTGCCCGACCTGCTGCTGCTGATCGACGACTCCCTGCGGATCGTGAGCGCGAGCCGGCAGCACGCGCTCCTCTGCCCGGGCGGGACCGCGGCGGCCGTCGGACGCCCCGTCCACGACGTCGTGGCGCCGTCCCTGCGCGAGCGCCTCGACTTCGGCGAGCTGCTGCGCGAAGCGCGCGTGAAGTCGGGGGAGTCCGAGCGCACGATCGAGGTGCGCGACGCCGCCGGACGGCTCTGGATCCTCGGTCTGCGCGCGATCCCGTTGCTGGGGGAGGCGAGCCCGCTCACGCTCGTGCGCGTCGTCGACCTCACCGACCGCATCGCGCTCGAGCGCCAGCTGACGGAGGCGCAGCACCTCGCGACGCTCGGGCGGATGGTCTCCTCGATCGCGCACGAGGTCCGCAACCCGCTCGCGGGCATCCGTGCGCTCGCGCAGCTCCTGCAGCGCCGCTTCAAGGACTCTCCCAACGACCTCGAGAACGCGACCGAGATCCTCGGGCTCACCGACCGGATGCACGCGACGCTCTCCGACCTGCTCGAATTCGCCCGGCCGGGCGGGCGGCGCGAGGAGACGATCGACCTCGTGGCGCTGGCCGAGTCGCTGCAGAAGGAGGCGCTGCGCTGGCCGTTCGCGAAGGGGCGCCGCGTCGAGTTCGTGCGGGTGGGCGACCGGCCGCTGCAGCTGGTGGCCGCCCCGGAACGCGTGTTCGGCGCGATCGAGAACCTGGTCCAGAACGCGCTGCACGCCGTCGCGACGAACGGGCGCGTGCGTTTGACCCTGGCCGACTCCGAGGGCGGCTGCGAGCTCACGGTCGAGGACGACGGACCGGGGGTCCCGGCCGACGTCCTGCCGCGCCTGTTCCAGCCGTTCTTCACGACGAAGACGCGCGGAACGGGGCTCGGCCTCTCGATCGTGAAGTCGACGGTCGAGTCGCTCGGCGGGTCGATCGAGGTCGGCCGCTCGCGCGACCTCGGCGGCGCGCGCTTCCGCCTGCGCCTGCCGCTGAAGGAATCGTGATCGGGGACGACCGGCCGGGAAGCGCGATCCGGTTCAGCGCGGCTCGCCGCCCGCCGCCGCGTCCTCCTGCGGCAGGTGGATCGTGAACTGCGCGCCGCGACCGGGGGTCGAGGCCACCGTGAGCCGGCCACCGTGCGCCTCGACGAGGTCGCGGCTGATCGAGAGCCCGAGTCCCGTGCTGTCCGAACGCGTCGTGTAGAGCGGGTCGAAGATGCGGGGGAGGTGCTCGGGAGCGATCCCGGGACCGTCGTCCGAGACGCTGAAGGCGACGCCGGTCGCGTCGCGACGGGCCGAGACGGTGACGCGGCGGCCCCGTCCCGACTCGCGGATCGCCTGGAGCGAGTTGCGGACGAGGTTGGCGAGGACCTGTCTCAGGTCGCCGGGGTCGAGGCGCGCCGTCGCGTTCTCCGGCGTGCAGGTCGACTCGATCGCCACACCCGTCGCGCCTTCGTCGGCCGCGAGCAGGACGTCCTTCAGGAGGAGAGCGAGCTCCACCGTGCGGACCTGGGGCCGCTTCGACCGCGCGTAGTCCAGGAGCTGCGTCGACATGAGCGCGGCCTGCTTCGCGCTTCGGCCGATCCGGTCGAGATGGGTGCGCAGGGTCGAGCGGAGCTGCGCGGCCTCGAGCGCGGCGTCGGGGTGGGCCAGGCTCTTGTCGATCAGGAGCAGGCTCGTGTTGATCACGCCGAGCGGGTTCTTCAGCTCCTGACCGACACCGGCCGCGAGCTGGCCGAGCGCCGCGAGCCGCGCCGACTGCCGCACGCGACCCTGGTGCATCTCGGCGTAGCTCTCGAGCATCACCGTCAATTCGAGGTCGAGCGCCTTCTCGATCGCCGTCACGAGCGCGGCGCGATCGGCGGAGGGCTTCCGATCGGTCGCGAGCACGAACTCGACGAGGCCGCGCCGCAGTCGGTTCATCGCGAGCGGCATGAATCGCTGCGGGAGCCCGACCTCGACGTGGCGGCGCCCGATGCGGGCGGCGCGCTCGAACCATTCGTCGTCGTAGGGGCCGTGGAGCAGCCGCGCCAGCCAGTCGGCGAGCGAATGCTTGAGGCGCTCGATCTGCGCCTCGTCGGCGAAGACGGCGCGCGCCTCGGGATGCTCGAGGATCACGCGGTAGAAGTCCTCGACCAGCACCGATTGCACGGACGGCAGGTGCGGCGCGAGTCTCCGCAACGCGTCCTCGTCGCGGGCGGTGAAGTCGACGTAGGCGCGCATCGATTCGACGGCGTGCGACATCCGGGCGAGAGTACGAACCGACCGGCGAATCGTCCAAACGGGGCGTCAGCGCGGGGTCGTCGGCGGCAGCACGAAGACCGGGATCGACGAGATTCGCACGAGCTTCTCGGCGACGCTGCCGAGGAGCAGGTGCTGGATGCCGCCGCGCCCGTGCGTCGCCGCGACGATCAGGTCGCACTTCTCCTTCGCGGCGTGGTCCAGCAGCGCGCGCGCGACCTGGTGCGATTCGAGGACGGCGGCCCGCGCCCGGACCGCAGGCGGCGCCTTCTTCGCGAGCTCGAGCAGCCGCTGCTCGATCGCCGGCCGGATCTCCTGCAGCGACTTGAGCAGGAGCGAGTAGTTGCCGCTGTCCGCGAAGGCGTAGGGCTCTTCGATCACGGTGACGACCAGCAGCTCCGCGCCGAGTTTTTCCGCGAGCGCGACGGCGTGCGGCCAGGCCTGCAGCGAGACCTCCGAGAGGTCGGTCGCGAAGAGGATCCGGCGATAGGGGAGGGGCATGACGCTGAATCTCCGAATCGTCCAGGTCGAGGAGCGCGTGCCGGCGCAACGTCGATGCCGCGGACAGGCGCGAGCGCGAAGGTCAGCCGGGATGCGATGCGGCCGGCAGCGTACCGCGGCGACGGGAAACCCTTCCCGCGGATCGAGGAAGTTTCGGCGCCGCGACGCGTGCGCCCGCCTCGGCGACCCCGGCACGGGAAGTGTCCATCGCCGCGAGGGACGAACACTTCGAGGGTGCACATGAAGACCTACCCGCGAGTCGTCTGCGGCAGCGACTTCAGCGCGGCGTCGGACGACGCGCTGCGGCAGGCGCTGGTGTTCGCGGCCGAGGGATCGCGCGTCACGTTCGTGCACGGGATCGCGTTTCCATTCGTCTCGGGACTCGGCGCGCCGGCGCCCATGATGGCCGCGGTCCTCGACAAGGACGTCCTCGAGCGGCACGCGACGTCGGAGTATCGCGCCCAGCTCGCGCGCGTGAAGGAGGGTGCGGAGCGGCCGGCCGAGATCGAGATCGTCTTCGACGATCCGGGCGCGGCGATCGTCCGCTGCGCCGAGGAACGGCAGGCCGACCTGATCGTCGTCGGTTCGCGCGGCTCGACCGGGCTGCGCCGCATGGCGCTCGGCTCCGTCGCCGAGAGCGTCGTCCGGCACGCGCCCGTTCCGGTGCTCGTGGCGCGGCCGTCGCCGACCACCGGGGTCGTGCTGGTCGCCAGTGATTTCTCGGAGGCGTCCCGCGCGGCGATCGTCGCGGCGGCCGCGGAGGCGAAGCGCCGCGGCGCGAAGCTCACGATCCTCCACTGCATGGGATTCGCGCCCGAGATGATGGCGATGGGTTTCGCGCCGCTCGTGCCCGCGGCGCCCGACGATCCCCGCTCGAGGGTCGCCCTGACCCGGAATGCGGAGCAGGAGATGCGGTCGCTGCTCGCCGGTCTCGGCGTCGCCGGCCAGGTGGTCGTCGATCCCGGGAGCCCGCGCGGCGTCGTCCCGGAAGTCGCAGAGCAGCTGAAGGCCGAGCTCGTCGTGGTCGGCGCGCGGGGCCGCGGCAGTCTTGCACGGCTCCTGCTCGGGAGCGTCGCGAGGTCGGTCGTGCGCCATGCCCACTGCTCGGTGCTCGTGGTCCGGTAGCCGGAACCGACGACACACAGGACGTCCACCCAGGATGGAGAGCGCCCATGCGCGTCAGGGACTTCATGAGCCTGCCCGTCGAGAGCATCAACGTCACCGCCAGTCCGCGTGCAGCACGCGAGCAGATGTTCCGGCGCAAGATCCGGCACCTGCTGGTCAAGCGCGCCGGAAGCCCGTGCGGGACGGTGTCCGATCGCGACGTCGCCCGGGCCGCGGACGAAGGGCCGTCGAGCCGCGGCACCCTCGAACGGCTCGTCACGCCCCTCGCCGCCACGGTGAGTCCCGACGCGACGATGCGCGACGTCGCCAACCTGATGCGCGCGAGGAACGTCGAATGCCTGCCCGTCGTGGAGAGCAGCGCCGTGATCGGGATCGTGACGATCCACGACGTCCTCGACTTCGTCGGACACGGCCAGATGACGAGCGCGGGTCGGTCGCACCGGGCGATCCTGCCGAGGCGCGGGCCGCGCGGGGCGCCGCGCTCGGTGCGCTGATCTCCTGCGCCGCGGGTCGCCGTCAGTGCACGGCGACCGGCCGGGCCGCGAGCTGCTCGCCGAGCCAGCTGGCGACGACGCGTTCCGCGCATTCCGACGACCGGTCGTCGAGGAAGCCGTAGCCTCCGCCGGCGACGACCTCCACGCGCGCGTCGTGGCGCCTCGCGGCGGCCGCGACGACCGCCTTGAAGTTGGGATCCTGGTCGCCGATCACCAGCAGGCACGGCACTTCGAGCGGGTCGAGGTCGGAGTGCTGCAGCGGCGGCGAACTGAGCGCCAGCGCCACCGGACCGACCTGCCCTTCGAGGGCGGCGAAGAGAGCTCCCCAGGCGCCGAAGGCGTGTCCGTAGATCCCGATCCGGCACCGGTCGATCTCCGGAGCCGACAGGATCCAGGTGAACGCGGCGCCGAGATCCCTCGAGCACGGACCCGCCTCACGCAGCAGCGGCAGCACCGGCGATCGGCACGCCTTCGAGTCGAAGCGCAGCGTCGCGATCCCGCGCTGGCGCAGCCGGGAAGCGAGGCTCGTGATGCGCGCCGAGTCCTTGTGCTCGTCGGCGCCGGGCACGAGCAGGACCGCGGGGAAGGGACCGGCGCCCTCCGGCAGCTCGAGGGTCGCCGAGAGCGTCGCGTTGCCGGCGGGGATCGTCACGTGGCGCGACGTGATCGGGCGCGCGTCGTGGAACCGGGCCAGGAGCTGGCAGACGGCGCCCTCGTCGACGACCTCGAGTTTCACGTAGCAGTCGGCGGGCGACGTGAGCCCGGGCTCGAGCGCGAGGCAATGCGTGCGCACGCCCTCCTCGACCACTCGCCCCAGCGCCGCCGGATGGGCGACCGGCACGGCGAAGGTGATCGACCCCGCGCCGAGGAGGCGCGCGCGGCGGATCGCCGCGACGGCGCTCGCGCCCGTGACGAGCGCGTCGTCCACGATCAGGACCTGGCGGCCGCGCAGGCGCGGCCTCCCGAATCGCGCGAAGTCAGCGTCCTGGCGCGCGCACTCGCGCTGCTGGCGCCCGGACTCCGCGAGGATCGCGTCAGTGCCGATACGGAACTCGTGCGCGCGATCGCGATCGACGAACGCAAAGACGCCGCAGGCCACGGCGCCGACCGAGAACTCCGGGT
>DASRRB010000040.1:0-9141 GCA_035695985.1 Planctomycetota bacterium | reverse complement strand
CCGGAGATCCGCGACGTGCTGCTCTCGGGCGGCGATCCGCTGAACCTCGCGCCGGCGTTCCTCGGGCGGGTGCTGCTGCGGCTGCGCGAGCGGTGCGACCTCGACTGCCTGCGCATCGGCAGCCGCGTGCCGGTCACGCTGCCGCAGCGGATCGACGCCGAGCTGCTCGCCGCGCTCGCGCCGGCGGCGCCGCTCTGGCTCAACACCCACTTCAACCACGCCCGCGAGCTCTCGCCCGATTCGGTCGCCGCGCTCGCACGGCTGTCGCGCGCCGGCGTCGTCGTCAGCAACCAGGGCGTCCTGCTGCGCGGCGTGACCGACACCCCCGACGACCTGCTCGCGCTGTCGCGGGCGCTGCTGCGCGCCGGGCTGCGCGCCTACTACCTCCACCAGTGCGACCCGGTCGCGGGCGTCCGCCACTTCCGGGTCGGGCTGGCGCGCGCGCTCGAGCTGGTGCAATCCCTGAACGGGCGCGTGAGCGGGCTCGCGATCCCGCGCCTCATGGTCGACCTGCCGGGCGGAGGCGGAAAGGTCCAGGCCGACGGCCCGCAGCTGCGCGAGCGCCGCGGCGAGCGCTTCGTCTACCGCTCGCCGATCGACGGCCGCGACGTCGAGGTCGACGGATCGGAAGGGACGTTCGGCGGCGCCGGCTCGTGGCTGGTTGAGGGGGTCGCGGGACGCCGTTATGCTCCCCGGCCCATTTCGGCCTGAAGCCGCAGGCGCAGAGCGTCCGAGAAGGTGCGAGTCAGTGCCGGACGACGCGCGCAACGGCTTCGACCGACGTGAACTTTGCCCGATCGTCTAATTGGTAGGACAGCGGACTCTGACTCCGTAAGTCTTGGTTCGAGTCCAAGTCGGGCAGCCACGAAGCAGTCCGGCCGCCGGGGGAGACCCCGGCGGCCGGTTTCGTTTCGAGAGGGTGCTCCGCGGCAGGGCGCCGCGGGGTGCAGGGCGGGTCAGCGCCCGAAGGTCAGCTGCAGCCCGGGCGTGAACGACATCCCGTAGGCCGCGCCGGGGTCGAGCTCGAGCACCTGCGCGAAGAGCGAGACGCCGTAGAGCGTCGCGTCGCGCGGCACCGTGCCGCTGATCGCTCCGCCGCTCGGCGGCAGGCTGGCGAGCTCGATGAGGAACGGCTGCACGAGCAGCGTCCCGCCCTTGGTCGTCGGAATCGACGCCGACTGCAGGCCGAACAGCGCGATCCCCACGGTCCAGATCCCGTACGAGTCGTCGAACGCGAGCGTGATCGACGAGCCGAGCACGGGGTTCGCGCTCGAAACCAGACTCGGGATGCCGTTGGTCCCGGGGAAACCGGCGCCGTAGTTCGTCCAGGACGCGGGCGGCTGCTGCGCGGAGACGTCGTCGAGGAAGACGTCGCACACGCCGTTCGTGTCGTTCCCGACGAGGTTCGTCGCGACGCTCGAGAATGCGACCCGCGTCGCGTCGTCGGAGAGGGCCGGAAGTCCGCTCGCGCCGTCCGCCGTGAAGTTCACGACGTCGAGCGAGAGCGCGGCCGTCGTCCCGGCCGCGCGATCGCGCAGGAAGACGTCTCGAACGCCGTTGGCGTCGTTGGCGAAGAGGTTCGTGGCGAGGCTCGAGAAGGCCACGAACTTCCCGTCCGCGGAGAGCACGGCGTCGTTGCTCTCGCCGTCGCCGCCGTTCCCGGAGCCGTCGACGCTCACCCGCTCCGTGATTCCCGAGGCGAGTTCGTGCACGAAGACGTCGCCTTGTCCCTCGACGTCGCCCGGGACGAGGTTCGACGCGTAACTCTCGAACGCCACCGTCGAGCCGTCGGCGCAGATGGTCGGATGCCAGCTCGTCGAGTCGCCTTGCAGGCCGGAAGAGTCGACGCTGACGCGCACGGTCGTCGCGGCCACGCGGTCGCGTACGAAGACGTCGTAGTGCCCGTTCGTGTCGCCGGGCACGAGATCGGTGGCGCGCGCGCTGAACGTGACGCGGCTCCCGTCGGACGAGATCGACGGATCGAAGCACCCGCCCGGACCCGGGGGGGTGCCGCTCGACGTGAGGCTCACGCGCCGGGTCGTCCCCGCCGCGCGATCGCGCAGGAAGATGTCGGTGCTCTTGTTCGTGTCGACGACGGCGAGGTTCGTCGCGTTGCTCTCGAACGCGACGAGCATCCCGTCGCTCGAGAGCGAAGCGCGGTAGCTGCCGAGATCGCCCTCGACACCCGCCGTGTTCACGCTCGCGCGCTCGGTGATCCCGGTCGAGCGGTCGTGGAGGAAGGTGTCCTCGGCGCCGTTCGTGTCGTTCGCGACGAGGTTCGTCGCCCGGCTCCAGAATGCGACGACGTTCCCGTCGGCCGAGATGGCGGGTGCGACGCAGTCGGCGTCCGCCTCGATGCCGGTCGAATCGACGCTCACGCGCTCGATCGTCCCGGCCACCCGGTCGACCACGAAGATGTCGATGGTCCCGTTGCCGTCGCCCGCGACCAGGTTCGACGCGGCGCTCGCGAAGGCGATCACGTTGCCGTCCGCCGAGATCGCGACGGTCCTCTGCTCGAATGCGAGCCCGAGACCGCTCTGCGCGTTCCCCGGGTTCCCGTTTCCGTCGACGCTGATGCGCGAGATCACCTGCGCGTTGGCGGGGACCGAGAGCGCGAGACTCGTGACGACGATCGACGCGATGCGCATGACTTGCACTCCTTCGACGGGGACAACGGGCGGAAGATCTTTCGACCCGCGCACGGCCAGGCAAGTCGGGATAATCGCGCGATGGCCCCGATCGAGACCCGTTCCGGCGACCTGGTGCGCGCACGCGTCGAGAAGATCGCTCCCGGCGGCGCTCCGGGCGACGCGCGCGTCGCGACGCTGCGGATGCGTCACGCGGAGTTCCGGCCCGACCGCTTCTGGAGCTTCTGCGACTTCCCGGTCGCGTTGCCGGCGAAGTCGACTGCCGACGTCCTCGGCGCGGAATCGTTGAAGGTCGGCGACGACGTCGTCGTCGTGCTCGCGGCGCGGGCGGAGGCGTCGCGCCTGGCCGATGCTCCCGGCCACTACTCGTGCCGGCTGCACGCGGCGAGCGGCGCGCCGGAGATCCCGATCGAGCGCTCGACCGAGCGCATCTGGGCGGGGCTCGTCGAGCGGACCGAGCCGCCGGCGGCGGGCGAGCTCGTGCTGCACCTCGGCAGCGGGCTCACCTGCTACGTCGACGCGGCGGGGGAGGGACCCTACCCGCCCGAGTCGATCGAGCACGGGAGCTGGTGCGAGTTCATCCTGGAAGAGCCGTTCGCGCCGCTCGTGCTCCGACGAGCGAAGTGAGGCGCGGCCGCGCGCGTCACTGCCGCTCGAGCAGCCGCAGCACCGTCGCGTACAGGTCCTTCTCCGGATCGCCGCGGAACGTCCACTCGCACGGCAGCTCGAGCTTCGCGCGCAGCGCCGAGAGCTTCGGCGCGTGGTCGGCCATCGGCTGCAGCGCGATCAGCGACACGCTCTCGTCGAAGGCGTCGGCAAACTCCCGCAGCGAGTCGCGCCCGACCGCGAAGGCGAGCTTCGGCTGGATCAGCGCGGCGTCGAACGCCGCGAGCGACGCGGCCGGCCCCTCGGCGACGACGCCGACGCGCCCCGCGATCGGCGCCAGCAGCTCGCACGCGCGCGCTACGTCGAGCGCCGCCGCGAACGCGGGCGACTGATTCATGTAGATCTGCAGGCGCAGGTCGAGCTGCGCGAGCTCGCCGAATCCGCGGGCATCGATCGCGAGGCAGGCGAAGCCTCCCTCGACGAGCTTCTGCACTTGAAGGCGCCGCTCCGCGGCCGTCTTGCCCTCCTCGTGCAGCAGCACGACGCCGCCGCGCGGCGCCTTGGCCGGCAGCCAGAGCAGGCCCGGGATCGGGAGCCCCTTCGCGCTCTCGAAGGTGACCCATGAACGCGCGGGCCCGACCTTGCCGACCTCGGCCGGAGTCTTGGGGAGCACCACCTCGACGCCGCGTTCATCACGCGCAATGAGCGGCGCAGCCGACGCCTCCGGCACGCCGCCGTTCAGCGCGACGTACGCCGCCGCGTCGCCCTTGCCCGCCGCCGCGGCGAGCCGCGCCACCGCGAAGTCCTTCATCGACTTCCAGGACTTCGGCGGATCGGGCAGGCAGAGCATCTCGCGCGAGTCCTGCGGTTCCGTCGGCCGCTCGGTCAGCTTCACGGGCGAGCCGTCGCCCACGCCGCGCAGCGCCTGGTCGAAGAAGCCGAGCGCGGCCGCGACCATCTCGAGGTTGTAGTCGTGGCCCGAGTGGAAGATGCGGTAGCGCGCCTGCTCCTTCGCGCCGAAGAGGTCCCAGATCGCCGCGAGCTTCTCGCCCGTCTTCTTGGTCCCCTCCGGCGGGAACTCGCGGTCGTTGTCGGCGCCGATCACGAGGACCGGCGCGGGCGCGCGCACCGCGAGCGTGTCGGCGCGGTCGCCGAGGCGCAGCGTGCCGGGCACATGGTTGCACTGGCAGCCGTTGTCAGGCATGACTTCGAGGCTCGTCGCGAAGCAGACCGGCACCGCCGCGCCGTAGCGTTCGTCGGCGGCGAAGGCCCACAGCGTCGCGAGGCCGCCGCCCGACGCGCCGGTGATCCCGACGTGCGCCAGGTCGGCCTCGGGCCGCGTCGCGAGCCAGTCGAGCCCGCGCATCAGGTCCCAGATGTAGAAGCCGGTCGTGTTGTCCGACGCCAGCACGTAGCGGAAGTCGAAGTGCGAGCCGCATTCGCGCCGCTCGATCAGCGCGTCCTCCTCGAAGCTGTACCCGGGCGAGTCGACGATCAGCGCGAGGTAGCCGTGCAGCGCCTGCTGGATCATCCGCTGCTGGACGACCGGCTCGCTCTTCTTGTGCGTCCAGTGGCCGTGCGGGTTGACGATCACCGGCAGCTTCGCGCCCTCCTTCACGCCCTGAAGGGACGCGCCGGTCGGGACGTAGAGGTGGGCGGTGACGAAGAAGTCGGGGCGGCTCTCGTAGACGAGCTTCTCGATGCGGTAGCCGTCGCGCTCGAGCGTCCCGACGATCTTCGCGTTGAGAGGCGTGCGCTCCGGCAGCGGGTCGAGGCCGAGCGACTGCAGGACCTGCGTGCGCGCCGCCGCGCGCCCCGCCTCGAACTCCTCGCGCGACTTCGCCGTCGGCTTCGCCGCCTGCTGCTTCGCCTGCGCCGCGCCGAACGCCTTCACCAGTTGCGGTCCCTTCCCGCCGAGCACGAAGTCGTCCCACGGCCGGCCCGGCACGACCGCCGCCGACTTCGCCCCCTGCTCGCGCGCGACCAATTCGCCGAGCACGAGGAACGGCACGTCGTGGGCGTTCAAGAAGTCGGGGAGCACGCTGGTCGCGTAATGGCCGCCTTCGCTGCCCGGGTCGACCAGCACCACCGGCTTCGCGACGCCGCCGCTCTTCAGGAGCTTCAGCAGCGCGCGCGCGCAGCCGGGCACGTGGAGGTCCTGCATCAGGCGCGCGTTCACCATCCAGAGCTCGCCGCGCCCGATCTTGAGATGCGCGACGGTGCCGTCGCCCTCGATCTTCCAGTCGGGCGTCGCGACGAAGCGCTGCCAGACGACGTCCTGCGCGTGGATCACCTCGAGGCCGAGCGCGCCGCCCGGGTCGGCGAGGTCGGAGCGGTGGTTTTCCACCTTCGGCGGTTGCGGCAGCCAGGAGAGCGGGTAGCGGCCCGACGTGTAGTCCTGCTGCAGCACGAGCAGCGACATCCCGCGGCTGACCGCATCGAGCAACTTGCGCTGCGTCGCCGCGTCGAACGAGCGGAAGAAGTTGGAAGCGCGCGGCGCGACGACGAGCAGGCCGTGCTTGTCCGGCGAGAGCGAGGCCGGGTCGAGGTGGGCGAGCGCCTCCTCGCTCGAATAGATCAGCGGCGTCGCGCCCCCCGATGCGGAGATGTTCGGAGATTGGCTGGGCACGACGAGCCACGGCGCGCCCTCCCGCCAGTCGGGGATGCGTCGCAGCCCGCCTTTCGTCTCGATCTCTGCCGCGACCATGTGCCCGAAGGACTCGCGTGGGAAGCTCGCGACGAACGACTCGCCCTTCTTCTCCATCGCGAGCGAGTGGAAGAAGGTCGAGCTCGGCAGCGGCTTCGTCAGCAGCCACGCCTTCGTCAGCCCCTTCGCCGGCACGCTCGCGACGATCGTCCCCTTCTCGTCGCGCCACGCGAGCTTCGGCAGCTCGGCGGCGGGGGGGAGCTCGGGCGCGGCCGCGGCCGCCTCCTTCGCTCCTTCGGCCGCCTTCTTCAGCGCCTCGGCCTCGCCCGTGACCGCCGCGAGCTGGTCCCTCCAGTGGAAGGTGTTGGTGTGCATGCGCAGCCGCTCGGTGAATGGCTTGTAGTACTTCGCGGCGGCCGACTCCGAGAGCTGCTGCCACGCGGCGCGCGCCGACTCCATCGCGTCGGCGGCCGCGCGGCGAGCGCCGGCGTGCGACGGCTCCGCCTCGGCGAGCGCGGTCCACCACGCGGCACGAAAGCGGCCGGCGTAATAGCGGCCGAGGCTCGCCATCTGGGCGAGCGCGTTCTGCAGCTCGAACGCGCGCCCCTTCGCCGCCGCCGGCACCTCGCTCTTCGCGAACGCCGGCAGCTCCTTGTCGATCTTCGCGGCGAGCGCCTCGAGCTCGGCCGCGACCTCGAGCGCGGAGACGCGGCCGTCGTGGCCGCCGGTCGCGCGCAGCGCGATCTCCTCGCGGATCGGCCGGAAGACGTGGGTGTCGAGCCCTTCGCCCTCGATGAACTCGCGCGTGCTGCCGCCCCATTCGAGCTCGGGGGCGTGGTCGCGGTGGTCGGGCCCGATCGCGCGCATCATCATCGCGATCGGGACGATGCGGCTCGCCGCGGACCAGGCGCGCTGCAGCGGCGGCGCGGCGGCGCCGAACCGCTCCTTCATCGCCTGCGCGAAGACCTCGTCGCTGGTCTTCGGGTCGTAGCCGAGGCGGCCCCACTGCATCAGGTAGAGCTCGTCGCGCTGGTGGATCCAGTCGCACGAGACGTTCTGGGCGTCGGCGGCGTAGTAGCGCGGCGACTTCGGGTAGTAGGCGTCGATCGGCTCGATCGTGAAGCCGCTCGCCGTGCCCATCCGCATCGGCTCGATCGAGCGGCGCACCCAGTCGGGCGCGAAGAAGGGGAAGATGCGGTGCGTCCCGTTGGCGCGCACCTGCCAGACGATCTTGTAGGGCTCGTCGGGCCAGCGCCCGCCGCCCTCGCTCGCGGGGATCGCGTCGCCCGGCCACTTGCGCTTCGACGCCGGCGCGTCGCCCGAGTCGGAGAGGTAGTCCTCGAACGAGTAGCTGTACCACGACGGCGCGCGGCCGCCCGCGAACGGCCACGGCGCGCCCCACTGCTCGCCGTTGTATTTGATCTCGACGGTGAAGTCGGTCGAGGCGCGCGCGAGCGGGACGACCTTCTCCTTGCGCGTGATCCAGCTGCGCGTGACGAGCGGGATGTCGCGCCCGCTGTTGGCGACCGCTTCGGTGTAGCAGCGGAAGAAGTCGCCGCCGTGGCCGCTCTCCCCGATGCGGAAGCCGATGGCGTCGAGGCCGGGCGCGCCGCGGATCATCTTCTCGACGCACTCGCGCGTGTAGGCGTAGCAGGTCGCCTCGTCGTTCTTGTAGGGGACGTCGCGCTGGTGGGGCGTCGTGAGGCGCGCCTCGTACGCCATCAGGCTCACGCGGATCGCGCGCGCGTGCGCGAGCTCGATCACGTGGTTGAGCTGCGCGAGGTCCTTCGCCTTCACGTCGGGCGCGACGCCGACCGCGGGGAACTGCTCGCTCTGCACGAAATAGGCGTAGAGGTTGGGGGCGTCGGTGACGCTCACGTCCCACGTGCCGTGCAGGTCGAGCCAGTTGAGGCGGCTCTCCGCCATCTGGTCCAGCAGCGTGGTCCAGAATTCGTCGTTCGCGAACCACCAGCGCTTGGGGTCGGTGAGCGCGGCCGGGTCGTAGTCGGTGTCGTTCTTCTCGTAGTTCCAGGGCAGCGTGAGGAAGAGGTTGAGCCCGCGCTCGCGCAGGAAAGGAGCCGCCGCGAAGTCGGCGGGGCGCAGCGCGGATTCGCCGTCGCGGCGCGCGCGCTCGGCGAGCTCGAGCAGCCCGTACATCGCGCCGGCCGCGTCGGCCGCCACGACCTGGGCCCCCTTGCCCTTGGTCGCGAGCTTGAAGCTCTCGCGCTCGCCCGCGCCGTTGACGTCGACCTCGACGCGCGCGCTCGCGCCTGGAATCGCCGCGTCGAGCCGCGCCTTGCCGAACGCGACGGGGTCGTCGGCGCCGCGCGCCAACGGCACGAACGCGATCGATGCGAGGAACGAAATCGCGAACCTTCCGACGTTCCGATCCAAGGGCGCGTCCTCCATCTCGACTCGACCCCGAGCGTCGGCCGCCGGCGAGCGTACGCGGCGGGCCCGCGCAGGTCACGCTATGCTCACGCCCTTTCATCATGTTCGGGCACAGGAGCGACGCCATGTCGATGTACGAAGAGGATCTGGTCCTGCCGCTGCGCCAGGAGCTGACCAAGCTCGGGATCAAGGAGCTGCGCACCGCGGCCGCCGTCGACGCGGCCCTCTCGAAGAAGGGCGGGACGGTGCTGGTGGTCGTCAACTCCGTCTGCGGCTGCGCCGGCGGCGCGGCGCGCCCGGGCATCGCTCTCGCGCTGAAGCACGCGACGCTGCCCGACGAGCTCACGACCGTCTTCGCGGGCCAGGACGCCGAGGCGACCGCGCGCGCCCGCGAGTACTTCAAACCCCATCCGCCCTCGTCGCCCGCGATCGCGATCCTGAAGGACGGCAAGGTCGCGCAGATGATCCCGCGCGGCGAGATCGAGGGCCGCATGCCGCAGGACGTCGCACGCACGCTCATCGCGGCGTTCGATCGCCACTGCGCGAAGGTCCGGAGCTGACGGCTGCTTCGCCGACGGAATCCACCTCCTCAGCACGGACGCCGCGGCTGGCAACTGGAGCGGACGTCGAGAACGCGGGTGAAGAGGGCGCGGGGAGCAGGGATTCGTGCGAGAACGCGCGACGGGCGAGGGCGGGTCGAGGGGCGGAGGGGAAAGAGGTCGAAGGACGGGACACGCTCGCCCCAGACCAAAGATGGACGGGGGGGCTCGCTGCATTCGGCGCATTCGGAGCACGACTCGACGACGCACGGTGGTCGACCGCCTCACGCGGCGTCCCGTCCTTCGACCT
>DASRRB010000039.1:0-7231 GCA_035695985.1 Planctomycetota bacterium | reverse complement strand
CACGAACTTCGTCCCGAACGGCATCCAGCAGCTCGGTGTGATCACGGGCACGATGCCGTGCTCCGCGACCGGCTTGACCCTCACGTTCGGCTGCTTCTTCAGCGACAACCTCGACAAGAAGAAGAACGGCAAGAACAAGATCAAGCTGTCGAACTTCGCCAGCACGACCATCGTCCCGAGCAAGATCTGCTCGCCGAACGTCTGCTTCGGCATCCGCGACGACGGCGTCATGGACGGCGGCGTCTTCAATCCGCGCGTCTGGTACGGCCTCGGCGGCGCGTCCAGGACGAACGACTGCGCCAGCGTGCACATGGGCAAGGCGTCTCCGAACGCCCCCGTGGTCACGAACTTGATCGCGGTCGAGGCCGTGACCTGGGATTTCTGCGGCACGAACCGGTGCTGGCAGCAGATCGGCATCTACCCGTCGAACCTGACGCTCGACCCGTCGGGCAACACGCCGAACCTGGCGTCCCCGCTGACGTCGATCGGCGGCTCGACGGCGTGCTATCCGGGCGGCGCGGGCGGTGTCTGGGGCTTCCCGGCCGTCGTCTACGACACGCCGGACGTCGGCGCCAACACCACGACGGACTACCACGTGGCCTTCGAGTGGGTGACCCGGGATTCGTGCTTGTTCCAGGGTCTCGACGGTGGCACGGGCGTCGTCGGCGGCACGAACGACGACACCGGCGATGACTGCGCTCCTCAGATCCAGGGCACCTCGTCGGTCGGTTCGAACTCCTTCTATTCGCTCGACGGCTTCGCGACCGTCGCGATCGACAGCACCGGGGGCGGCGTCTTCCCGGTGTTCAACCTGATGCAGCGCATCGACTGGAACTGACCCCCGGATCGGGACCGGCCTGACCGCGCGCGTCAGAGCAGCTTGCGGTGGCGCAGGTTCTCGAAGACGGCGCGCGCCGAGGGCGACTGGTTCAGCGTGTAGAAGTGGATTCCCGGCGCGCCGCCGCGCAGGAGCTCGGCGCACTGCGCCGTCGCGTGGTCGATGCCGACGTTCATCACGACCTGCGGGTCGTCGCGCACCCGCTCGAGCCGGATCTTCAGCTCCGGCGGGATGCTCGCGCCGCACATCGAGGTGAAGCGCTCGAGCTGCTCGACGTTCGTCACCGGCATGATCCCGGGGACGATCGGCACGGTGATGCCGGCCCCGCGGGCGCGCGCGACGAAGTCGAAGTAGACCTTCGGCTCGAAGAAGAGCTGGGTGATCAGGAACTTCGCGCCGGCGTCGACCTTCTGCTTCAGGTGCCGGACGCCCACGGCGAGGTCGCGGCACTCGACGTGGCCCTCGGGGTAGCAGGCGCCGCCGACGCAGAAGCGGCCGTTGCGCGCGACGAGGGCGGCGAGCTCGCTCGCGAACCGCAGCCCCCCCGCCGTCGCCGTGAACGCCGTCTCGCCCTTCGGCGGATCGCCGCGCAACGCCAGCACGTTCTCCACCCCCTGGCCGGCGAGGCGGCCGAGGACCGCCTCCAATTCCGCCGTCGTCGCGCCCACGCAGGTGAGGTGGGCCATCGCCTCGATCGACCACTGGCGCCGGATCCGGCCGACGAGCTCGACGGTCTTCTCGCGCGTCGAGCCGCCCGCTCCATAAGTGACCGAGACGAAGGCGGGCTCGAGCGGGCGCAGCTTCTCGATCGCCTCGACCAGACGCTTCTCGGCCTCGGGCGACTTGGGCGGGAAGAATTCGAAGCTGACGACGGGGCGGCCGCGGCGGAAGAGCTCCTCGATGCGCATGGTCGCGGCATTCTGCCGCGCGATTCATGTAGAAGCGACGGACCATGGCGGGCCGCGCGATCGAGACGGAGGGGCTCACGTTCCACTACGCCGGCGGCGTCGGCGTGAGCGACGTCGCCTTGACGGTCGAGCGTGGCGAGATCTTCGGCTTCCTCGGCCCCAACGGCGCGGGCAAGACGACCACGATCCGCATGCTGCTCGACCTCCTGCGGCCCGACCGCGGCGAGGCGCGGGTGCTCGGTACGCCGGTCCGCGCCGGATCCGGCGAGCTGCGCCGCCGCGTCGGCTTCCTGCCGGGCGACCTCGCGCTCCCGGCCGGGCTCAGCGGCACGCAGGCGCTCGACCTCTTCGCGGCGCTCGCGCGCCGGGCCCCGACCCGCCGCGACGAGACGCTCGACCGCATCGGCTTCCCCCGCGGCGCGCTGCACCGGAAGGTGAAGAGCTACTCGACCGGCATGCGCCAGATGATCGGGCTCGCCTGTGCCCTGCAGCACGAGCCCGAGCTCCTGATCCTCGACGAGCCGACCTCCGGCCTCGACCCGCTCGTGCGCGACGCCGTGCTCGGGCTCCTGCGTGACGCGCGCGCGCGCGGCCAGACCGTCTTCCTCTCGAGCCACGTCCTCGACGAGGTCGAGCGCCTGTGCGACCGCGTCGGCGTGATCCACCAGGGCCGCCTGCACAAAGTGGCCGCGGTCGCCGAGCTGCGCCTCGCGAGCCGCCGCCACGTGACGCTCGCCTTCGCCGACGGCCGCGTCGAGCGCTTCACCAGCGACGAGCCGGCGCCGCGCCTGCTCGAACGCCTGCGCGCGCACGGCGAGGCGCTGCGCTCCGTCGAGATCCGCGCCGCGGCCCTCGACGAGATCTTCCGCGACATCGTCGGGAGCGCCGGCGCCCCGGAACGGCGCCCGTGAACGGCCCGCTCCTGCGCTACCTCTGGCGCCGCTGCGCGCGCCCATGCCTCGCCTGCGCGCTCGCGCCGATCCTGATCGGCGTCGTGTGCGGCGGCGTCTGGCCCGAGTACCGGGCGCAGGCGCGCGCCGTCGGCGGCCTCTTCAAGTTCGCGCTGAACCTGATGCGCTCCGACCTGCTGGCGCCCGACTCCGCCTCGTTCTTCTTCCAGCTCCCGTTCGTCCATCCGATCACGGTGCTCGCGCTCCTGCTCGCGGTCGCGCTGCCGACGCTCTCGCTGCCGGCGGCGGCGCGCGGGCGCGGCTCGCTCGACCTCCTGCTCGCGAGCGGGCTGACGCGCCGCCGCCTCGTCGCGACGACGACCTGCGCCGCGCTCCCCTTCGCGATCGTGGTCGGGTGCGCGCCGCTGCTCGGCGTCTGGCTCGGCGCGACAATCTCGCACGCGACCGGCGACCTCGACTTCTCGATGTTCGCGCGCGTCGCGTTCGAGGCGGTGCTGCTCGGCTTCTTCTTCACGGGCCTCACGCAGCTCCTCTCCGTGCTGTGCGACGACCTCTTCGGGGCGGCGTGGCGGCTCGCCGCCATCGTGCTCTGGTCGCTCCTGTCGGAGGTCGCCGGCACGGTCTGGCGCGACGGCCACGCGCTCAAGTACCTCGGGCCGTTCGGGTACTACGAGCCGGCGCAGGTGCTCGCGGGCGTCGGCGACTACCCACGCGACTGCGCGGTGCTGGCGGCCGGCGGCGCGCTCGCGTTCGTGCTCGCGCTCGGCGCGGCCGAGCGCCGTCGCAGCGCGTAGGCGCCGCGCCGCGCCGCTACACTCGCGCCCCCTTTCAACCGCGCAAGGAATGGAACATGGTCGAGCGCCTCCTCCTGGGACCCGGGCCGAGCAACATCCCGCCCGAGGTGATGGCGGCGATGCTGCGCCCCACGCTCGGCCACCTCGACCCCGACTTCCTCGCCTGCATGCAGCGCGTGCGCGACCGCCTCCAGCAGGTCTTCCGCACCAAGAACCGGCTCACGCTCGCGGCCAGCGGCACCGGCACGTCGGGCATGGAGCTCGTGCTCACCAACCTCGTCGAGCCGCGCGACAAGGTGGTCGTCGTCGTGAACGGCTTCTTCGGCGGGCGCGGCGTCGAGATGGCGAAGCGCCTCGGCGGCGAGGTCGTCGAGGCGAAGTCCCCGTGGGGCGAGCCGGCCGACGTCGGCGCGGTCGAGAAGGCGCTCGCCGCGGCGAAGCCGGCGCTCCTCTACTTCGTCCACGCCGAGACCTCGACCGGCGTGCGCAACGACGCGGCGGCGCTCGCGGCGGCGGGCAGGAAGCACGGCGCGCTGGTCGC
Organism: Planctomycetota bacterium; assembly: GCA_035695985.1. Taxonomy (GTDB): domain Bacteria; phylum Planctomycetota; class B15-G4; order B15-G4; family SIAN01; genus DASRRB01. The sequence continues at coordinate 3,239 of DASRRB010000039.1, read as the reverse complement.
GATGGACTGCGTGACGTCGCTCGGCGGGCTCGAGGTCGACGTCGACCGCTTCGGCGTCGACGCCGCGTTCTCCGGCTCGCAGAAGTGCCTCGGCGCGCCGTCGGGGCTCGCGCCCGTCACGCTGGGCGAGCGCGCGCTCGCGAAGATCGCCGCCCGCAAGACGCCGGTGCCGAGCGTCTACCTCGACGCGCTCTGGCTCGAGAGGTACTGGGGCGCCGAGCACGCATACCACCACACCGCCCCCATCCACATGATCTACGCGTTCGAGGAAGCGCTGCGGCTCGTGTTGGACGAAGGGCTCGAGCAGCGCTGGCAGCGCCACGCCGCCGCGCACCGCGCCCTTGCCGCCGGCCTGCAGGCGATGGGCTTCGAGCTCCTTCCGCCGGCCGCGGCGCGCCTGCCGATGCTGAACGCCGTGCGCCTGCGCGAAGGCGTCGACGAGGCGGCGCTGCGCAAGCGCCTCCTGCTCGAGCACGGCATCGAGGTCGGCGCCGGCCTCGGCGAGCTCAAGGGCCGCATCCTGCGCGTCGGCCTCATGGGCGTGAACGCGAACCGCGGCGCGGCGATCCGGTTCCTCGCGGCGTTCGAGGAGTGCCTCGCGGCGCAGGGCACGAAGGCGCCGCCGGGCGCGGGCGTGGCGGCGGCGCTTGCGAGCTGACGCGCGCTACGACCGCAGCGGGAGCGGCGCGACGGGCTGCGAGTGCGGCTCCTCGAGCTGGACGGAGGAGACCTGGTTGCGGCCGCCCTCCTTCGCCCGGTAGAGCCCCTCGTCGGCGAGCTTCAGCATCTGCTCGAATCCGGTGACGCCGGGGACGCGCGTCGAGACGCCGAAGCTCGCGGTGACGCGGCCGTCGAAGCCGCCGAAGCGGATCGCGTGCGACTCGACGTTGCGGCGCAGCTTCATGGCGAAGGCGCGCGCCGCGGCGCCGTCGAAGCCGGGCAGGATCGCGACGAACTCCTCGCCGCCGTAGCGGCAGACGGTGGCGGGCGGCTCGGCCGCGAGGCGCAGCACGTCGGCCGTCTCGCGCAGCACCTGGTCGCCGACGTCGTGGCCGTGCGAATCGTTGACGCGCTTGAACTTGTCGACGTCGACCATCACGATCGAGAGGGCGTCGTCCTCCTTGAGCGAGCGCTCCCACGCCTCGCGCAGCGCGCTCATCGCGAAGCGGCGGTTGGGCAGCGTGGTCAGCACGTCGGTGTCGGCCGTCTCCTGCAGCCGGCGGTTCAGCACGCCGAGCTCGGCGACCTGGCGCTGCATGGTCGCCTTGTCGGCGTCGATGCGCTCCTGCATCTTCACGACGCGCATGCCGGAGCGGACGCGCGCGAGCAGGAGCTTGGGCTTGAACGGCTTGATCACGTAGTCGTCGAGCCCGGAGTTGAACGCCTCGACGATCGAGTCCTCGTCGTGCTCGCCGGTGAGCAGGATCATGTAGACGCGTCGTCCGGCCTCGAAGGCGCGCAACGACCGGCAGAGCGCGACGCCGTTCATCTCCGGCATCTGCCAGTCGGCGATGACGATCTGCGGGATCACCTGCATCGCGAGCTTGAGCGCCTCGCGGCCGTTCGAGGCGCGCGTCACGTCGTGGCCGTCCTTCTCGAGCTGCGCGGCGAGGAGGCGCAGCGACGTCGGGTCGTCGTCGACGGCGAGGATGCGGGCGCGCGGCGGCGCGCCGCCGTCCCCCGCCTCGCCCGCCGCGGCCGCCGCCGTCGCCGGCGCCGTCGCGCGCAGGGTGATCGGGTCGCCGCGCTTGGAGTGCGGCGGAATGCCCGAGCCGTAGGGCGGCACCGCGGTCGTGACGATGTCGAGGAGATTGCCCCAGCGGCGCCAGCTCTCCGCGATCTCGGCCCACAGGCCCGAGAGGTCGTCGGCCTTCCATTCGGGGAAGTGGCCGAGCGCCCGCTGCACGAGCTCGGGGTCGAGCGGCCGGTCCTCCGGCAGCACGAAGGCGGTGGCGAAGCGCGCCGCGATCCACACCACGTGGGTGAGCGACGGCCCGCGCCGCTCGGGCGGCGGCGGCTCGACCGCTCCGACCGACGCGGCCGCGACCGCGAAGCTCTCGGGGAGGCGCCACTCGCGCAGCATCGCCGCGGTCACCTCGCGGTGGTCGATGCCGAAGCGCTTCTGCTCGAGCACGGCGCGGCCGGCGGCGGTCTCCGTCTCGCGCGCGCGCAGGACGTCGGTGTAGTCGCGCGGGTGGACCGTCGCGAGCGCGAGCGAGCCGAGGTCGGAGAGGAGCGCGGCGACGAAGACCTCGGCGGGCATGCCGATCCGGAAGCGGGACGAGAGCGCGTGCGCCGCGACGGCGCGCGCCAGCGACTGCGACCAGTACACGCCGTAGTCGAACCCCTCGCACGCGCCGGCGCGATGGGCCGAGACGAGGCTGAACCCCAACGCGACGCTGCGCACGGAGCGCAGCCCCAGCCGCATCGTCGCCTCCTTGATCGTCGCGCACGGGCGGCCCGAGCCGAACAGGGCCGAGTTCGCGATCTGCAGGAGGCGGCCCGTCAGCGCCGGGTCGGACTGGATGACCTTCGCGAGCTCGTCGACCGAGCAGTTCTCGTTCTGGATGATCCGGAGGATCTCCATGCCGACGCCGGGCGGCGACGGCAGCGCTCCCGTCGCCTTCAGCTCCTCGAAGGTCTTGCTCGGCATCTCGAGTCGTCCCCCCGCCGCTCTTCGGACCGAGAGCGGACGCCAGAACTCAGGCAGGTCCCTTATCGGTCTAGGGGAGAACGCCTCTGAAGCGGGGAAATCGGCCGGAGCGATGTCCCGCCGCGCTCCGCGACCGGAAGAAACCGGCCCATGCAGCGCAGTCGGGCGCGCGCGGCCGTCACTTCGCCGCGGCCGGCGGGAGCAGCGACTTCACGGCGGGATCGCCGAGGTTCTCCGCCGTCGCGACCACGCAGCCGATCTCGATCCGCGGCTCCACCGGCTTGCCGTCGAGGTGGTCGACGAGCGCCTTCACGCCGAGCTCGCCCATGCGGAACGGATCCTCGACCACGAGGCCGTGGAGCTTGCCGGCGACGAGCGCCTCGACGAGCTTGCGGCTCGCGTCGAAGCCGACGAGCTTCGTCTTCTTCGCGCGGCCCGCGCCGTCGAGCGCGCGCAGCATCCCGAGCGTGGTCGACTCGTTCGGCGTGAAGACGCCGTCGAGCTCGGGGTGGCGCTGCAGGAGCTCCTCCGCGCACTTCTGCGCCGTGTCGGCCGTGGCGCCGCCGTGCCGGTCGGTGGAGACGAG
>DASRRB010000038.1:0-7553 GCA_035695985.1 Planctomycetota bacterium | reverse complement strand
TGGCGGCGCCGTCGTAGACGAACGAGCGGATCCGTTCGGCGCGGGCGCCGGCGACGTTGTCGGCGCGGTCGTCGAAGAAGACCGTCTCCTCCGGCGCGAGGCCGAAGGTGGAGAGCAGGTGGCGGTAGATGCCCGGCTCGGGCTTCACCATGCCGATCCGCGCCGAGATCACGAGGCCGTCGAAGCCCTTCCAGAAGTCGTGGCGCGGCTCGAGGTACTCCCACGTCGCGTGGCTCATGTTGGAGAGGACGTAGAGCTTCGTCGCGCCGGTGCGCCGCAGCTCCTCGAGCAGCGCGAGGCTGTCGGGCATCGGCGCGAGCGAGGTCTTCGAGGCGTCGACCAGGCGGCGCACCAGCTCGGGCGCGGCGCCGGTGCGCGTCGCGAAGCGCAGCAGCGCCTCGCCCTCGTCGAGCGTCCCGCGGTCGAGCTCGACCCAGTCGGGATGGGCGAAGACGTCGCGCAGGAAGAGGCCGTGGTCGGCGCCGGCCGGGAGGTGCTCGCGCAGGATCGCGTGCGGATCCCAGGAGAGCAGCACGTTCCCGACGTCGAAGACGACCGCGCCCGGGAGTTTCGTCGGCTTCGCCGGCCTCGTCTTCGTGCGGCCTTCGGGCATCGCGTCAGACGCCGAGCACGTGGAAGCCGGCGTCCACGAAGAGCACGCTGCCGGTGATCCCGCGCGCCGCCTCCGACAGGAGGAAGGTGCCGGCGTCGGCGACCTCCTCCGCGGTGACGTTCTTCCGCAGCGGGGCGCGGTCGGGCATGGTGTCGAGCAGCGTCGAGAAGTTGTTCACGCCGGCGGCCGAGAGGGTCTTGATCGGGCCGGCCGAGATCGCGTTCACGCGGATGCCGACCGGTCCGAGGTCGGCCGCCAGATAGCGGACCGACGCCTCGAGCGCCGCCTTCGCGACGCCCATCACGTTGTAGTTGGGGACGACGCGCTGGCCGCCGAGGTAAGTGAGCGTGAGCACGCTCGAGGTCTTCCCCTCGCCGGGGTTCTCCAGCAGCGGCTTGCAGGCGCGGCAGAGCGCCGTGAGCGAGTAGCTCGAGATGTCCTGCGCGATGCGGTAGCCCTCGCGCGTCGTCTCGACGAAGCCGCCGGCGAGCTCCTCCTTCTTCGCGAACGCGACGGCGTGGACCAGGAAGTCGAGCCGGCCGAAGTCGCGCTTCAAGCCGTCGGCCAGCGCCTGCACCTCGGCGTCGCTGCCGACGTCGCAGGGGTAGTAGTGCTTGCAGCCGATCGTCCGGCCGAGCTCCTCGACGCCCTCCTTGAAGCGGTCGGTGGCGTAGGTGAGCGCGACCTCGGCGCCCGCCGCCTGCGCCGCGCGGGCGATCGCCCACGCGATGCTGCGTTTGTTCGCGACGCCGAGCACGACGCCTTTGCGTCCCTCGAGCATTCGAGTCTCCGCCGATTTCACCAAGACGACCCTCCCGCGGCGGGAGACCTTACGGGCGCGGCCCGGCGCTCTCAAACGCTTTGCGTACTCGGCCTTGCGTCGGAGGGGTGGCGGCGCCGACGATTCCGCTCCCTCGACATCCGAGCAACGTGAACCGCGAGGACCGCGACCATGCGACGAGCAGCACTCCTCGGTTTCGGGATCGCGCTCGTCGCCGCGATGGCGGCCGCGACGGGCGGCATCGCGTGGCTCGGCCACGACGACGGCGCGCAGGCGCGCGAGCTCTCCGCGCTGCAGGCGGAGGTCGCGGCGCTGCGCCGCACCGCTTCGGCGCTCGCCGAGCGCATCGACGCGTGTGAGCGCGCGGCGGGGGAGCGCGCCCTCTCCGATGCGGTGCGCGCGCCGGCGGGCGTCCCGCGCGTCCCGTCGTTCGACGCCGCCGACCCGGCTCCGGCGCGCACCGGCGCGGCCGGCCCCGCGCCGTTCGACCCGCGCGAGCTGCTGCGCGAGTACGTGCTCTCGTTCGCCGACGGCGGCGCCGGCTCCGAGTTCTTCCGCATGGCGGTCGCGGCCTACGCGTGGCAGCTGCGCCGCGAGCTGCAGGCGATCGTCGTCGACCGCGAGCAGCCCGAGGCGCTGCGGCTGCAGGTGATCGGGATGCTCGACGGCGGCGGCTTCCGCGGCGACGCCGCCACCATCGACGCGCTGCTCGAGGTGGCGCGGCAGAAGGGGTGGGACGAGGGCGCCGCGGCGGCGCTCGCCGGGCTCGGGCGCATCGGCGACCGCCGGACCGCGCAGCTCATCGAGGAGATCGCGCCGCTGCTCCACCCGCTCAAGCTGCGGCGCTTCGCGTGGGAGGCGCTGACGGCGTTGCTCGGCGCCGACGCCGACGCCACGTTCCTGCGCCTGCTCGAGCGCGAGTCGGAGGTCGACGGACGGATCGCCCTGCTCGCCTACATCCGCGGGGGCGACCGCGCCGCCGCGCTGCGCGCCTACGAGCTCGCGTCGCGCGACGAGCTGACGATGCGGCTGGAGGCGTCGGGCCGCATCGGCCGCTTCCGCGACGAGGACTTCGTCGCGCTCACGCGGGAGTGGCTGTCGCGCGAGGTCGACGAGAACGTGCGCGCGCGGCTGCGCGCGGCGCTCGACGAGCAGAAGCGGCTCCCCGCGTGGCACGAGACGCAGGCGTGCGGCGCGCCGAACGTCGAGCGCGTCGACGCCGACGACGGCCACGCGTGGGCGAGCGCGCAGCCCGACGCCGGCCGGGAATGGCTCGAGCTCTCCTACGCGCCGCTGCGCGCCGACCGGGTCACGATCCACGAGACGTGCACGACGGGGGCGGTCGTCGCGGTCGAGGTCCTCGAGGCGCGCGCCGGCTGGCGCACGGTGTGGAGCGGCGAGGATCCGACGACCGCGGGAGGACCGTTCGAGGTCCGCTTCGCGACCACCGCCGCCGAGGTGACGAAGGTGCGCGTCACCCTCGACACCAAGAAGAAGTCGGGCTGGAGCGAGATCGACGCGGTCGAGCTCTCGGGACCCGATGGCCGCGGCTGGGCGATCGGCGCGACGGCGAGCAGCCGCTACGGCGAAGGCGGCGGCAGCAGCGCAACGTTCTCGACGGACCTCGAAAGCGGCCTGCTGCGCGCGCGGTCGACGAAGTGACGCGCCGCGCCGGCGCGGCGCTCAGCGCTTGTCGGCCGGCTTCTCCTTGCCGTCGGCCGCCTTCTCTTCCGGCTTCTCGAAGGACTTCTGCACCGAGTCGTGCAGGCTCTTGATCCCTTCGAGCAGGTCGGTGCGCGCCGCCGGATTGGGACCGGCCGCCTCGAAGCCGTGCTCGCGCGACGCCTCGCCGGCGACCGCGAGGCGGCCGATGCCGACCGCGACGCCGTCGGCGAAGCGGCCCAGCCGGATCAGCTCCTCCTGCTGGTCGGCGACCACCTTCTCGAGCAGCTTCACGCGCACCTCGAGATCGGCCTGCGTGACCGGCGCGCCGCCCTTCGGCGCGTCCTTGCCCCCGTCCTGCTTGTCCTTGGCCGGGGAGAGGGTCGACATCACGATCAGGAAAATGGCCGGCATCCAGACGGTCGACAACATGCGGCGCATCTCGAATCCTCCGTGTCACGGTTCGGTGCTGGGCGTTCCAATCGGCCATTCTCGCGCGATGATCGTCGCCATGACCTATCGACCGCCGCCCCCCCGCCGGAACATTCTTCCTGTCCCTTTTCTCGTCGCGGCCGCCCTCGCCGTGGGGGGCGCAGGCCCGGGATGCGCTCCGGAGGCTCCCTCCGCCGCCGGGGCGCCGGCGCCGAAGGGCGCCCCGATCGCGGCCCTGCACGCGGCTCCGATCCGCTTCGAGCCGGCGAAGGGCGACCACTCCGACCTCGCGGTGGGGGAGACGGTGGTCGAGCGGATCGCCCTGGTCGCCGACGCGTCCGTGAACTGGAACGGGCTCGAGCTCCTCACCGGCTGCGACTGCATGTCGGCCCGCTTCGTCGACACGACCGACACCCGGCGCGCGTGGGTCGAGGTCGAGTACCACGGCGACAAGGTCGAGGAGGTCGACGGGCTCCTGCTCGCGCGGGACGGAAAGAAGCGCGACGTCGCCCGCTACGAGGCGCCGGTCGTCGTGAAGCGCCAGCCGTTCGTGCAGCCGCGCCGGGTCGTGCTCGAGGCGGGCGGCACTCCGCGCTTCGAAATCGTGATCGGCCAAGCCTTCGCGCGCGGTGAGAAGCTGCCCGATTTCCTCCTCGAGGAGGTCAGGTTCAGCGACGATTCGAAGGTCGCGATGGTCGACGCCCCCAAGGACGAGACGGTGCAGACGCCCGCCGACGGCACCGTGGTGATGCTCTGCCGGCTCCCCTTCGAGCCCAGCGAGGCCGCGCGCGCGCGCCAAGGATCGGTGAAGATCACCGTCCGCTTCGGCGCGCCCGTCGTCGAGCGCGTCGTCGAGGCTTCGTGGCCGGGCAGCCATTGACCCGACCCCGGGGGCCCCCTAGCCTGTTGCGCTCTTGAGTTCGTTCCCACCGTTGCGGCGACGTCCTCGCCGACGTTCGCCAGGTTCCGCAGGTCGGTCGAGTCGGCCGCGCGCGTTCGCGCCGCGGCCTCCAGCGCGCGCCCCACGTCCGTGCGCGCGCCTGCTCGCCTGCGCTTCCGACCCCATCGAGGTGCCGCTTTGTCCTTGAACGAGATTCCCGACGCTCCCCCCAGTCCCGCTTCGACACTCCCCGCACTCGCGCCGCCGGTCTCCGTGCCGCGCTTCGACGAACTCGGGTTCGGACCCGAGATCCTCGCCGACCTCGCCGTCCTGAAGTACGAGCGGCCGACGCCGATCCAGGCCGCCGCGATCCCCGTCTGCCTCACCGGCCGCGACGTGATCGGCATCGCGCAGACCGGCACCGGCAAGACCGCCGCGTTCTGCCTGCCGATCATCCAGCGGCTGCGCACCGACGGCGGGCCGCGCGCGCTCGTGCTCTCGCCGACGCGCGAGCTCACGCTGCAGACCTTCGAGTGCGTGCGGCAGATGGGCCGCACCAAGGGCTTCACCGCCGCCGCGATCATCGGCGGCGAGGACTTCAACGAGCAGCACCGCCAGCTCGCCAAGTCGCCGTCGATGGTGGTCGGGACGCCCGGCCGCGTGCTCGACCTGATCGAGCGGCGCCGCCTCGACCTGCAGGCGGTCGAGGTGCTCGTGCTCGACGAGGCCGACCGCCTCCTCGACATGGGCTTCGCCGACCAGATCGACGCGATCATCCGCTACGTCCCGCGGGAACGTCAGACGCTCCTCTTCTCCGCGACCATGCCGTCGGGGATCAAGGCGCTCGCGCGCGCCTACATGCACGACCAGGTCGAGGTGAGCGTCGGCCCCACCATGAGCGCGGTCGCCAACTGCAAGCAGGAGCTCTACTCCTGCACGCCGCGCGAGAAGCCGTGGCTCGCCCATTGGCTCATGCAGCGTGAAGAGGGGCAGACCCTGATCTTCTGCCGGACCAAGCGCGGCGCCGACGAGCTCGAGCGCATCCTGCGGCGCGGCGGCCATTCCGTGGGGGTCTTGCACTCGGACCGCACGCAGGGCGAGCGCAACCAGTCGCTGGCGCGCTTCCGCGACGGCTCGGTGCGCATCCTGGTCGCGACCGACCTCGCGTCGCGCGGGCTCGACATCGACGGCATCGCGCGCGTCGTCAACTTCGACGTGCCGCCGACCGCCGAGGACTACCTCCACCGCATCGGCCGGACGGCGCGCGCGCAGCGGGCCGGCACGGCGTCGACCTTCGTCACGCTCGAGGACCTCGGTTCGGTGCGCTCGATCGAGTCGGTCACCAAGCAGCGCATCCCCTCGATCTTCGTGAAGAGCGAGGACCTCCTCGCCCTCGCGCGCGAGCTCAGCCAGCGCGAGATCGAGCCGCGCGTCTCGCGGCCGCACGGAGCGAGCCATGGGCGCGGCGCGCCGCGCTCGCAGGGCGGACATTCCGGCCCATCGAGTCACTCGAGTCACTCCGGCCATTCGAGTCACTCGAGCCACGGGGGGCACGGCGGACACGGCCGCTCTCCAGCTCCTCATCACGACGAGCCGCGGCGCGACCACGCTCCGTCGTCGCAGTCCCACGGCGGCCACGGCCACGCCAGCCCGAGCCAAGACGGTCCCGCGCACGGCGGACACGGCCACTCCGGCCCGAGCCACGACGGCCCCGCGCACGCACCGGCGCCGCGCGACGCCCACGCTCCCGAGCGCTCCGCGGGCGACGACGCGCCGCGCCGCCGCCGTCGCCGGCGCTCCTCGTCGAATCGCTGAGCGGGCCGGGCGGTCCGCTCAGAAGCGGAGCGTCGCGCCGAGCAGGAAGCCCGACACCGAGACGTCCGCGTCGAAGCCGCGGCTGTCCGTCGTGCCCTGGAAGTCGCAGTGGACGTAGCGGTAGCCGCCGTACATCGCGAGCGGCCCGACGATCTTGCAGTGCAGCAGCGCCTCGACGTCGATGAGCGTGCCGTCGAAGTCCTCGACGTGGCCGGTGATCCCGCCCACCTCGAGCTGCAGGTCGAGCGGGATGACCGGCGTGCGCACGACGCCGCGCGCCACGAGCAGCGGAACCGCCTGGCGGATCTGCACCGACTCGTCGAGCATGAACGCGACGTTGTGGACGTCCATGTCGAGGTCGAAGTAGTCGGCGCCGATCCCCGCGCCGAGGGTGAACGGAGTCGTCTCGATGAAGTCGTAGCAGAGCGCCGCGTGGGCGAGGGCGAGGTCGAGCTTCGAGTCGACGGTCGAGCCGGCGGTGATGTTGCCGAAGTCGGCGGTCACGGTGCCGGTCCCCGTCTGCGACGTCCGGAATCCCGACAGCGCGAGGTCGAAGCCGGCGAGCGCGACTTCCCCGCGCAGGTAGGGCACGTACTCCGTCTTGCCGAGGTCGAGCGAGCTGTCGAGGTCGATCGTGTCGACGTCGGTGGCGACGGTGGTCGAGAGGCCGATGTTGCCCTCGAGCGTCGGCGCGTAGACGCCGCCCTCGATCGTCACGGTCGGGCTCGCTTCCATGCAGGCGGGGAGCGCGAGCGCGGACGCGACGGCAAGTCGGCGCGCCGCGCGCGGCGCGATCGTCGAACGCTGCATCGGATCTCCCCCTCCCGTGGCGGTCGGCACCGGCGGCGGCGCTATCGTGCCCGCCCTTCCATGTCGCCGTCTCGACCAATCTCGGCCGCCGTCTTCATCGCGATCTGCGCGGCAGTGGTCCGCGCCGACGAGGTCGGCCTCGTCGAGGCGCCGCCGCTCGCCGGCCGCGCCACCGAGCACGGGATCGAGCTCTCGGTCCTGCCGGCCGGCCGGCCGCTGCGCTCGCGCCTCTTCCTGCGGCGCGACGATGCCGGCGCGTCCGAGACGGAGGTCCGCTTCGCGGCGCCGGCGCCGTTCGTGCGTCCGTTCCCCTGCGTCCGGATCGAGGGCGCGCCGGCCGCGGCCGCGCCGCCCGGCACGCCGGTTCCCGCCGACCCCGCTGCGGCCGATCCGCTGCTGCCGGCCGACACGGCGTGCGAGCTCGTGCTGCGCGGCCTCGACGAGGGCGCCGCCTATCGCTGGCGGCTCGTGCTCGAGGAGGGCGGCGCGCACGCGCGCAGCGGCGCGGCGGTCGCGCGCGAGGAGTACGGCGGCCGCTTCGTCACGGTGCGCCCGCGCGG
>DASRRB010000037.1:0-46647 GCA_035695985.1 Planctomycetota bacterium | reverse complement strand
GAGCGCGGCCGCGTCTCTCCGACGCGGCCGCGCTCACTCGCGATCTTGAAAAGGCCCCGTCGGGGCCGGCGCTCACTTGAAGTGCACGCCCTGCCCCGCGCTCGCGATCAGGTGGCCCGACGCGTCGTGGGCGTACGCCTTGAACGTCATGTCGTGACCGGCGAGCCCGTTCGGGACGGTGGCCGAAAAGGTGTAGCCGCCGGTCGCGTCGAAGGCGCCCAGCCCGTTCACGACCTGGAAGTACGGCGTGCCGTCGACGTCCTCGAGAACGAGGATCGCCGGCTGGCCGGTCGTGCCCTCGCGCGCCGCGAAGTCGATCGTCACGCCGGCGCTGGGACGGCTCGGCGAGACGTCGAGCCACAGCGCCTCGCCCGAATAGACGCGCACCTTGCCGTCGAAATTGGAGTCGATGATCCCGGCGATCACGTCGGTGAAACCGTCGCGGTCCTGGTCGGCGCCCGGCGAGAGCACGACGCCGAGGCCGACCACTTCGATGCGGTCGAGCACGAGCAGCGTCTTGCCGGAGATCAGGATCGTCGCGGCCTGACCCGTCCCGTTGTTGTCGTACCACCAGCCCGACATGGCGAAGTCGCCGTAGCCGTCGCCGTTCAGATCGCCCTCGCCGACGATCTGCGTGCCGTAGACCGACCGCTTGTTGGGCGCCGCGACCTTGCCGAGCGCGTTGCCGGTCGCGCCCGAATAGACGCGCGCCATCGCGGACCAGAGGGTGTCGTCGTACTTGCTCGCGACGGCGTAGTCGGGGACACCGTCGCCGTCGAGGTCGCTCACCGCGGCCGTGCCGTAGCCGTGGAACTCGCCGTCGAACGCGCCGAGGTGCGTGCGCAGGACGGTTCCGCTCGCGGTCGAGACGACGTACGCCGCGCCGGTGTACCAGCCGTTCGCGTTCTGGCCGTGCTTGGCGCCGATCAGCAGGTCGCGCATCCCGTCGCCGTCCACGTCGTGGATCGCGCTGACGTCGAGGCCGAAGTACTCGCCGGTCGCGCCGCTGAGCGTCCGGATCTCGCTGCCGTCCGCGCCCGAGACGACGTGCACGACGTCGCCGACGCCGTACTGCGACACGTAGAGGTCGCACACGCCGTCGCCGTCCACGTCGCCGATCGGCCCCATCGGGACGCCGTAGAAGATCAGGTTGGAGGGGCCGTCGCTCTGCATCAGGAGCGCGCCGGTGCGGCCGGCGTAGACGAAGACCGAGCCGGTGTCGGTGCCGGTGTTGTCGGCGTAGGGCGCCGAGACCGCGAGCTCGTCGACACCGTCGCCGTTCATGTCGGGCATGCGCGCGAGGTACGCGCCGAAGTAGTCGATCGCATTCGTGCCGTAGAAGGCGGCGAGCACGCTGCCGTTGGCGCCCGAGTGGACGCGCACGGCGCCGGCCAGGTTCGCGACGGTGCTGTCGCGCGCCGCTCCGATCGCGAGGTCGTCGACGCCGTCGCCGTCCCAGTCTCCGATGAAGATGCCCGTGACGGCGTCGGCGCCGGGGACGGGGCTCTTCACCTCGAGCAAGACGCGTTGGCCTCGCGCGGATGCGGCGAGGCCAAGGAACGAACCGAGCACGGAGAGGGCGAGCAGGGGGCGAGGCAACATCCCGGATCTCCTGGATTCTCCGGCCGTACGTCGCATTCCCCGGCCGGGCGAGGGACTGGAATGCGTCGGTGCGGGCCGTTTTCGCGGCGGTCCCCCGAACGACGTGGCGCGATGCGGGTTCGGGCGGGGGCGCCGCCGCCGGCAAACCATCGGCCGCGTTCGCTCCCCCGGGCGCAGCGCGTTTCGGCGTCGACGCAGTTGCTACGGAGCCGTAACTCGCCGCGCCTCGCTTCCGGACTCCTACCTCATATATGGGGCGACTCGCCCGGGGCGGCCGCTACGTCGTCGCCACCGTGCCCGCCTTCGGCGGCGGCTCCGCCGGGTCGGCGCGCTGGAAGAGGATCGCGCCTTTCGTGATCGGCGTCCCCGCCTTCAGCGAATGCGGGCCGTCGAGGCGGACGAGTTCAGCGAGCGGCACGCCGGCCGGTGGCACGCTCGACCAGTCGGCGAGCACCTGCGCCATCTTCTTCGGCATCGCCGGCGTGAGCAGCAGCGCGGCGACGCGCAGCGCCTCGGCGCAGTGGGTGAGGATCCCGGCGAGCTCGCCCTTGCGCGCCGGATCGACGACGACGACCTTCGCGAGCTTGAACGGCTCGGTCACGTTGATGTAGCCGTCGACCTTGCGCACGAGCTCGGTGCCGGCGTTCAGCGCGGCCGCGAGGTCGAGCCCGCGCGCCGCCCCGGTCGCGCGCGCCGCCGCGTCGGCGACGATCGCCTTCCAGTCCCAGCCGGCGTGCTTCGGGGCGTGTTTCTCCGCGTCGGCCGCGGCGAGCGGCAGCTTCCCGTCGAAGTACTTGCCGACCATGTTCCCCACGCGGCTGGTCGAGTTGCCGATGCCGTTGGCGAGGTCGGCGTTGAAGACCTCGACGAACTTCGCGTGGGCGAAGTCGGCGTCGTTGTTGCCGAGCGGCCCCTGCGTCACGAGGTACCAGCGCAGCGCGTCGAGCGAGTAGCGGCCGGCGTACGCCTCGAGCTGCTCGAGGTCGATGAAGTTGCCGAGCGTCTTCGACATCTTCCGCCCCTCGGCGAGCCACCAGCCGTGCGCGTAGATCGTGCGCGGCAGTTCCTCCCCCGCCGCGAGCAGGAGCGCCGGCCAGATCACCGCGTGGAACCAGAGGATGTCCTTGCCCATCGCGTGCACGGTCGCCGGCCAGAAGCCTCGCCGCGCGTCGGTGTCGACCGCCGTCAGGTAGTTGAAGAGCGCGTCGATCCAGACGTAGATCCGGTGCTTGTCGTCGCCCGGCATCCGGATGCCCCACTGCGTCGCGGGGTCGTTCGTGATCGGCCGGCTGATCGGGACGTCGTTCAGCCCCTGCTTGATGCGCCCGAGCACCTCGGCGCGCCGCGCGTCGGGCAGGATGAACTCCGGGTGGGCGTCGACGTGCCGCGCGAGCGGCTCCTGGTATTTCGAGAGGCGGAAGAAGTAGCAGGGCTCGGTCCGCTTCACGAGCGGCTTGCCGTTGATCGTGCTCTTGAAGCCGGCGTCCTTGGCGGCCGTCTCGGTGACGTACTCCTCCTGCGACTCGTCGTACCAGCCGGTGTATTCGCCGCGGTAGACGTCGCCGTGCGCGACCATCTTCTCGATGTACTTCGGGACGCGCTCCTTGTGGCGCGCCTCGGTGGTGCGGATGAAGTCGTCGTGCGTGCACTCCATCTGCGCGAAGGCGCGCTCGAAGGCGGCGGCGTTGCGGTCGGCCCACGCCTGCGGAGTGACGCCGTGCTGGCTCGCCGACGTGACGACCTTGTCGGCGTGCTCGTCGGTGCCGGTGAGGAAGAAGACGCCGCGCGGGGCCGCTTTCGGGTCGGGCCCGGCCGGCGTCGGGAGCCCGCGCAGCAGCCGCTCGAAACGCGCCATCACGTCCGCGACGATGGTCGTGAAGCAGTGGCCGATGTGGGGCCGGTCGTTGACGTAGTAGATCGGCGTCGTCACGTAGAACGTTCGGTCCGTCATGGCGGCGGGACTCTAGCGCCCTCGGGTGCGGCCCCCGTCGCGGGTGCGGCGGGCCGCCACCGGGCGCGCGCGCGCCGAGCGGAACGACTTGCGGCACCGGCGCGGACGCCCGCGGATTGACGCGGCTCGAGGTCGTGGTAGACGGCGGCGCCCGGGGACGCGCTATTTCGAACGCCCGACGCCGGCCCCCGCCAGGCGCCGACGCCGCGACTTCTCCCACGTTCTCGGCCGGGCGGATAACCTCCGCGCCGCGCCTGCCCGGCAGCCGTCCCGAAGTCCAGGGGATCCGTCCGTGAAACCACTTGCACGGCTCGCGAGCGCCGCGTCTCTCGTCGTTTCCGCGCTCGCTGCGGCCCGCGCCCCCGCGCAGAACCTCCCGCCCGACTTCGTGGCGGAGCCGGTCGGCGGGAGCTGGAACCTGCCGACCTGCGTCTGCTTCGCCGGCACCGACGACCTGCTCGTCGCGGAGAAGGCGGGCGTGCTGTGGGACGTGCGCCGCGGCTTCCGTCACTCCAAGCCCGTCATCGATCTGCAGCAGGAGATCATCAACAACGGCGACCGCGGCCTGCTGAGCGTCGCCGTCGACCCGCAGTGGTCGATCAACGGCTTCATCTACCTCTACTACGTCGTCGACCCCAACGAAGACGGCGACGACTCCGAGCAGGAGACGTTCGGCCGCCTCACGCGCTACACGACCTCGATCGACGTGAACGGCGACCTGCTCGCCGACCCGGCGTCGCGCACGATCCTGATCGGCGCGACCTGGCGCGAGGGGACGCCGGCGCTGCACTTCTCGCACACGGCGGGCGACCTGCGCTTCGCGGCGGACGGGAGCCTCTTCGTCTCGACCGGCGACGGCGCCCACTTCGACGTGACCGACTTCGGCGGCTACGACCCCCTCGGCTTCGGCTCGGGCAAGTTCGACGCGAGCGAGGACATCGGCGCCTTCCGCTCGCAGTCGCTCACGTCGCTCGCCGGCAAGATCCTGCGCATCGATCCGGCCACCGGGCTCGGGCTGCCCGACAACCCGTTCTGGACGGGCAACGCGGCGGACAACGCCTCGCGCGTCTGGGTGCTGGGCCTGCGCAACCCCTTCCGCTTCTGCCTCGACCCCGGCTCCGGCTCGCCCGAGCGCATCTACACCGGCGACGTCGGCTGGGGCACGTGGGAGGAGATCAACCGCGCGACCAAGGGGCTCAATTTCGGCTGGCCGTGCTGGGAAGGCGGCGCGATCTGCAAGCAGTACTACAACAACAACCCCTTCGGCCAATGCCACGACGCGTCGCTCTTCACCAAGCCGCTGCTCAACTGGCACCACACCGACCCGAAGAACATCGGCTACATCGGCAGCGCGTCGGCGGGCGTGTGCATCTACACCGGGACCGACTACCCCTCGAAGTACAAGAACCGGCTCTTCTACGCCGACTACGCCAACAACTGGATCCGCTCGGTCCCCTTCTCCAACGACTTGCCGTCGCAGAGCGAGCTCTTCCTCGGCACGGCCGACAATCCCGTCGACCTCGTGCCCGATCCGGTGAACGGCGACATCTACTACATCGCGCTGTGGGCCGGGCAGGTGCGGCACCTCCGCTACACCAAGACGAACCACCCGCCGGTCATCGTCGCGACGGTCTCCCCGACCTTCGGGTCGCTGCCCTTCACCGCGCAGTTCGACTGCAGCGGCTCCTTCGATCCGGAAGGCAACACGCTCACCTTCGACTGGAACCTCGGCGACGGCACCCACTCGACGCTGCCGAGCTTCTCCAAGTCCTATCTGAACGCGCAGAACTACACGGTGACGCTCACCGCGACCGACCCGCAGGGCGAGAGCTCGAAGTTCACGCAGCTCCTCGCGCCGGGCGACACGCCGCCGTCGATCGACGCGATCAACTCACCGGCGAACGGCGCCTTCTTCGTCCCGGGCCAGACGCAGATCACCTTCGACGCGACCGTCTCCGACACGGAGGACGACCCGTCCGGCACCGCGCTCGACGTGCAGTGGATCGTGAACCTGGTCCACGACCACCACACCCACCCGAGCTGGGCCGTCCTGCACGGCCACCACGCGACCTACACGCCGCCGATCCACGGCGAGGGCGTCTACCTGCACGTCGTGCTGGTCGTGACCGACAGCCGCGGGCTGCAGGCGACGCAGGCGCTCGACCTCTACGACTCGACGGCCGTGGCGCAGCCCCACCTCGCGAGCCTCACCAGCGCCGCGCCGCGGCTCGGCACGCCGATCACGGCGACCGGCCACGTCCATTACGCGGGCCTCGGCGACGCCGACCTCGCCTTCGACTGGGGCGACGGCGCCGTCGACCGCTTCCGCGGCTCGCACCTGCAGGACTTCTCTCCGACCCACCTCTACGCGGCGCCCGGGGACTATTCGCTGCGCCTCTCCGCAGACGACGGCAGCACGGTGGAGACGGTGACGACGCCGATCTACGTGCGTCCGCTCGCGCCCGCGGTCGCGATCTTCGCGCCGCTCGTCGCGCCGCACGACCTCTCGGTCGACGAGCGCTGGAGCCTCGCGACGCAGCTCGCCGACGACCTCCACGCCGGCGGCTTCGAGGCGCAGGTCTTCGGCGCGGCCGACCTGCCGGCGCTGCAGGCGTGGATGAACGCCTACCTGCGCGACTCGCAGCGCGACTGGCTCGTCTGCCTCGATGAAGGCGCGGGCGTGGTCTACAAGGGGCAGGACGGCGGCTCGCTCGCGGAGCAGTGGCTCAACAACGGCAACTCGCTCCTCTGGACCGGCCAGAACCCCTTCGCCTCCTACCTCTCGCTCGGCGGCGACGAGTTCACGCACGGCGCCGGTCCGTGGGCCCTCGACGATCTGCTGAACCCCGGCGCGCCGCAGCTCGTCGCCGGCGGCGGCCACATGGACGTGCGCCCCGACGGCGGCGCCCTCCCCGCGCTCGCGCCGTTCGACTCGAGCTGCGCGCTCGAGGTCTCGAAGCTCGGTCCCGGCTGGTCGGTCGCGAAGCTCTACGCGAGCGACGGCTCGAACCCGCCGGTCAGCGACGCGCTGGTGCTCCGCAACACCAAGGGCGGCGAGTACGCGCAGTTCTACTGCGTGAACGACCCGTCGCTCCCGCGCCACGAGGTGCTGCGCGACTTCCTCGCGACGCACGTCTTCGCGAACCTGCCGGGCGGTCCCAAGCCCTTCACGCTGCTCAGCCCCGCCGCGAAGGCGCAGGTCGACACGACGACGCCGACGCTCACGTGGACGGCCGGGCCGGGCGCCATGAGCTGGCTCGTCGAGGTCGCGACCGACGCGACCTTCGAGACGCCGGTCTTCCTGGGCCAGGTCTTCCGCGGCGGCTCGGCCGCGAACAAGACGGCGAGCCTCCAGGTCACGCCGCCGCTCGTCTCGGGCCAGCACTACCGCTGGCGCGTCACTGCGCGCAACGACTTCGGCGCGGTGACCTCGGCCGTCCAAGGCTTCCGCGTGAAGTGACGCGCCGCGCGCGCGGAGTCACGGACCGGGCAGCACGCGCCACGTCGTGAACGCGGCGTTGGTCTCGACGAGCTCGAGGCCGGCGGGCGGGGGCCCGGTCCCGAGCAGCGCGCGCGGCCGGTCGAGCAGCGCCTGTGCGCCGACCACGAGCCACGCCGCGCGCCGCTCGCGGAGCGTCGCGACCAGCCGCCTCGCGTAGGCCTCGGCGTCGAGCGCGGGAGCGCCGGAGGCGTCTTCGATCTCGAAGTAGTCGTGGACGAGGTAGCGGCCGAGGAAGGGCGACGTGCCGGCGAGCGCCGCGCCCGGTGCGAGTTCGGCGTCGAGCCGCCGCAGCGCCGCGACCTCCGCCGAGGGATGGTTCGCGACGAACCAGGGCAGCCGCCAGATCACCGCCTTCGCGCCGAGCCAGCCGATCAGGGCGATCACGGCGCCGATCGCCACGCAGCGCGTGCGCGCCGACTTCGCGGCCGAAAGGGCGCCGACGGCGGTCGTCGCCGCGACGACCGGCAGCGCCACCACCAGGAACCGCCCCCACGCGAAGAACGCCGTCGCGACGCCCGCCGTGAAGAGCGCGAGGCTCGCGAGCAGCCAGCCCGTCCCGCGCACGCGTCTCCGCATGCAGAGCCACGCTCCGGCGAGCGCCGCCAACGCGTGCATGCGGCTGCCGAGCAGATCCGAGATCCCGCTCCGCGCGAGCCGCAGCAGCTCTTCCCCCATGCCGCGCGCGACGGCCACCGGCTCGCTCGCGAGGATCTGCAGGAAGCTCCCGCGCTCCGAGCTCGACGGGAAGCGCGTCCAGTCGGGCCAGCCGTGCAGCTTGAACGCGAGGTTCTTCCAGTTCTCGTCGTGGAACGGGTCGCCGAAGACGTGGGCGCGCAGGATCCAGTTCGGGACGAGCAGCGCCGTCGCGCACGCGGCCGCGAGCGTGAGCTCGCCGACGCGGCGCGCGCCCGGCGCCCGGCGCCGCCCGAGCCACCACGCTGCGAGCAGCCCCGGCAGCAGCAAGAGCGCGTTGCCGCGGATGCACGCCGCCCCTCCGAACGCGAGCCCGGCACCGAGCGCGGCGGCGAGCCCCGGCCGCTCGAGATACGCGTAGGACGCGAGCAGCGCCGCCGCCGCGAGCGCCGCGAACGGCATGTCGGTCGTCACGTGCTCGCCGTCGATCCAGGTCGCGGAGTTGGCGGCGACCAGCGCGAAGGCGAGCGCGCCGGCGAGCGTGCCGTTCACCGGGGCGGCGAACGTGCCATTCGCTCCGCCGGCGAGGCGACGCCCGAACACGAACGCGATCCACGCGAGCGCCGCCGCCGCGAGGTTCGAGAGCAGCCGCGCCGCGACGAACGGCGCCTCCCGCCCGCCGCCGACGACGAGCCGGCTCACCGCCGCAATGACGCACGGGTACGCCGGAGGACGGAACGGGTCGTCGGGGAGCTCGCCGCGGAGCACGCGCTCCGCCTGCGCGACGAAGCCGTCGCGCTCGGCGCTGCCGGTCTCCTCGACCGGATGGAACGCGACGCCGAACGCCGCGAGCGCCGCGAACAGCAGGAGCGCGGCGAGGGCGGCGCAGAGCGTCGGTCGGTTCGCCCGGGGCATGGCGCGCCAGCGTACGCGGCGCCACTCTTCACACGCGCCGTTTTCACGGTTGCTAACGTGCCCGGCCCTCCCGTTTCCCGTCCCCGTGCGCGCGGAGTTCCTCCGATGAAGAAGCGTTCGAAGTCGTCGAAGTCCCGGGGTCCCAAGTCGTCGCGCACGCAGGCGCCGCCGATCGCGCCCGCGACGCCCTCCTACTCGCGCGACGAGCTCACGCAGTTCGCGGCGGCCCAGCGCGCCCGTTACGAGGAGCTGCTGAAGAAGTTCGTCGAGACGAAGAGCGTGAGCGTCGATCCGACCTTGAAGGACGAGATGCCGCGCATGGCGGAGCTCGCCGCGACGACGCTGCGCGACTTCGGGTTCGAGGCGCGCCTGCTCACGACCGCCGGCCAGCCGATCGTCGTCGGCAAGCGCGTCGTCGACCCTGCGGCGCCGACCGTCACCGTCTACAACCACATGGACGTCCAGCCGGGCGGCGAGCCCTCCGAGTGGAAGACCGACCCGTTCGTCTTCACGCAGGACGGCGAGCGCTACCTCGGGCGCGGCACCACCGACGACAAGGGGCCGGCGCTCGCGGCGCTGTTCGGCGCGCGCTACGCCCTCGACCACGGCGCGCGCGTGAACGTCCAGTTCCTCTGGGAGCTCGAGGAGGAGATCGGCAGCCCGTCGTTCGCGGCGGCGGTCGAGGCGGACAAGGCGTCGCTCGCGAGCGACATCGTCGTCGTCTCCGACACCGTCTGGGTCTCGCGCGAGCGGCCCGCCTGCGCGGCCGGCCTGCGCGGGCTGCAGGGCTTCCTCTTGAAGCTCGAGACGGGCGCCACCGACCAGCACTCTGGCACGTCGGGCGGCGCCGCGCGCAACCCCTTCGCCGAGCTGATGCAGGTCGTCTCCAAGTGCGTCGACGGCAAGACCGGCGAGGTGAAGGTCCCCGGCTTCTACGACCACGTCGCCAAGCTGACTAAGGAGGAGAAGAAGAGCTTCAAGCGCTGCGGCTTCTCCGTCGCGAAGTTCATAGAGGACCACGCCTTCAAGAGCATCCGGGTGACGAAGGCGATGGACGTGATGAAGCGCATCTGGGCGCGGCCGACCTTCGAGATCCACGGCATGACCGGCGGCTACACCGGCCCCGGGATCAAGACGATCGTCCCGCCGCGCGGCGAGGTGAAGTGCAGCGTCCGCCTCGTCCCCGACCAGGACCCCGCCAAGGTGATGCGCCAGATCACCAAGCACGTGAAGAAGCTCAACTCCGACGTCGAGGTCGTGCCGCTCGGCGCGCTCGCCCCCTACAAGGGCGTGACCGAGGGGCCGTGGGCCGAGCTCACCGGCGACTGCGTCGAGTTCGGCTTCGGGAAGCGGCCGGTCTTCGTGCGCGAGGGCGGCTCGATCGGCGCCGTCCTCACGATGGAGAAGGCGCTCGAGTGCCCGATCATGTTCCTCGGCCTCTCCCTGCCGGAGCACGGCTACCACGCCCCGAACGAGAACTTCGACTGGCAGCAGGCGGGCGGCGGGATCGCCTCGTTCGCAGAGTTCTTCCGGCGCGCGGCGGAGATGCCGAAGCGGGCGAGCTGACGCAGCTCCCGCGCTACTGCAGCGTCTGCTCCACGAGATTCGACATGCGATGCGTCGCGGGGTCGAAGCTCTGGACGAGGAGCGAGACGCCCGCGAGCGCGGGGTCGATGGTCGTGGTCGTCGTGAAGAGGCCGGCGGCGTCGGCGGTGACGGGGAAGAGGAGCGGGTCGGTGATGCCGAGCCAGGCGGCGGGGCTGCCGCCGACGCGGAGCGAGCCGCCGAGCGTGCCGACGATCAGGAAGTGGACGCCGCTCGGCGTGCCGTTCGAGATCGTGAGGTCGTTCGCCACGCCGGCGACGCCGGGCGTGATGCGCGAGGTACGCAGGTCCGGGTCGAACCGCCAGGAGAGCGCGACCGGGCCGTCGAGGCCGCCGCCGCCGGGCTTGACGAGGGTGGAGAGGCGCGCGGCGGTCAGGCCGTCGAAGACGACGATGGTCTGCTTCGAGATGCTCTCCACGTAGACGTTGCCGTCGTAGGGAGAGATCACGAAGCCGGTCGGCGCGGCGACGGCGATGAACTTGTCGATGAGTGCGCCGGTGCGGTCGAAGCGGAGGATCCCGTTGCTCCCCTCGCTGCTCACGTAGAGCACGCCGTCGGAACGGAAGCGCAGCGTGCGCGGGTTCGTGAGGCCGCCCGTGCCCGCGGACACGAAGTCGCCCATGCTCGCGCCGGTGGTCCCGTCGTAGCGGATGACCTTGTCGTTCCAGTAGCTCGGGACGTAGAGGTGCCCGTCGGGACCGAAGGTCGTGCCGGCGTCGGGACCGTTGAGGCCGCCGCGGTTGGCGGTGACGAAGACGTTCAGGAAGGCGCCGGTCGCGCCGTCGTAGCGCAGCACCTCGTCGGTGTTGAAGCTCGCGACGTAGAGGTTGCCGTCGGGTCCGAAGACCGCCGTCGTCGGTCCGTCGAGGCCGCCGGTCGGATCGCCCGGGATCCCCGGATCGTCCCAGATGAAGACGTCGACGAACGCGAGCGTGACCGGGTCGTAGCGTTCGACCTTGTCGTCCTCTTCGGCGCAGACGTAGAGCAGCCCGTCGGGTCCGTGCGTCGCGGCGTGCGCGCCGTTGAACGTTCCGAGCGCGCCGAGATAGGTGCCCGTCGCGTAGTCGAAGCGGTGCACCTCGTCGCTGTTGTATCCCGACGCGAGGAGCTCCTGCGCGCGGGCGGGAGCGGCGAACGCGACGACGAAAGCCGCGACGAAGGGCGCGGCGACGCCGCGGGCAAGGATGGACATGGCAGGTCCTGTCTCGACGAAGAGGGGCGGCGGCGCGCGGTACTACGGGTGCGGTCGCAGGACGGTTTCGTCCAATTGCAGCGCTCGGGCGGCCGACCGATCAATGGGCGAACGGCGCGAGGCGGACGCGCAGCGTCGCGATCTCGAAGGGGCGCAGGTCGAGGGTGAGCGTCGCGCCGTCGGGGGAGAGCGGCGCCGTCGCGTCCTCGAGCAGGTCGGCGCGCGCCGCGTCGGTGATCTTCGCGGCGAAGCGCAGCGTCACGTGCGGCGCGGGAAGGCCCGAGGATTCGTAGAGGCGGAGGATCGTCGTGCCGTCCTTGCCGGGTTTGAACGCGGTCACGACGACGTCCGGCGACGAGACGTCGAGCCCGGACCGGCGTGCCGGAAGGCTCCCGGCGTGCGCCGCGAACTTGCGTGCCAAGAGCGGACGGTTCAATTCGAGTCCGCGCCGGACGAGGTCGGAGCGGCGCACATCGGCGGGGTGCGGTACGACCGAGTAGGCGAGGGTCCGCGGGACGTTCAGCTCGAAGCCGGTCTCGGACGAGCGGCCCTCGTTGTAGCCGCGCAGGTCGACCGCGCGCAGGAGCGAGACCATCACGACGCCGTCGGTCACGACGTTGCCGGGCAGGCCGCGGTTCAGGAGCGCGACGCCGCCGCGCTCGTCGCTCCAGTCGATCCAGTGTTGGACCGGGAATTCGACGCCGGCGGGCCGCTCGAGCGAGCCGAACGGGATCTCGTCGATGCGCCGTCCCGCAGCAATCGTCGTCGGGAACAGCGCCTGGTAGCGCACGTGCTTCTCGCGGTTGACGAGCGTCGTCTCGACATCGACGCGCGGGACGCCGGCGGCGACGCGGATGCGCGTCGCGAATTCGCCGCCGCCGTAGTGGTCCGCGACGCGCAACTCGGAGAAGACGGCGCCGCGCGCGATCGACGCGGGCTTGCCATTGAGCATGGAGCTCATGAGCGCGGTCGCGACGGAAGGGACGGGCCGGCGCTCCTTCGAGGCGATGTACATGCCGCCGTCGAGCGGGCGGCCGATCTCCCACGAGTCGCCGTCGTCGGGCGAGCGCGCGACGACGTTTCCGGGCGCGGCGAGGAGCTCACGGTCGGAGCCGTGCTCGCGCAGGCTCGTCAGCGCGCCGGTCGTGCGGTCGACGACGACGCGGAAGAACTCGTTCTCGAGGACCTCGTCGTCCGAGTCGGGTGAAGGCGGCGCCGCCCCCGACTCCGCGCCCGGCTCTGGCGCGACCGCGCGCACGTGGAACGTCGCCCAGCCGAGCGGCGGGACGTCATGGGCCAGGAACGAGACGCGCGCCTGCGCGAGCGCGCCGTCGGCGAGGCGCACCACGCCGTCGAGCTGCGTCGCGAGCGCGCGCCCGTCCGCGTCGACGACCTCCATCGAAGCGGCGCCCGGCGGCGCGGCGACGTCGACCGTCACGACGTCGCTGCGCGGCCACGAGCACTCGTTCCAGACGACGACCGGCACGCCGTCGCCGCGCGTGTCGATCCGTTCGGCGACGCGCGCGAAGGCGTCGTCACCAAGCTCCTCGCCGAGCCGCCGCACGAAGGCGTCGCTCCGGCGCGTGTCGTCGTAGACCGGGTCGGTCATCACCCCCGACGCGAGGTCGTGCGTCTGATTGAACAGCAGCGGCTCCCACGCGCGCTCGAAGTCGCCGTCACGCGGTGGCGTGCCGAGCTGCGCGGCCGTCGCGGCGAGGGACTCCGCGCGCAGCAGGAGCGATTCGAGCGCGCGCCGCTCCTGATGGAGCTCGATGCGGTTGCTGTAGGTGCCCAGGAAGATCGGGTTCAGGTCGAACGAGAACGTCGGCCGGTCGCTGCGTTTCGCGACGACCGCCGCGAACTCCTCCGGCCCCGCCTGCCGGATCTCGAACGGCGCGTCGCTTCTCGCGTTGAAGCGATGGATGAGCGGCGTCAGGTCCTCTTCCGGCGGACAGACGTCGACGCCCGCGAGGCCGACGCGCTCGGGTCCGTGCACGTGCGAGGTCAACGCGTCGAATCGCTGCTGGAAGAAGCTCGCGAAGCCTGCGTCGTCGCGCGGCGGCCCGTAGAACAGCCCGTAGAAACCGGGGATCCAGAACGCGGGGATCTTCGTGCCGTCGATCCCCTGCCAGAGGAACTCCGACGGCAGGTCGTCCTGCGGCACGCCGCGGCAGAACCAGAACGAGTCGAAGCCCGCGCCCGCCAGCAGCTGCGGCAGCTGCGGATGGTGGCCGAACGTGTCGAGCAGCCACGCGACCTTCACGTCGACGCCGAGCGCGTCGCGGCACCAGCGCTTGCCGTACGCCATCTGCCGCACGAACGTCTCGCCGCCCGGCTTCACGTCGTCGGGCATCACGTCCATCCCGCCCACGATGTGCAGCCGCCCCTCCTTCACGAACCGCCGGAACGCGTCGCCCTGTTCGGGATATCGCTCGAGGAACGGCCGGACATACGCGACCTGGTCGAGCGTGAAGTGGTAGTCGGGATACTTCTCGAGCATCCGCAGCGCCGCGACGATGTGCGGCAGCCCGATCGCGAGGTACTCCTCGCGCGTGAAGAAGACCGCGCCTTCCCAGTGCGTGTGCGAAACGTAGTAGAGCGTCGGCTTCGCGGCCGGCTTCGCCGGCGCCGCAGCCTGCTGCGCACTCG
This sequence comes from Planctomycetota bacterium, assembly GCA_035695985.1. GTDB lineage: Bacteria > Planctomycetota > B15-G4 > B15-G4 > SIAN01 > DASRRB01. The sequence goes on along the minus strand of DASRRB010000037.1, from coordinate 32,598 downwards.
CCGTCCAATCGAGCGCGAGCGAGCCCACGAGCGCTGCCAGGATCCCTCGTCGCGCCATGCCACGGGCTCCCCCGCCCCGCCGAGGCGCGCGACGCTACCGAATCCGGAGCCGGACCGTCCGGATCTGCTGCGTCGCGAAGTCGACGTCCACGCCGGTCGCGGCGACCGACAGCGAGCCGACGTCGGTCTCGAGGTGGGTGGTCGCGGTCGCCGACTGGATCACCTTAGGGTGGAGCTGGAGCGTCGCGGTCTGCGGGAGTTCGCTCACGTTCCACAGGCGGACGATCGTCCCCTCGTCGCCGCCCTCCTCGGCCGGCTTGAGCGCCCAGAGCAGGACGTCGGGATCGGAGACGTCGAGGAAGGCGAAGGTGTCGGCGGGGAGCTTCGCGTGCGTGCCGGTGACGGCCGCGACGACGAACGGCGTCTCCGCGGCGAGCGCCGTCTGCATCGCGCGGGTCGGGTCGTACGCGCCGTGGGTGCGCAGCGCGAAGCGCTGGCGGAAGGTCGTGTCGCCGTCCTGGTTCACGATGCCGAGGCCGTCGATCGAGCCGCCGGCGAGCACGGTGATCCGCGGTGTGAGATCGTCGAGGCGCCCCACGTCGCTGCGGCCGAGTTGGAAGAAGGAGCAGTCGAGGTTGGCGAGGGTGCAGCCGATCCCGTTGCGCGCGCTCGTCATGTCGGCGAAGTGCCCGAGCGTGAGCCAGTCGTAGCGGGCGTTGCGCTCGGAGTAGACGCCGCCGGCCGACTGCAGGTGGGCCGCGGCGATCGCGCCGACCTCTTCGTGACGCGTGTCGGGCCCGGGCAGGTCGAAGCCGAACGTCCACGTCTGCACGTTGCCGAAGTTCTGCTGGATCTCGTTCTCGATGCGGACGACGTCGGAGTCGCGCACGAGCGTGACGCGCGTCGCGTGCTTCAGCGGAGAGTTCGACGTCGCGACCAGCGTGACGGAAGCCGGCCCCGCGTTCTCCTTCTTCAGCGACCCCGAGCCGTTGCCGCCGAGGTCGTCGAGCCGCAGCCCGGCGCCGACGTCGACGAGCTCGCGGCCGCCGTGACGCAGGTCGACGAAGCTCGCGATCGCTCCGTCGGACGCGAGCGTCACCTTGCAGACGCCGTTGTCGATCACGCCGCCGTTCACCGTCGCGGCCGGCGTGTACGTCTTCCCCGCGCCCGGCACGACCTCGTAGACGCGGTAGCCGACCGCCGGGACGTCCTTCGCGAGGATGCGCAGCTGCTTCGCGCCGTTCAGGGTGAAGAGCTGCACGGGGACCTCGTGGCCGCTCGCCACGTCGACGACATGGACCGCGGCGGTCGGGACGTAGGGCAGGTCGGCGACGTCGTCGCGCTCGAAGGAGAGCGGGTTGAAGACGGCGAAACGCGGGTTCGCGCCGGCCAGGGCGACGTGCCGCCCGAGCGCCGCCGCCGCGTCGGCGAGCAGGCCGTCGGCGTAGGCGGCGATCTCGGCCGCGAGCTGGCGCTGCCACGCGGCGCGCGCGCTCGCGGGCACGGGGCCGTTCGCGGTCCAGTCGTGCTCCCAGTAGAGGCCGAGGTCCATGAAGGCCTGGTCGCGCGCGGCGAAACGCCCCTTCATGAAGTCGGGGTTGTGGATGCAAGCGATGGCCGCGAGCGCCTCGGCGCTGCGCAACGTCGCGAGCGAGCGGCGCACCGACGCCGACACCTCCGCCATCGTCGCGCAGAGAAGGTCCCACTCGTTGCCGAAGCTCGTCGCGACCGTCGGCAGGCCGGCGCCGTAGCGCGTTTCGAAGTCGCGGAAGAAGTCGAGCTCGTTGCTCACGACGACGCGACGGGTCGCGTCGCTCTTCGCCTTCGCCGCCTTCGGGAAGTCGGCGGTCAGCGTCATGTAGTCGTCCCAGCCCTTGCCGAACGCGCCGATCACGGAGTAGGGCCAGCGCTGCTTGAAGGCGGGATCGCCCGTCACGTAGTCGACGATCGCGAAGGGGTCGCGTGCCTCGGCGTAGCCCCCCATCGCCTCGTTGCTGACCAGCATCGAGTTCCACTTCATGAGGACGCGCGCGCCGTCGGGGCCCTGCGCCCAGTAGGCGTCGTGCTCGCGGTCCCACGCGTCGGGCACTTTCGTCGCGCAGTCGCAGATGCCCCGCCACGAGTAGCGCGCGCCCGCGCCGGCCCATACCGACGCGAGCCCGTACGGGAGCGTCTGGTTCTCCATCGCGACCGCGAGGTCGAAGCGCAGCCCGAAGCGCCGCTCGAGCCGGCCGGCGTAGTACATGCCGCGCAACGCCGCCTCGACCGGCATCCCGCCGTAGCACGAGACGGCGGCGGTCATCGGCGCGCTGACGTGCCCGTCCTTCATGCGTGCGACCAGGCGCAGGAAGTCGGAGTGCGGCCGGTGGCGCTCGTACTCCCACAGCCACAGCGCACCGTCGCACGCGTAGCGCGCCTGGAAATCGGGCGGGTCGTCCGCCGTCTTGTCGATCTGGTCGAGGAAGTAGTCGAGCGTGCGCAGGAACGCCTTGCGGTAGGCGACGTCGTCGGCCGTCCAGAAGTAGTCGGTGTGGTCGTCGCAGGCGATGTAGACGGTCGGCGTCTGCGCCCGCGCGGTGAGCGAGAGCAGGGCGAAGGCGCATCCGCCGAGGAACGGGCGACGCATCGACGACTCTCCGGCACGGAGCCCGGCGGCGCGGCGCGCCGGCATTCGAGCCGGGCGATTATCGGGAGGCGGCGCGACGCCGCATAGACGTCCGGAGCGGCCGCCGGGTCCGGGTTTTCACCCCGTCGCGCCCGCGAGTAATGTCTGCGCCCCCCGCAGGCGCCTCACCCCCCTCGCGCCTGGACCGTTGGGCCGTCCCGCAGGAAGGAATCGATCCGATGAACCGTCTCGCTCGTGCGTCGTCGCGCATCTCGCCACTCGCGCTCTTGCTCGCGCTCGGCCTCCTTCCCGCCCGCAGCGCCCGCGCCGACGAAGGCATGTGGACCTTCGACAACCCGCCGGTCCAGAAGCTGAAGGAGGTCTACGGCTTCACGCCCGACTCGGCGTGGTTCGACCACGTGCGCCTGTCGTCGGTGCGCTTCATGTCGGGCGGCTCGGGTTCGTTCGTGTCGGCGAACGGCCTGGTGATGACCAACCACCACGTCGGGCTCGAGTCGATCCAGAAGCTCTCCACGCCCGAGAAGGACCTGGTGAAGAACGGCTTCTACGCCGGCGCGCCGGGCAGCGAGCCCAAGTGCCCCGACCTCGAGCTCAACATGCTCGTGTCGATCGACGACGTGACGGCGCGCGTCACGGGCGCGATCAAGCCCGACATGACCGGCGCCGCCGCCAATGCCGCGCGCAAGGCCGAGATCGCCAAGATCGCGAAGGAGGAGACCGAGAAGACGGGGCTGCGCTGCGACGTCGTCACGCTCTACCGCGGCGGCGAGTACCACCTCTACCGGTACAAGAAGTTCACCGACATCCGCCTCGTGCTCTGCCCCGAGCAGGAGACGGCCTTCTACGGCGGCGACCCCGACAACTTCACCTTCCCGCGCTGGGACCTCGACGTCACCTTCTTCCGGGTCTACGAGGACGGCAAGCCCTACCAGCCCAAGCAGTTCCTCTCCTGGAATCCGGAGGGCTGCAAGGAGGGCGACCTCGTCTTCGTCTCGGGCCACCCCGGCTCGACCGGCCGCATGAACACCTTCGCGCAGATGGACTTCCTGCGCACGACGCAGTACCCGCGCAGCCTGAAGCTCCTCACCGCGCTGATCGGCGCGCTCGAGAAGTACTCGGCGCGCGGCGCCGAGGAGAAGCGGCGCGCCAAGGACGTCATCTTCGGGATGAGCAACTCCCAGAAGGCGACCACCGGCTACCTCGGCGGCCTGGAAGACCCGCGCATCCTGGCGCGCAAGGCCGACGAGGAGAAGCGCCTGAAGGCGAGCCTCGCCGCCGACGCGGCCGCGCTCGCCGAGTACCAGGGCGCGCTCGACGCGATCGCCGGGGCGTACCAGAAGCTCGCCGAGTACACCACCCGCCTCTACTGGTCGAGCCTGCGGGGCGACTCGGCCGGCAAGGCGCTGCAGCTGGTGCGTCTCGCGACGGAGCTGCCCAAGCCGAACGGCGAGCGCCTCCCCGAGTACTCCGACGCCGGGCTCGAGTCGCTGAAGCTCGGCCTCTTCAGCACCGCGCCGATCCACCTCGACATGGACGAGGTCGTGCTCGCGACCACCTTCGAGCTGGCAGCGAAGGAGCTCGGCGCGGAGGACCCGTTCATCAAGGCGGCGCTCGGCGGCAAGGCGCCGGCCGAGGCGGCGAAGGCGGCGCTCGCGGGCACGAAGCTCGCCGATCCCGAAGAGCGCAAGAAGTTGTTCGAGGGCGGCAAGGCGGCGATCGACGCCTCGACCGACACCCTGATCGTGCTGGCGCGCACCGTCGACCCGATCCTGCGCGAGCTGCGCAAGCGCTTCGAGGAGGACGTGGAGAGCGTCGAGTCGCAGAACGGCGAGAAGATCGCGCGCGCCCGCTTCAAGGCGTACGGCAAGTCGCAGCCGCCCGACGCGACCTTCACGCTGCGCCTCAGCTACGGCGTGGTGAAGGGCTTCGAGCAGCTCACCGCGACGATCCCGTGGAAGACGACCTTCAACGGCCTCTACGAGCACAGCGCGTCGTTCGACAACAAGTACCCCTACGAGCTGCCCAAGCGCTGGCTCGACAAGCGGTCCGCGGTCGCGCTCGACACGCCGTTCAACTTCGTCTGCACCACCGACATCATCGGCGGCAACTCGGGCAGCCCGGTCATCGGCCGCGACGGCCGCCTGGTCGGGATCATCTTCGACGGCAACATCCAGAGCCTGTCGAACCGCTTCGTCTACGACGAGGTGCAGGCCCGAGCGGTGGCGGTCCACTCGGCCGGCATCCTGATGGCGCTGCGCAACGTCTACGAGGCCGGCCCGATGGTCGACGAGCTGCTCGGCAAGTAGGCGCGGGACCGCCCAAGTGCAGGAGCTCCTGAAGCCGCTGCTCGATTGGTATCTGCGTTCGCTCGAGACCGGCGGCCTGCGGCTCGTCGGACTGCTGATGATGATCGAGAGCACCGTGCTCCCGATCCCGAGCGAGCTGGTGATCCCTCCGGCGGCCCACCTCGCGCACACCAAGGGCGGCATGACGCTCTGGGGGATCGTCCTCGCGGGCACGATCGGATCGTGGTTGGGCGCGACGCTCATGTACTGGGTCGCGCGGCTCGCGGGGCGGCCGCTCGCGCTGCGCTACGGGAAGTACGTCCTGATCTCGCCGGCCAAGGTCGAGGGCGCGGAGCGCTGGGCGTCGCACTACGGCTCCATGGGCATCTTCATCTCGCGCCTGCTGCCGGTCGTGCGCCACCTGATCGGGATCCCGGCGGGCATCGTGCGGATGGACTACCGCAAGTTCTCGCTGTTCACGCTGCTGGGTTCCGCCGTGTGGTGCGCGGTGCTGTGCTGGGTCGGCGTCAAGATGGGCGAGGACCTGCACCAGACGGAGAACATGACGCACACGCTCTCGATCTGGTGCGGCGGTCTGATGCTGGCGATCGGGGCGCTCTACTACTTCTTCGTCCACCGCCACATGAAGAGCGCGCCCGCGCCGTCGTCCGCCCCGCTCGCGGGCGGCGAGGCCGAGGCCCCGCGCGATCGCCCCTGACCGACGGAGCCCCCGCTTGGCGCAGGCGTCGACGACGAACGGCGACCCGCGCGGCGAGCGACGCGGTGACCTTTCGCGCAAGCTCGGCCTCTTCACCGTCCTCTGCATCGGCGTCAACAACATCGTCGGGTCGGGCATCTACCAGAAGCCGGCCCTGCTCGCGCACCAGCTCGGCGGCGCCTCCTGGCTCGGCTTCGCGGTCGACGCGCTGCTGCTGACGGCGGTCGCGCTCTGCTACTCGACGATGTCGGCGCGCCACTCCGAGACGGGCGGGCCCTACCTCTATGCGAAGCGCGCGCTCGGCCGCTGGGCCGCCTTCATCGTGGCGTGGACCGCCTGGATCTCGATGTGGGCGGCGGCGGCGGCGGTGACGACGACGCTGCCCGGGCAGATCGGCCTCTTCGTGCCCGGCGCGACCGCGCCGGTGCCGGCGATCGCGATCGGGCTCGCGACGCTCGCCTTCTTCTGCATGGTCAACTGCATCGGCGTGAAGCCGGCGGCCGGGACGGCGACCTTCCTCACGGTCGCGAAGGTTCTTCCGCTCGCGCTGCTGGCGGTCGCGGGCGGGTGGCACCTGCTGCACGCGCCGGCGGCGGACGGCGGCGCCGCCCACGCGTCGCTCCTGCCCGACCTCGCGCATCCGGCGTTCGGCCGCGCGTTCGGCAGCGCGCTCTTCGCGGCCTTCTATCCCCTGCAGGGCTTCGAGGTCGTGCCGGTGCCGGCCGGCGAGCTCTCGAATCCGCGCCGCGACGTCCCGCTCGCGGTGACCGGCGCGCTGCTGCTCACGGCGGCGCTCTACTGCGGGCTTCAGCTCGTGGCGTTCGGGGCGGCGCCGCTGCTCGGGCTGCGCATCGAGGCGGGCCCCGACGGCGTCGACCAGATCGTCGGGCCGCTGGTCGGGCCGTCGCGCGACGCGTTGCTCGCGGCGGCCGGGCTCGCGCACGCGGCGCCGCTCGAGCAGCTGCAGGCCGTGGCGACCGCGACCGAGCGCCCGCTCTCCGCCGCCGCGGCCGTCGTGCTCGGCCGGCCGGGCGAGATGCTGCTCGCGCTCGGCGCGTGCGTGAGCTTCCTCGGCTTCGCTTCGGTGACGATCCTGTGCGGGCCGCGCTTCCTGGTCGCGCTCGCCGACGACGGGATGCTGCCGAAGGCCTTCGGCGCGCACCATCCGAAGTTCGGGACGCCCGTCGTCGCGGTCGTGGTCACCTGCGCGTCGGCAGCCGTCGGCGGTCTCGTCGCCGGCGCGGGCGGCCGCGCCGCGGAGCAGTTCGACCGCCTCACCGCGCTCTCCAACGTCGCGGTGCTCGTGCAATACGCGACGACCTGCCTCGCCGTGCTCTTCTTGCCAAGAGGCGAGGTCGCGAGCGCGCTGCGCCGCCTGCTCGCGCGGCGGCTCCTGCCGATCGCAGGGCTCGGCGTCTGTCTCCTCCTCGGGTACCTGATCGCGCTCGAGCCGAATCCCCTGATGCAGGTCGCGGGCTTCGCCGGCTGGACGGCGGCGGGCGTGCTGCTCGCGGGGTGGACGCGCCGCTCGCGCGGCACCTGAAGCTGCACGCCGAAACACGGACGGGAAACTTCGTCGCGTCGGCCCCCCGCGGCGCCCGGAGAACGGCGGAGCGGAAGCGCCGCCGCCCGCCACCTCCGGTTTCCCGCTCCGACCCCGACCCCCTCAAGACGAAGTAGGTTTCGCAGGGTGAAACGCCGCACTGCCAGCGGAAACACGACACCCCGCACACACCATGATGAAACAACCGGGGTCGAAGCAGGGGATCGGCGGCTTCACGCTGATCGAGGTCCTCGTCGCGACGGTCATCCTCGTGACGGCCGTCCTCGGCCTCGCGCAGGTCTCCGTCACGACCAACCAGCTCCACAGCACGGGGCTGGAGAAGGCCGCCGCGATCCACGCCGTCGAGCGCGAGCTCGCCGCCGTCGCCGCGACGAACTTCACGACGATCACCGCGACCCACGACGGGCGCGGCTTCTCCGTGACGCTGCCGGGCATGGCGAACGCGGCGCTCCACTCGATCAAGGGCGACGCCGACGGGCTCCCGGGCACGATCCGGATCACTTCGCCGACGGGCGACCCCGCCCACCTGCTCGAGATCCGCGTCGTCATCGACTGGCAGGGCCGCCACGGCCCGCAGCACTACGAGCGCACGATCCGCCTCTCCAGCCTGGGAGCCGCGTCATGAAGGCGCGCCAGGCCGGCTTCACGGTCGTCGAGGTCTGCATCTCGGCGGTCTTCCTCTCGGCGATCCTCGCGATCGGCGTCAGCGTCTCGCGCAACGCGCTCATGTCGGCCGACCGCACGGTCATGGCCGACGTCGTCGCGGCGCGGCTCGACGCGGCGCTCGACCGCATCCGCGGGCAGTTCGTCGCCGCGAGCCGCTCGACGCTGCAGGCGATCCCGATCGGCAAGTTCGTCCCGGAGCTGATGCAGGACGGCGTCGTCTACGACAACGTCCAGTTCCGCCGCGTCGCGGGGGTGTCGGTCGGCGCGCCGCTCTACGCGCCGGCGCTCGGCTTGCCGCCGCTGCGCTTCTACTGCGGCGTCGACCACAACGTGAGCGCGCTGCTCTTCGACAACGGCGCGATGGCGGCGGTCCTGATCCCCGAGGGCGCCACGGCGACCTTCACGAAGCAAGGGGACCAGATCGTCGTCACCCTGAACAGTCCAGCCACCAAATCCCACCCCGCGGCGGCGCTCGCCGCCGCGTTCCGCCTGCTCGTGCAATGACGAAGGCCGAGGTGAACATGAATCTCCAGAAGAAGACCCGCTCGCGGCGCGGCTCCGCCGCCCTCATGGCGATCACCGCAGCGATCCCGCTGATCGGCGTCGCCGGCACGCTCCTCATGGTGACGGTGCGCCAGCGCGACCAGGTCGAGGCGTCGGCCATCGTGGCCGCCGCCCGCGACGCGGCCGCGTCGGGCGCACAGGACGCCATGGCAAAACTCGCGCTCGACCCGAACTGGTCGGGCACGTACGACCTCACCGTCGGCGCCAGCCTCGCCCACGTCGTCGTCACCGCCTGGTCGAACGACGGCGTCGACAACGACGGGAACGGCAAGGTCGACGATCTCGCCGAGGCCGACTACATCAGCGTCGCGTCCGAAGGGCGCGTGAACGTCGCCTACGACCGCCAGGGCCACGAGATGGACACCGCGGCGCTCTCGCAGACGAGGGACGCGGGCTCGGTCGTGAAGAAGACCAAGCTCGACCTCGCGGTGAACAGCGCGTTCTACTGCGACGACCCGCTCGCGACCTTCACGTTCAACGGCACCGCCTTCAAGCTCAGCGGCAAGGACACCAACCTCGACGGCTCGAAGGGCCCCAACCCCGACGTGCCGGGCATCGGGACGCCGGGCGACCCGGCCCTGATCGCGAAGCAGCTCACTGCCAAGCAGCAGGCCGACGTCGTCGGCAGCGGCGGGCCGCCGAGCATCCAGACCGTGTCGACCGAAGACATCATGGACTACTCCAAGTCGCTCGGCTCGCTCGCGACGCAGATCTGGAGCGACGCGGACGCGAAGGAGAGCAACGCCAAGATCGGCGATCGCTCGAAGCTGGTCGCGCAGATCGCGCACGCCAAGGGCAACCTCCACCTCTCCGGCTCGTCGAAGGGGTGCGGCGTGCTCGTGGTCGACGGCAACCTCGAGGTGACCGGCAACTTCGACTTCGCCGGCCTGATCTTCGTCACCGGCTCGGTGACGTTCCGCGGCGGCGGCAACAAGGTCGTGCGCGGCGCGATCTTCACGCCGGGCAACGTCAACGGCGAGGACATCGAGATCAGCGGCGGGATCGACATCGCGTACAGCTCCGAGGCGGTCGCGACGGTCGAGAAGCAGCTCTCGGTGGGCGTCGAGCTCATCTCCTGGACGCAGCGATGAGCGCGCTGCTCGCCGTTCGCATCGCCCTGGTCGTCGCGCTGGCCGCCCCGTGCGGCCGCGCGGACGACCAGGCGCCTCCACCGGTGCCGACGAGCGAGCACGTCGAGCTGCGTGTCGATGGCCGTCCGCTCGCCGGCTGGACGATCGACCCCGACGCCAAGGAGGGGTCGATCGTCCTCGGCGACGACGGCAAGTTCGTGAAGGTGGTCTTCGGACCGAAGGTCGTGCGCGTCGCCGCGGCGGCGCGCCCCGTCACCGAGATCCCCGGCAGCGCCCTCGTCGACGGGCTCTCGTACGCCGACGAAGGCGTGCGCGACCGCTGCCAGGAGTGGCTCGGGCAGCGCGGCAAGGAGGCGGCGCCGCTCCTCGCGCAGGCGCTCTCGGCGACGGAGGCCGACGCGCGGAGGCGCGCGCTCGCCGTCCTCGCCCACGCGCCGATCCCCTCCCTCTCCGGGAGCGTGAAGTCGCGCGTCCGCGACGAGAACGAGCGGGTGCGCGCGGCCGCGCTCGCCGCCTACGTCGCGATGAAGGGCTCCGACGCCCTGGACGTCTGCGTCGGTCGCCTCGACGGCGATTCGTCGCTGCTCGTCCTGCACGCGGCGGCGGAGCAGCTCGGGTTCCTGAAGGACATCCACGGCGTCGACCCGCTGATGAAGCTGCTGCAGGGCTGCGAAGACCGCGGCGTGCGGATCGCCGCGTTCGCGGCGCTGCGCATGATCACCGGGATGAAGTTCGGGCGCGACGAGGACGCGTGGCGCGCCTGGTGGACGAACCACCGCGACGAGCTGATCCCCGACGGCGAGTGAGCCGGCGGCTTCGCCTCACTTGTCCTTGCGGAGCGCGCCCAGGTCGTAGACGCGCCAGCTCCCGATCTCGTGCAGGACCGGGAAGGTGTAGCGGCCGGCCGAGATCAGGAGCGTCGCGCGCTGGCGGCGCAGCGCCGGCTCGAGCTCCGCCTGCGGGCGGCCGTTGAATCGCTCGAGCAGCTCGCCGCGCGCGGGGACGCGCGTGCTGGTGCGGTCGATCGGGCCGAGCAGGTCCTCGAGCCGCGCGATCCACTCGGCGAGCCGGTCGTAGGGGACCGCCCACCAGCTCACGACCGTCGCGCGCCCGGTCACCCAGTCGCCGTCCTTGCGATCGGGCGGCAGCGCGACGACGGCGTCGGCGGGCGCGTGGTCGCGCGTCCAGCGCATCGCCGAGTCGAGGTCGTCCGTCGCGCTCCAGCTCCCGACGCTGAGCGCGAGCTCCTCGCGCAGGATCGGGAGCGGGCTCCCGAGGCTGATCACCGCGAGGAGCGCGAGCGCCGGCGTCGCGAACTCGCCCGGCCTGCGGCGCGCGACGGTGAGCTGGCGCGCGGCGACGAAGAGGCCGAAGAGCGGCAGCAGCAGCGGGAAGACGCGGAACGGGAAGACCTGGAGCCCCGCGAAGTACTGCAGCTTGAAGGCGGCGATCCCGAGCGTGAAGAGGACGCTCAGGCCGGCGAGCAGGGAGAACACCACGCTCAGGCCGGCGTGTCCGGGCTCGGCGCGCGCCGCGCGCCAGACGAAGAGGAGCAGGAGCAGCAGCGCGGCGAGGTTCTGCTGCGGGAAGTCGAGGACGTTGAAGTGGCGCGGCAGCGCCTGGAACGTGACGAAGCGCCACGCGAGCGGGTCGGCCCCGGTCGAGGCGTGGCTCACGAGCAGCGCCGGGATGATTCCGGGGAGACCGCACAGCGCCGCCGGCACGAGCACGGCGCGCCAGACGCGCGCCGGCGGCCGCATCGCGATCAGCGTGGTCCCGAAGCACCAGAACGCCGCGAAGCCGACCCCCGGGTGGAGCGAGAAGCAGGTCCCGAGCAGCACGCCGGCCGTCTTCATGCGCCCGCCCAGGAAGGCGTCGAGGGCGAAGAAGAGGCAGGCGTAGGCCGGCACCTTCGCCTCGAAGCTCTGGAAGATCCACTCGAAGCCGACGAGCTGCTGCCCGATCCCGATCCAGAGCAGGATCGAGAGCGCGATCAGCGGTGGCGCGACGTCGAGGCGCCGCCCGATCCGGAACAGGCCGGCGAGGACGAGCGCCCACGAGACGATCCGCCCGCCCCACGCGAGCGCCGTCAGCGGGACGACCTGCGCCAGCGCCCCGAGCGTCGCGTTGAAGAGGAGGTGCTCGGTCCAGCGGACCGCATAGGTCCAGTTCGCCGGATCGGGCTGCCAGAAGTGGCGGATCGCGAGGAGGTAGATGTTCTCGTTGTTGAACGGGACGCGCCGGAACAGCAGCCCCGTGATCGCGACGAGCGTGAGCGGCATCCACAGCTTCGCCGACAGCCAGTTCGACGGCCGCGGGACGGGCGCCCCCTCCTCCGAAGACCCGGCCAAGCTCCCCCTCCCGCGGCCTTGCCGCCGCGCGCGCTCGGCGCGACGGCGGCGGAAGGCTCGGAGTCTACTGCGCGTCGCCGGGACGGCGGGTCAGGAGCGCCGGGTGGGGCGCTCGCGACGGAGGTGGACGACGTGCAGCGCCGGGTGGGCGAGGAAGCGAGGCTTCCGGGCGCGCCGGGCGGCGTCGCAGGCACCGGTACGCGGCGGGAGGAGGTGGCGGCGCCGGACGATCACGACGCGTGCTGCCGGAAGAGGCGGTTCGCCAAGTCGCCGATCGCGCCGATCTCGTTCGCGCTCGCGCCGTTCTGGAGCATGCGCTCGACGCCGTCGTCGGTGCGGACGGTCTTGCGTGCGACCTCGAGGACGCCGGGGGCGATGGCGGCGAGCGTCGCATGCGCGCTCACGACGTCGAGCCCGTGGCGGATCGCGAGGCTGCGCACGTCGGCCTTCGCGACGAGGCTCGCCGGGTCGGCGCCGCGGACGAAGGCGGCGAGGTCGAGGCGGCCGCGCTGCAGCACCGCGAAGAGCGTCTCGACCGTCGGAGGGAGGAGCTCTTCCGCGCGCGAGTCGCAGCAGCCGGTACGGGCCGCGAGCTTCTTCTTCCACGCCACGCCGTTTTCAGACAACCACTGCTGGATCAGCTCGTGCACGGTGGTTCCTCCCATTCCGGCCGCAGGCGCGGGTCGCGCGAGTGCGGTCGACCGGAAACAACTTCGGAACCGAACAAACCGAGACGGCCTCTCCCTGGCGGAAGCAGCCCGAGGCGAGGGACGTTACCACCTCGCTCGCAATCGCGCGCCGGGTCGGCCGCCCCCCTTTTCCTCGGACGGTCCTGGGCGCCCGACGGATCATGAAATCTCGGGCGGCGCCCCGGGAGTGAAAGAAATGAAGTGGGCGCGGCCGCCGCAGATGCGGCGACCGCGCCCAGACCGTGGATTCCTGCGCGGGTCCTCAGATGAAGAGGGGCGCGAGGACCAGCGTCACGGTGCTGAGCAGCTTGATCAGCACGTGCAGCGACGGGCCGGCGGTGTCCTTGAAGGGATCGCCGACCGTGTCGCCGACGACCGCCGCCTTGTGCGGGTCGGACTTCTTGCCCATCACGACGCCGTTCACCTTGAACAGCCCCGACTCGATGTACTTCTTCGCGTTGTCCCACGCGCCGCCGGCGTTGTTGAGGAAGGTCGCCATCAGGACGCCCGTGATCGTGCCGACGATCAGGAACCCGGCGACGGCTTCGGCGCCGACGCCGAGCTGCTTGAAGATCAGGCCGACCGCGATCGGCATGCAGACGGCCCACAACCCCGGCTTGACCATCTCGCGCAGCGCGCTCTTCGTCACGAGGTCGACGCACTCGCGGTAGTTCGGCTTCTCGGTCCCCTTCAGGATCCCGGGGTGCTCCTTGAACTGCTTGCGGACCGCCTCGATGACGGCGTAGGCCGACTTGCCGACCGCCTTGATCGCGAGCGACGTGAAGTAGAAGACGAGCGTTCCGCCGAGCAGGCCGGCGACGAAGATCTTCGGGTCGGAGATGTTGACCGACTTGAGACCGACGCCGTCGCCCATGAAGTTCTTCACTTCGTCGAGGTAGGCGGAGAAGAGCAGGAAGGCGGCGAGCGCGGCCGAGCCGATCGCGTAGCCCTTGGTCAGCGCCTTGGTCGTGTTGCCGACCGCGTCGAGCCGGTCGGTCCGCTTGCGGATCTCCTCGGGCTGCTCGCTCATCTCGACGATGCCGCCGGCGTTGTCGGTGATCGGGCCGAAGTTGTCCATCGCGAGGATGTAGCCCGCGGTCGCGAGCATCCCCATCGTCGCGACGCCGGTGCCGAAGAGGCCGCCGCCCGCGGTCCAGCTCATGCCGGCCGGCGTCGGGAAGGCCCACGTCCCGATCAGGTAGGACGAGACGATCGCGATCGAGATCGCGATGACCGACGCGAGCGTGCACTCGAAGCCGACCGAGATGCCCGCGATGATGTTGGTCGCGGGGCCGGTCTTGCTCTGCTCGGCGATGAACTGCACCGGGCGGTACTTGTACTCGGTGTAGTACTGCGTGATGAAGACGAACGCGATCGAGTTGACCACGCCGATCATCCCGCAGATGAAGTACTTCCACCACGCGTCGGGATTGGCGTCGGAGGCGAGCAGCCACTTGGTCGCGACGAAGAAGCCGCCGATGGCGAGCGCCGCGGTCAGGTAGTAGCCGCGGTTCAGCGCGTGCATCGGGTCTTCGTTCTCGTCCTTCATCTTCACGAAGAGGACGCCGATCGCCGAGGCGAGGATGCCGAGCGCGCGCGCGACCAGCGGGAAGAGCATCACGCCGACGATGCCGGCGGCGAAGCCGAGATGGTTGACGTCGGCGGTGTGCGCGAGCGAGGCGCCGAGCACCATCGCGCCGATGTTCTCGGCGGCGGTCGACTCGAAGAGGTCAGCGCCGCGGCCGGCGCAGTCGCCGACGTTGTCACCGACCAGGTCCGCGATGACGGCCGGGTTGCGCGGATCGTCCTCCGGGATGCCGGCCTCGACCTTGCCGACGAGGTCGGCGCCGACGTCGGCCGCCTTGGTGTAGATCCCTCCGCCGAGCTGGGCGAAGAGCGCGACGAAACTCGCGCCGCAGCCGTAGCCGACGATCATCAGCGGGATGTGCTCGACGGCCGCGGGTTCTGCGACGGCCTTGATGACCGCGAAGAGCCCGGCGACGCCGAGCAGCGAGAGCGCGACGACCAGCATCCCCGACACGGCGCCACCGCGCAGGGCGACCTGTAGGGCCGCGTTCAGCGAATTGCGGGCGGCCGACGCCACGCGGATGTTGGTCCGGATCGAGACCCACATGCCGACGTAGCCGGCGACCACGGAGCAGAGCGCGCCGAGACCGAACGAGAGCGTCGTCCAGAACGCGAGCTGGAGCGCCGTATTGGTCGGGTCGAACTCGTGGTGGGCGCGCACGAAGCCGTAGAGCGCGAAGATCACGACGCCGAGCACGGCGGCGAGGACGAGGATCGTCCGGTTCTGCCGCGCGAGGAACGCCTCGGCGCCGTCCTTGATGGCGTCCGAGATCTCGCGCATCTTCGCGGTGCCGGTGTCCTTCTTCAGGAGCCACGACACCAGCCAGCCGGCGAAGAGCAGGCCGAAGACGCTGCAGCCGAAGATGATCCCGAGCAGGAGGTTGTGGCTCACGGCGCCTTGCGCCGCCACGACCGCCATGGGTGCCGACAACAGGTCCATTTCCGTTTCTTCCTCTGGTTATCCGTGCGCCGGATTTCGTGGGAGGTCGACGTGGGGAGCCCGGGGGTCTCAGGAACCCGCCCGGCACCAACGACGCGGCCGGGCTTCGACGAGGTGTTCCATCCCCTCGGGGTCGGCCGAGGAAAGGGCGGAGCATTCTGAAAACGACCGCCGCGGGCCGCAAGAGGCTCTCACCCCGCGGCAACGGAAGTTTCTCCCCGGAGGCGGCGCGCCCCCGAGACGCGGCGACTCGGCCTGCGCTTACTTCGCGGGAGGCGCCGGCGGCGCGGCCGGCTTCACGATGGCGACCGACGCCTTGTCGCTCCCGAGATACTTCTTCGCGAGCGGCGTGAGGTCGGCGGCCTTGAGCTTCTCGTGGTGCGGCACCATCGACTTCAGGTCGTCGACGACCGCCCGGCCGCCGTGGAAGCCGCCGAGCAGCTCGATCCAGACGCCGTTCACGCGCAGCTGGTCGCGAAGATGGTTCAGCGTCTCGCCGCGCAGCCGGTCGACCTCCTCGTCGGTGACGCCGTCCTTGGCGAGCTTCTCGGTCACGGCGAGGCAGGCGTCGGCCACCTCCTGCGCCTTGGCGGGCTCGGCCATCGCGGTGATCGAGAGGCGCCCGTAGCCTGGATAGACGAGGCTCGCGTCGACGCGCGCGGACGGGCTGTAGCTGTCGCCGAGCTTCTCGCGGATCTCGACGCGCAGCCGGTCGGAGACGACGTCGGCGAGGAAGCGCAGGTTGCGGCGCGTCGCCGTGTCGCGCCCGTCGCCGGTCGGGAAGTAGACGAGCACCGCCGACTTCTGGATCTGCGTGTCGATCTCGTAGCTCTCCTTCATCCCGCTCTTCATCGCGGGGAAGGCGCGGCGGTCGGCGTGGTCGAGCGGAGCGCGCCGCTTGGGCAGCGTGCCGAACGTCTGCGCCACGCTCGCGATCGTCTTGTCGACGTCGAGGTCGCCCACCGCGACGACGTCGATCGGCGCGCCGTCGAACGCCGCGGTGATCCACGCCTTCGCCTGCTCGAGGGTCGCCGCCTCGACCGCCTCGAGCTTGGGCAGGCCGACGCGCGGGTCGCCGCCGTAGAGGGCCGGGAGGACCTGCGTCCCGATCGCCCCGCCCGGCTGGTGCTTGATCGACTCGTAGAACTGCGGGAGCTCGCGGCGGAACTGCGCGACGCCGTCCTCGCGGTAGCCCGGGTCGGTGACGTAGGCGGCGAGGAGCTCGCACTCGAGCGTGAGGTCCTCGACGGTCGTCGCGCCGCCGAGCATGAAGGCGTCCTCGCCGATGCCGAACTGCGCGCCGACCGCCTTCCCCGCCGTCAGCCGGCGCAGGTCGTCGCTCGAGTGCTTGCCGAGGCCGCATTCGTCGAAGACGCTCTGCACGAGGAAATAGAGCGCCTGCTTCTCGTTCTCGAGGGAGAGGCGCCCCTCGCCGGCGAGCACGCGCAGCCCGATCTCGCGCTGCGCGAAGTCGGTCTTCTTCACGAACAGGCGCACGCCGTTCTCGAACGTGACCGTGTCGAAGTCGAAGTCGGCCTGGTGGTCGCGCGCGGCGACCTTGCCGGCCTTGGCCGGATCGGAGGCGTAGCCCCACGCAGCCGCCTTCTCCTCGGCGCGCGCCGCGACCTCCTTCTCGTTGCCCGCCTTCCAGGCGTCCTCGAGCTGCTTCTCCCCGCCGGGCCCGAGGTCGAGCCCGCCGGTCGCCCCGATCACGAGCTTGCCCGTCGTCCACGCCACACGCAGCTTGTTCACGCACTCCTCGACGGTGAGCTGTTCGATCGGCTTCAGCAGCAGGTCGCGGTCGGTGGCGGCGTCGGTCGGGACGACGCGCGACTCGGCCGCCGCGAGCAGCTCGCCGACGTACTCCTCGCTCGAGCGCGTCTTCTCGCTCTTCACCGCCTCGTCGAGGTTGCGCAGCTCGTTCTTGCGCACCTCGTCGAGCTCGGACGCCGCGAAGCCGTTCACGAGCGCCGAGCGCAGCTCGGCCTGCACCGCCGCGAGCGCCTCCTTCCACTTGGCCGGCGTGGCGACGACGTTCAGCTCCTCGCCGTCGAGGACGTCGATCCCGCCGCCCTCCCCCTCTTCCGCCCGCACGAAGGGCGCGTCGCCCTTCTTCACCAGCTCGGAGAGGCGCAGGTTGAGCATCGCGCGCGCGTACTGCAGCGCGAGATCGTGCAGGCGCCACGCCTTGTCGTCGGCGTGCTCGACCCAGGGCTTCAGCATCTGCACGGAGATCTGCACGTCGGGGAGCTCGGCGTCGTGGATGCAGTAGAGCTTCTTCTCGAGCTTCGCCGTGCCGCGCGGCGGCTCGACTCCGGCGCGCACCGCCGGCGCCTTCCAGTCGCCGAAGGCCTTCGCGACCTGCGCGGTCGGGTCGCGTCCGGCGAAGTCGCCGACCAGGACCACCGTGCAGTTCTCCGGCCGGTAGAAGCGCTCGTAGAAGGCGCGGATCGACTTGCCGTCGAAGGCGTCGCGCGCGCTCTTCACGCCGATCGGGATGCGGACGGGCAGGCGCGAGCCGCCGAACACCGCGTCGATCGTCTTCACGAAGACGCGCCAGCGGGCCGAGTCGCGCTCGCGCTCCTCGCCGTCGATGACGCCGCGCTCCTTGTTCACCTCGGCGTCGGCGAGCAGGAGTCCGTCGCCGACGTCGCGCATGACGGAGAGGCCGTCGGCGACCATCGCCTCGTCCGACGTCGGCAGGTCGAGCTGGTAGATCGTCTCCGAGAAGTCGGTCATCGCGTTGGTGTCGGCGCCGAACGCGAGGCCCTTCTGCTGCAGCCACTCGATCAGCTGGCCGGAGGGGAAGAGCTTGCTGCCGTTGAAGGCCATGTGCTCGAGGAAGTGCGCCATCCCGCGCTCCGACTCCTCCTCGCCGAGGCTGCCGGCGTTCACGTGCATGCGGAGGAAGACGCGGTGCTTGGGCTCGGCGTTGTCCATCCAGGCGTAGCGCAGACCGTTCGGCAGCGCGCCGAAGTGGATGCGCGCGTTCACCTTGAGGTCGGAGCTCTCGTGCTCCCACTTGCGCGTCGCGACGGGCGCGGCTTGCGGCGCGGCCTGCGTCGGGGCGGCGGGCGGCGCCTGCAGCGCGAGCAGGACGGCGAAGGGCTGCGGCAGGAGCGCGGCGAGCGCGGACGCGACGCCGGCGCGGAGGCGGAACGACATCGAGAGGCTCCGAACGGGGGGAAAAGCGGGCGCGGCATGGTAGCGCCGCGGAGCGCCGCGCCGCGCGCCGCTCAACGCTCGCGCGCGAGCTCCGCGTCGAGGCGCTCGGCGGCGCGGCGCGCGAACGGTCCCGCGGCGGCGCCGATCCGGGCGCGTGCTTCCGCGAGGACCGCCCGGCGATCGGGCGCGGAGGCGAGCTTCGCGCACACGCCGGGCAGCCACTCGTCGAGCGTGTTCGCGGCGAGCTTCGCGCCGTCGTCGTCAGCCATCTCGTCGCAGATCGCGAGGATTGCGACGCTGTCGGCGAGCACCGCGGCGAACTCCTTCGCCTCGTCGTGCACCGCGCGCAGCTGGAGCAGCGCCTCGAGGTGGCCGGGGGCGAGCGCGAGCGCGTGCTCGAGGTGCCGGCGCGCGCCCGCCGCGTCGCCGGCCGAGCGGCGCAGGGCACCGAGGTAGAAGCTCGCCGTCACGAGGTCGGGGTCGAGCGCGAGCGCGGCCTCGAAGGCCTTCGCTGCGTCGGCGGGGCGGCGCGCCTCGACGCAGGCGCGGCCGAGGAACTCGCGGAAACTCGGGTTCTTCGGGTAGTCGTCGCAGAGCTTGCGGAGCAGCGCGATCCCGTCGTCGTAGCGGCCCTGCTTCGCGAGCGTCGTGGCGAGGTCGAGGTTCACGTAGCTCGCGTAGTGGACGCGCGGGTCGAGCGTGCCGCGCTCGCGCTCGTCGTCCTCGCCGACCATGCGGCCGAAATACCCGATCTCGCGCAGGCGGGCCGCCTCGGCCGGATCCATGTCGGGCGCCGCCGCGTCGAGCGGAGGGATCGGCGGGTCGCCGCGCACCTGGTCGAGGCGGGCGGCGAGGGCGCGCGCCACCTCGGGGCGCTCGGCGGCGAGGTTCTTCCGCTCGCCGTCGGGGAGCGCGAGGTTGAAGAGCTCGTCGGAGACGTTCTTCACGAACTTGAAGTGGCCGGCGACGACGCCTTCGAGGCGCGCCCAGCGGAACTGGTGGTAGCCGGCCCACGACTCGAACCAGAGCGCGCGCTCGGCCTGCGCGTCGGCGTCGCTCCCGCCGCGCTGCTGCGCCGCGAAGGCGGCGACGAGGTCGCGGCCGTGCACCGGCGCCGGGAAGGTCCGCCCCGCCGCGGCGAGCAGCGTCGCCCCGACGTCGACGGTCGAGACGGGCATCTCGAGCCGCCCGCGCGGCGCTCCGCCGGGGCCGCGCACGAAGAGCGGCACGCGCAGCGTCCCCTCCTCGCAGAGGAAGGCGTGGGTCAGCTCCTGCTGCAGGCCGAGCCCCTCGCCGTGGTCGGCGGTGACGACGATCCAGGTGCGCTCGAAGTCGGGGCGCGCGCGCAGCGTGGCGAGGAGGCGGCCGATCTCCCGGTCCATGAAGCGGATCTCCGCCTCGTAGGCGGCGCGGCGGCCGGCGCTCGGCGGCGGCGGGTCGGGCGCGGCGTAGGGCGAGTGGGGATCGAAGTAGTGCAGCCAGAGGAACCACGGGCGCGGGTCGGCGACGGCGAGGCGCGCGAGCGCGTGGTCGGTGATCTCGTTCGCCGGGCGCTCCGCCTCGAGGGCGAGGTTGCGGGCGCGCCGCAGCCGCAGGTCGTCGTACTTCTCGAAGCCGAGGTCGAGGCCGCTCGCGGCGCGCAGCACCGTCGCGGCGACGACCGCCTCCGTCCGCCAGCCGCCCTCGCGCAGGAGCGCGGCGACGGTCGCCGCCTTCGGGCTCAGACGGTAGAGGTCGTTGTCGCGCACGCCGTGCGCGAAGGGGAAGAGGCCCGTCATCATCGACGTGTGCGACGGGAGCGTGAGCGGCGCGGGCGCGCGCGCGACGGCGGCGACGAGGCTCTCCGCGGCGAGGGCGTCGAGGTTCGGCGCGACGCCGCCCGCGCCCCACGGCGCGATCTCGTCCGCGCGCGTCGTGTCGAGCGTGATCAGGAGCAGGTTGGGGCGCGCTTCGGCGGACGGGGCCGCGCCCGGCGCGGCGGGCGCGACCGCCTGCGGCGTGGCGGTCGGCGCGGCCTGCGCGAAGGCGAGCGCGGCGGCCATGCAGGCTCGAATCATGCGGCGAGCGTTCTACACTCCGCCGCGATGCACCCCGCCGCACTGCCGATCGAGCTCCTGCTGAAGGAAGTCGAGTTCCGGACGACGCGCGGCCCCGGGCCCGGCGGACAGCACCGCAACAAGTCCGACACGATGGTCCGCCTCACCCACAAGCCGAGCGGGATCCAGGCGCAGGCGGGCGAGCGGCGCAGCCAGGACCTCAACCGCGACGAGGCGATCCGGCGGCTGCGGCGCGAGCTCGCGCTCGCGCTGCGCTCCCCGGTCGACGCCGGGACGGTGCACGCCCCGAGCGAACTCTGGCGCTCGCGCGTGAGCAAGGCGCACCGCATCGCGGTGAGCGTCGGGCACGACGACTTCCCGACGCTGCTCGCGGAGGCGCTCGACGTGGTGGCGCGCTTCGACGACGACCTCGCCAAGGCGGCGCGCACGCTCGACGTCACGACGTCGCAGCTCGTGAAGTTCCTGGCGCGCGAGCCCGCGGCCCTCGCCGCGGTGAACCGGCGGCGCGCCGCGAAGGGGCTGCACGCCTTCCAGTGAGGCGGCGGCGCGTCACGCCCGCCGGGTCGGTTCCGGGCGGGCGGCGTGCACGGCGAGCTTGCTCGCGTCGTGGAAGACGAGGATCGGGTCGGTCGCGCTCTCGCGGAGCCAGCGGTCGAGCACCGCCTGCGGGTCGCGCTCGCGCACCAGGTGGACCGCGCCGAGCGTCGCGTCGTCGAGGTCGGTGACGCAGCGGATCGCGCCGACCTGCTTCAGCATGCGCGCGAACTTGTAGGTCTTGTGCGAGTACATCTCGTACTCGCCCTCGAACGAGCGCAGCACGGCGTCGAGGTCGCCCTTCAGGCGGTCGTAGAAGCCGCGCACCGCCTCGGGCGGGCCGATGCCGTTCTTGCAGGCGGCGAGGAAGAGGACCTCGCCCGACGGGGCGACGGCGTTCTTGGTGAGCTCGAGGGCGCGCTGCGCCGCGTAGAGGCTCTCGTCGAACGGGTGGCCGCCCGCCGTGACGACCACGCGGCGCGCCGGCGCGACCGTCACGCTGGTCGCGCGGTCGACGAAGGCCATCCCGACGCCCGCGACCTGCGACATCGGGCCCGCCTGCGCCCAGAGCACCTCCTGCTTCGTGCGCGTGAAGAGGCAGAGTGCGAAGGCCGGGCGGCCGGCGAGGATGAGGCCCGCCGCCTCGACCATGTCCTCGGCGAGCGGCTGCTCGCGGCGCGCGAGGTCGGGGTGCCAGGGATGGTGGCCGAAGGTCGACTTCGGGTCGAGCGCGAGGGCATGGTTGCCGCGCGCCGTCTCGAAGCCGCAGATCCCCGGCAGGAGCCCCTTCACCGGGTTGCTGTACCCGGCGAAGTAGTGGTTCTTCATGTCGGCGACGGCGAGGAACACGTCGACGTCGCGCGCGCGGGCGTTCACGAGGAGCCGCGTCCCCCGCGAGGTGCGGCCGACCTCGTAAAGCGGGCCGCGGCAGTCGTGCATGACCACCTCGGCCTCGGGAAAGCGCGAGGCTCCGACCGACCCGGCGAGCGCGGCGAGCAGCTCCTCGTTCTCCGGCATGCGGCCGTCGTGCGTGCCGGTGCAGACGAAGACGGTGGCGCGGTCGACGGCGGCGTCGGCGAGGAGGTCGAGGACGGCGGCGAGCTCGAGGAGATGCGGCTCGCTGCGGGTCGCGTCGTCGAGCAGGACGCCGACGTGGCCGCCCCGGGAGAGATCGGCGAACTCGCCGCGCCGGAGCGGATCGAGGGCGCGGGCGAGGGCCGCGGCGGGATCACGCGCGGCGGGAAGACCTTCCCGGATCCCGTGCTCTTGGACCGGAGCGTCGCTCGGGACGGTGAGCTCGGTCGTTCCGGCGCCGCAGCGGAGCTTCAAGGTGCGCATGGCCGTTCTTTCGGCCAGCGGGACGGCGCCGGTTCAGGACTCCGTCAGGAGTGGATCGCGCGTTCCGCGGCTTCCGGCTTCTCTTCCTGCTTCTCCTCCTTGTGGAGGGTGAAGTCGAACTTGGTGTTGGTCGCGCTGAAGCGCAGGAAGCCGGTCTTGCACTCCGGGCAGGGCCAATCCAGCAGGGCCGCCATGTTCGGGTTGTAGTGCGTCAGCAAGTTGTTGTTCTGGTTGACGTAGCACTCGAACAAGCACTCCCGGTTGTCGCAGGAGAACTTCAGAAGCGGCAAGTTGGTGTTCTTCATCGAGTACCCCAGAGCCCCCCCTGCACGGCGTTGCGACTCACGCCTTTCCGGCGGTCCGGTGCCGTGCTTCGCGGACGTGGGTGCTAGATCAGCACTCACTTGAACTCCGCGATCATTCCCTTCGGCAGGTGACCCTAAGAACCCCTCGGAAAGGTGTCAATCCAGCCGAAGTGCAGGTCGACGCACGACTACGGACGCGCCGGGCAGGGGGTGGGCCCCGGCAGGGAATTCCTAAATCAGGCCTCCCCTGAAGCGCGGAATCGGAGCGCCGAGCGCTCCGTCAGCGGATGAGCGGCGCGTAGCCGAGCTGCTTCTTCAGGTACCCGATCTGTCCGACGTGGTAGGCCTCGTGGAAGACGAGGAAGGCGACCATTCCCCGCAGCGTCTCGTCGCCCTGCGGCATCTTGTGGCCGAGCGAGGCGGAGAGTTCAGCGTCGGTGAGCGCAGGGAGCCGCTCGACGAGCCGCGCGCTCGTCTCCCGGAAGCAGCGCAGGAGGTCGGCGAAAGGCACCGCCTTCTCCTGCTCCCCCGGCGTCCCGCCCCGAGCGAAGGCGTCGCCCCACGGGAACTTCGGCGCCGCGGGGTCGCACCGCCCGAGCAGCATGCAGCGGTGGCGCGTCACGTGGCCGAGCAGCCAGAGGAGCGAGTTGCACTGCGGCTCGGGCTGGCGCCACAGGTCGTCCGGCTTCACGTCGCCGAACGCCTTCTCGACGAGCGCCGCGCCGGCGCGGTAGAGCGCCAGGTTCGAGGCGACGACCGCGTCCATGTTTCCTCTCGCCCTCCGGGGCTCAGCCGTCCTTGCTGTGGGCCAGCATGCGCTCGCCCTCGATCGCGGAGAGCACGTCTTCGGTGACGTCGTTCGTCGGGTACTTCCCGGTGAAGCACGCCGTGCAGAACTGCGCGATGTCGGGGTTGCCCTCGCGCACCGAGGTCTCGAGGTCGGCGAGGTCCTGGTAGAGCACGAAGTCGGCGCCGATCTCCTTCGCGATCTCCTCCGACGAGCGGCCGCGCGCGATGAACTCGTTCTTGGTCGACATGTCGATGCCGTAGACGCACGGGTGCTTCAGCGGCGGGCTGCAGCTCGCGAAGTAGACCTTGCGGGCGCCGGCCTCGCGCGCCATCTGCACCAGCTCGCGGCTGGTGTTGCCGCGCACGATCGAGTCGTCGACCAGCAGGACGTCCTTGTCCTTGAACTCGAGCTGGATCGCGTTGAGCTTGTGGCGGATCGACTTACGGCGCAGCCGGTTGCCCGGCATGATGAAGGTGCGGCCGATGTAGCGGTTCTTCACCAGCCCCTCGCGGTACTTGGCGCCGAGCCGCTGCGCCAGCGCGAGCGCGGCGTCACGCGCCGACTCGGGCACCGGCATCACGACGTCGACGTGGATGCCCGTCTTCTTCCAGGCGTCGGCGAGGTGCTCGCCCATGCGCAGGCGCGACTTGTAGACGCTCACCTTGTCGAGGAACGAGTCGGGGCGCGCGAAGTAGACCCACTCGAAGAGGCAGGGATGGTGGGGCTGGTGGCGGATCTGGCGGCGCGTCAGCGTCCCGTCGTTGCGGACGACGATCGCCTCCCCCGCCTTCAGGCTCGACGTGTGGTGGTAGTCGAGCAGGTCGAGCAGCACCGATTCCGACGCGACGCAGAAGCTCTTCTTGCCGTCGCTCTCGGTGCGCTCCCCCATGATGATCGGCTTGATGCCGTAGGGGTCGCGGAACGCGAAGAGGCCGAACCCCGAGATCATCCCGACCACCGAGTAGGCGCCCTTGCAGCGCTCGAACACCGCGTCGACCGCGCGGAACACCGCGTCCTCGGTCGGCCGCGCCACGCCCGTCTGCGCGAGCGCGTGGGAGAAGACCTGCAGGATCGCCTCGACGTCGCAGTTGCTGTCGACCATGTAGTGGTCGCGCTCGGTGAGCTCGCGCTTGAGCTCGCCGAAGTTGGTGAGGTTGCCGTTGTGGGCCATCGAGATGCCGAACGGCTGCTTCACCATGAACGGCTGCGTGTCGTCGACGCTGCCGCCGCCGACCGTCGGGTAGCGCACGTGGCCGATGCCGAGGTTGCCGCGCAGCCGCGCGATGTTGTCGTCGCGGAACACCTCGCGCACCAGCCCCATGCCGCGCTTGATGTGGAAGCGGCCGTTGTAGGTGCACGCGCCCGCCGCGTCCTGTCCGCGGTGCTGGATCGAGACCAGGCCGTCGTGGATCTCGCCGATGACGTCGCGTCCGCGCGGAGCGAGGACACCGATGAATCCGCACATGCGACCACCTTTCGTGACCCGGAGCGCGGAACGCGGGACCCTCGCGTTCGCTGCGACGGGGGGACCAATATAGCCGTCGCTCCGAGCCCGCCGGCCTGCGCGCGACGCGCCGACGGGACGGCGCCGCGGCAATCAACGGATCATCAACATCGCCGCCCGCGGCGTGGCATCGGCCGCGGCGCGGTCCGGGATGGGCGTTCAGGCGGCGCCGCTGTCGAGCTCGCCGAGGACGCGGTGGAACGCCTCGAAGAAGTGGTCGACCTCGCGCGTCAGGACGTCGGCGAGGAAGAGGATCCGCAGGCGCGACTCCTCGCCCGACGGCCCGCAGCCGAGCAGCTTGAGACCGCGCCGCCACGCGAGCGCCGTCAGCGCCTCGCGCCGCTTGACCGTCACGCCCCACATCCCGCCCAGCCCGCCGAAGTCGAGCAGGAGGTCCGGGTGCTGCTCCTTGAGCCACGCGAAGTTGGAGCGGACGTACTCGCCCTTGATGCGCTGGTTCTCGACGTAGGTGTGGCCGAGGAAGACCGGGTCCTTGTGATGGAGGTAGGTGTCCAGCGTGGTCCACGCGTAGTGATTGTCGAAGATCTTCCCGCCGCCCCACGTGTTGGCGTGCCAGCCGGTCGGCAGCACGCTGGCGAATTCAGCCCGTGCAATCGTCATCCCGACGATCGCCGCCTTCGCGAGGCAGACGATGTCGGGGCTGACGCCGAGGTGCTCGCAGAGGAACGGCCTGCCGGTGCGGCCGAAGCTCTGGATCTCGTCGGCCAGGAGGAGGATGCCGTTGCGCGCGAGCAGTTCGGCCACGCCGCGCAGCCACGCCGCGTCGGCGAGCCGGTAGCCGCCCTCGCCCTGGAACGCCTCGGTCACGAAGCAGGCGACGAGCTCGCGCGGGATCCTCCCGTCGGCCAGCACCTTCGCGACGCCGCCGTCGGCCTTCAGGATCTCCGGCAGCGGCCGCGGATCGAGCAGCGCCTCGAGGTCGGCGACCTTCCCGTTGAAGGGGACGTGCCGCGTGCGGCGCCAGTTCGGGAAGCCGCGCTTGTGCACCGCCTTGCTGAAAGTGAGGTTGAGCGCGCCGAGCGTGCGGCCGTGGAACGCCATCTCGCACGCGACGAAGAAGAACGGGTAGTCCTCGAAGAGCGCCTGCGGGTCGCGCTTCTCGAAGAACGTCACGCGCGGGATCCCGAGCTGGCGCATCAGCTCGGCCTCGACGTCGGCGCCGTGCCGCTCGAGCAGGCGCGCGTGCGCGACGCGGCACGAGATCTTGAGACCCGCCTCGATCGCCTCCGTGCCGCTGTTGCTGAAGAAGGTCTTCCAGCCGCCGTCCTTCGCGCCGCCCTTCGCGAAGGCGCGCGCCGCCTCGCCGTTCACGAGCGCCGCGAGCTCCTGCGGCGTGCGCACCCCGTCGGCGCCGCGGCGCGCGACGAAGAAGTCGTCGGTGTTGATCTCGCGGCGCAGCAGGAGGCCCTGCTTGACGAGCGCGGCGACCATGCGCTGGTAGTTGGGGTGGTTCTCGTCGAAGAGCTTCTGCGCGACGCCGAGGTAGGCGTCGAAGTAGGTGCCGGCGTCGCAGCGGACGTAGTGGCCCGCCTGCGGGTAGCCGAGCTCGATCACCGGCGACTCGGGGGTGACGGTGTTGGGGAAGATCGCGTCGGCGTGGCGGCGCTTGACCTCCTCGAGGCGCGCGGCGTTCATGTCGCCGCCGACCTCGATCAGCGCGCGCCCGCGGTTGAGCGAGAGGCCGCCCACCGTGACGTCGTCGAACCGGTACCGCTCGCGCTCCGCCGCCAGGTCGTAGCCGTCGACGGCGACGCGCAGGTGCTTTTCGAGGAGGGGCATCAGAGGAATTCGATCTCGTCTTCGCGCAGCGAGCGCTCGCAGAAGAAGCAGCGCAGCTTCAGCGGCTCCTTTCGGACGGCGAGGAAGCGGCTCTTGACGCGCGGGTCCTGGGTGACGCAAGCCGGGTTCACGCAGCGCAGCAGGCCTTCGACGACGGCCGGCAGCTCCGGTCGGAATTTCTTCACCACCTCGAAGTCGCGGATGATGCTGAACGTCGCGGCCGGCGAGAGCAGCGCGATCTTGTTGATCTGCTCGGGCGTGAGCTCGCGCCCCTCGATCTTGAGCAGGTCCTTCTTGCCGAGCTTGCCGCTGTCGAGGTTCACGCCGACCAGGATCGTCGCGTCCTCGCCGAGCCCGAGGATGCGGATCGCCTTGAAGGCGGTGCGCGGGCCGAGGTGGTCGACCACCGTGCCCGAGCGCAGCGCGCTGACCTGCAGCTTGACGTCCTTCTTCACCGGTGCGGCTCCGGTCGGCTCTGCGGCCTTCATCGACGCGGCGGCCTTCCTCATTTCACACCATCTCCGCGTTCCCAGGGATGCTGGCCGCGGGCGCCGGCTTCATGCGGCCCCGAGGACCAGCGCGAGCAGCGTCTGCCGGACCACGACGCCGTTGCGGGCCTGGTCGAACCACGCCGCGCCGGGATGCTCGTCGAGCGCCGGGTGGACCTCGTTCACGCGCGGCAGCGGGTGCATCAGCGTGACCTTCGGGCCGAAACGCGCCACGCTCGCCGGAGAGACCTGGTAGGCGTTGCGCACGCGTTCGTACTCGACCGCGTCGGCGAAGCGCTCCTTCTGGATGCGCGTGAGGTAGATCACGTCGACGTCGTCGGGTACGCAGTTGATGTCGGTGCCGGAGGTCGTCGCGGTCGAGTCCTCGAGCAGGTCCTCGAGGTGGTCCATCGGGAGCTGCAGCGACGGCGGCGCGACCAGGCAGAGCCGCGCGCCGAAGATCGAGAGCATGCGGATCAGCGAGTGGACGGTGCGCCCGTACTTGAGGTCGCCGACGAACGCGACCTTGAGCCCGTCGATGCGGCCGGTGCGCTTCTTCAGGGTGTAGAGGTCGACCAGCGTCTGCGTCGGGTGCTGGTTGCTGCCGTCGCCGCCGTTGATGACCGGGAGCTTCGTGGCTTCGGCGGCGAGCCGGGCCGACCCCTCGGCGGGGTGGCGCAGCACGATCACGTCGCAGTAGCCCTCGGCGACCCGGATCGTGTCCCAGAGCGACTCCCCCTTGCTGGTCGAGGTGGAGACCGCGTCGGCGAAGCCGATGGTCGTGCCGCCGAGCCGCTTCATCGCCGAGTCGAAGGAGAGGCGGGTGCGCGTCGAGGGTTCGAAGAAGAGGTTCGCGAGGACCTTGCCCTCGAGGAGCCGCTTCTTGTTGCGCTCGAACTCCTGGCAGCGCTCGAGGATGGCCACGATGTCGTCGCGATCGAAGTCGCGCATCGAGATCACGTCGCGGTCGAGCAGCGGGTTCTTCTTCATTCGCTCCTCGGTCGGGCGAACGGCGGTCGGGAAAGTCTAGCGGCCCTCCGCGGCGGACGGAGCGTGCGCCGTGAAGCGCGACGCGACGAAGCCGACCAGCAGCACGGCGAGGAAGCCGATCGGGTTGTACCAGAGGAACTCGATCTTCGGCCACGCTTCCGGACGGATGCGGCCGGTCACGTTGTAGAGCCAGTGGACGCCGAGAACGGTCGAGAGGCCGAGCGCGAGCGAGAGCCAGCCGACCGCGCCGCGTGCGCGCGGGACGATCCGGCCGAGCACGAAGATCCCGAACATGCTGCCGTAGAAGAACGAGCCGATGCGGTTCACCATCTCGATGATCGGGATGTCGCCCATCCAGAAGGCGGAGACGGTCGCGAGCCCGCCCCACACGAACGTCATGAAGCGCGTGGCGGTCACGATCTCCCGCTGCGACAGGCGGTCGCCGCGGAACGGCCGCCACAGGTCCATGACCGCCGAGGTCGCGAGCGAGTTGAGCGGCGAGACGAGGCTCGAGATCGCGGCCGCGAAGATGGCGGCGAGCACGAGGCCGGCGATCCCGACCGGGAGGTCGGTCACGAGGAAGTGGGTGAAGACGTAGTCGGGCTCGTTCTTCTCGGGCTGACCGTGCTCGTCGAGCTTGGAGAGCCCCGCCTCGGCGAGCAGCACCATCCCTGCGTTGCGGTCGTCCCGGACGGCCTGGTCGAGGCGGCGCAGCTCGTCGACGGCGGCGGAGCGGCGACGGTCGTCCCGGTCCGATGCGGCGCCGTCGACGGGAAGATCCCGGCTGGCAGCGAGGAAGTCCTCGGCCGCGGCGGCGCGGCTCTTCGCGTCGGCGCCGTAGCGTTCGAGCAGGGCGTCGTACTGGGCGCGCAGCGGCGCCGACTCGGCCGCCGGCCGCTCCTTCAGGGCCCGCTCGAGCTCGGGGGCGCGGAAGAACGCGGGCGCCGGCGCGAAGAGGTAGTGGACGTAGAGCAGCACGCCGAGCAGCAGGATCACGAACTGCATCGGCACCTTCGCGAAGGCCGACAGGAGCAGGCTCTGCCGGCTCTGGTTCACCGACGAACCGGCGAGGTAGCGCTGCACCTGTTCCTGGTCGGCCCCGAAGTAGCCGAGGAAGAGGACGAAGCCGCCGAACAGCCCCGACACCAGGTTGAACTTGTCGGAGAGCGCGTCGGCGACGCTGGTCGGCCAGTGGAACGTGTCGAGGCGGTTCGTCGCCCCGGCGATCGAGAGCGCGCCGCCGATCCCGACGTGGTCGGGCAGCGAGGTCCACGCGACGACGACGCACGCGACCAGCCCCGCCATCATCACGAGCATCTGCTTGGCGTCGGTCACGATCACGGCGGTGTTGCCGCCGACCGCCGTGTAGACGGTCGAGGCGATCCCCATCACGAGGATCGTGGTCGCCGGCGGGATGCCGACACCGCGCGAGAGCACGATGCTCGGCGCGTACATCACGGTGCCGACCGCGAGCGAGCGCGAGACCAGGAAGAGGACGCTCGCGAGCAGGCGCGTCGGCCGGTCGAAGCGGCGCTCGAGGTACTCGTAGGCGGTGAAGACACGCGCCTTGTGGAACCACGGGACGACCGTCGCGCACAGGACGACCATCGCGAACGGGATCGCGAGGTAGAAGTGGAGGAAGCGCATCCCCTGGTCGAAGCCCTGGCCGGTCGTCGAGACGAGCGTGATCGCGCTCGCCTGCGTCGCCATCACCGACAGGCCCATCGCCCACCAGCGCATGCGCCGGCCGGCCAGCATGTAGCCCTCGGCGTCCTTCGAGTCGCGGCCGCGCCGCACGCCGTCCCACACGATGTAGACCAGGAAGGCGGCGACGATCAGGAGGTCGACGGTGCGCATCGCTCAGACCTGCCAGTGGTGCTTCCACCACCACAGGAAGACGAGGGTGAGCACCCCCCACGCGAGCGCGCGCCAGTAGAGGCGCCGCGCGTGCGCCTCGTCCGCGGGATCCTCCTCCGGCGGCGCGCCCTCCGTCACGGAGCGGTCCGCTTGTCGACGCGGTTCGCGGCGTCGCCGCGCAGGCGCGCGAGCCGCGGATAGGCGGCGAGCAGCGACGCGGGCACTTCGCCGCACGCGCCGGCGAGCGCGTGCGCGATCTCGAGCGCGTTCGCGGGGCCCTTGCCGGCGAAGTGGTTGTTCGCGACCACGTAGAGCTCTTCGGTGCGCGCGCGCAGCCGGTCCGCCGTCGCGACGATCGTCGCGAGCTCCGGCTCCGAGTAGAGCCAATCGTACTTCTCGTGGACGGCGCTGTTCCGGTCGAACCACTTCGCCGCGTTGCGGCCGTGCAGGCGCAGGTAGCCGATCGGGCCGGTCACCCACTCGCCGAGCTCGATCGACGACTGCGCGAGCGGCTGGTCGACGTTGCAGAAGGAGAAGCCGAGCTCGCTCACGCGGCGCAGGTTCGCCTCCTCGATCCAGGAGCGATGGCGCACCTCGAGGACGAGCGCGTGTTCTGGGAACGCCTTGCGGATGCGGGCGAGACGGACGAGGCTCGCCTCGCTCGCGTCGAAGAAGAACGGGAACTGGCAGAGCAGCGGCCCGAGACGGCCCGCCTCGCGCAACGGCGCGAGGCCGGCGCGGAAGTCGTCGCGATCGGCGAGCGTCCACGTCTTCGGGTCGTCGTGGGTGAAGCGCCGGGTGAGCTTCGCGGTGAAGCGGAACCCCGGACGGTCGCGCAGGCGCTCGAGCCACTGCTCGGCGGAGCGCGGCGGCAGCGGCCCGTAGAAGGTCGTGTTGATCTCGACCAGGTCGAAGAGGCGCGCGACCGCTTCGAGGCGGTCGAGGCCGCTCCCCTTCGGGTAGACGATCCCCTCCCAGTCGTCGTAGGAGAAGCCGGCCGGCCCGACGAAGAGGCGCGGCGGAATCACGCGATCAGCTCCCCCGCCGCGCGCTCGACCTCCTCCATGCGGCGGTCGACGTCGAGGCAGAGCTCGGCGAGGCGCTCCTCCGAGACGTCGCGTTCGATCGGCAGCGGCGACGCGGCGACGACGCCGACGCGCGCGAACGGCCACGGGACCATGAAGCGGTCCCACGAGCGCAGCTCCTTGCACGGCCGCGCCGCGATCCCGACCGGCACGACCGGGATGCCGAGGTGGGACGCGAGGAAGAGCGCGCCCGGCTTCGTCTTGCGCAGCGGCCCGCGCGGACCGTCGGTGGTGAGCGCGAGGTCGCCCGACTGGCTCTCGAAGAACTCGACCATCCCGCGCACGAGCCGCGCGCCGCCCCGCGAGCTCGAGCCGCGGGCCGACGTGAAGCCGAAGCGGTCGCAGATGCGCGCCGCGAGCTCGCCGTCGCCGTGCATCGACGTCCCGATGCACAGGTTGAGTCCGGCGTAGCGCGGCACCGCGATCAGCACGGTGCGATGCCAGAGCAGGTAGATGCAGCGCGACGGGCGATCCCGCCGGTGCGGATCGACCGAAGGATCGAAGCGCGACCGCACGCGCCACGTCGCAGCGAGCGTCCGGATCGCCCCCGCGGCGACCGGCGGCAGCCAGCCGGGGACGCGCTTCACTTCTCGTTCGACCTCGAGAAGTCGCGCCACGCCATCCAGCACAGCGCGACGCCGACCAGCGCGAGCGCGAACCACGGAAGCGCCTGGAACATCGCGAAGAAGAGGACGCCGAGCCCGACGACGACGGTGACGCGCTGCGCGAGCGTGCCCGTGGTCAGCAGAGCGAGGAGCCGCGCCGGGGTCGAGCCCCGGAACCAGCCGTTCGTGTCCAGGAGCCGGCGGAAGAGTCGCATCGTCCTCGCGCTTCCGGCCGCGCGGCCGGCGCGGCGCGCAACGAAAAGGGGCCGGCCCGTGGGCCGGCCCCGACTCTATCTCTGCTCGCGGACCGCGGTTCAGCGCGACTGCTTGATGTCGTCCCCGGCGCCCTTCTCGTCGATGCCGTTCGGGCCGATCGACCAGAGCTTGTAGTCGTCCTTGCCGTCCGTGCTGTACGCGTAGGCGTGGCCCCACGGATCGACCGGGAGCGGCTGTCCCTGCGTGTAGCCCTTCGGGTAGTCGGTCGCCGGCTTGGTGAGGTCGGCGAGCTCGGCCGGGGGCTTGTTGTTCGTGATGATGTAGACGGTGATCGACGCGGAGAGGTCGGCGAAGTCGGCGTCGATCTTCTGGCTCGGCTCGACGGGCGCGGGCACGCCGCCCTTGGCGCGCTTGCCGGCCGTGCGGTGCTCCGCCTCGAGCGCGTGCTCCTTGTTGTAGGCGATCATCGCGCCGATGCCGGCGAAGACGCCGCCGAGCACCATCCCCGCCTCGGGGCCGAACGGGCCGCGGCTCTGCGTCATGTGGCCGTGGTCTCCGACGCGGTAGGAGACGCTCACGGTCCCGAACAGGTGCTGTCCGATCGCCTCGGCGGTGGGCAGCAGGGAGATGTCGATCGGGACGTCCTTCAGGACGCCGGTCGACGTGAGCATCGGGACGACCTGCATCATCTGCTGGTAGGTGTTCTCGAAGATCGTCGCGGTGTCGCCGTACTCGACGCTCGTCACGACCGTGCCGGCCGGCGGCTCGACCCAGCGCTTGGCG
>DASRRB010000036.1:0-9837 GCA_035695985.1 Planctomycetota bacterium | reverse complement strand
GCGCGACAACATCCAGCTCTCGCTCATCGGCGACCGCACGATCCTCACGGTCATCTTCGACGACTCGACGACGCTCGGCATGGTCCGCCTCTACGTGACGGAGACGGTGCGCAAGCTCGAGGACCTCTTCAACGACATCCTGAAGAGCCAGAAGGACGGGACCAACCCCGACATCGAAGAGCTCTCCGACATGACCGAGTCGGCGAAGGACACCCTCGACGCGCTGTTCGACGGGAACTAAGGGCCGCGCCTTCGGCGCGTGGTCGCCGCGCCTGCTGCGCGCGGGCGGGGCGTGAGTTGCCGGGCGGCGCGCGCGGGACGGCGCCGCCGCCTACTTCGCCGGGAGCCGCGCGAGGTTCGCCGTCGCGTCCTTGCGGGCGTCGGCCGCGGCGTCACGCACGACCTGGGTGGCGGTCGCGTCGGCGATCACCTTGTCCGCGGCCGCGATCGCCCGCTCGTAGAGCTGGCGCGCGCGCGCGAAGTCCTTCTTCAGGTAGTCCTGAAGGACCAGCGCCGCGTCGTTCAGGTAGCGCGGGTTGTCGGGCGCGAGCTCGATCGTCCGGGCGTAGGCGGTCCACGACTCCTGCGCCTTCCCCGTTTCGCGGCAGAGGAAGGCGAGGTCGTTCCAGAGGCGCGCGTTCTCGGCCTCGAACTCGACGGCGATCGCGAGCAGCTCGCGCCCCTCGTCCTTCCTCCCCTTCTCGAGCGCGCGGCGCGCCAGGAACTGCAGCGACGCCGAGACGTTCGGGCCGGTGCCGACCTGGACGATCAGCGTGGTCGCGGCGGTGCGGTTCGCCTTGAACGCGCGCAGGAAGGCGGCGGCCGCCTCGTCGTAGTGCTGGCGGTGGTAGTCGGCGTCGGCGAGGCCGAGCGAGCACTCGACCTCGAGCGTCGGGTCGAGCTTCTGCGCGCGCTTGAACTGCAGCGTCGCCCCCTCGAGGTCGCGGTCGAGCAGCCGGCACTGGCCGACGCACATGATCGCGTAGGCCGGCCGCGGGTCGGCGCCTCCGGCGATGCGCTCGGCCGCCGCGGCGATCGACTCGATCGCGGCGCGCGCGCGCGGCCGCAGCTCGGGCGCACGCAGGTAGGTGAGCAGCAGGTCGAGCGTCGGGCGGTCGAACGGCTCGACGACCAGCGCCGCCTGCCACGCGTCGAGCGCCTCGTTCCACTTGCCGTACGCGTGGCAGAGGTCGCCGAGGCGGAGCCGGATCTCGGTCGCGCCCGGGTCCTCGCGCAACAGCGCCTGCAGCGTGTCGCGCGCCTCGGCGAACTTCTCCTCGCCGCCCTCCTGCGCTCCGCTCGCGACCAGGAAGTAGGAGAGCTCGCCGCGCAGGCGGCGCTTGCGCGCGACGTCGAGTCCGCGCTTCTCCGCCTCGCCGATCGCCGTCTCGGCGCGGTCGAACTTGCCCTGCTCGAGGCGCGCCTCCGCGACCACGACCCACGCCTCGGGGTCGGCCGGCGCGAGCTCGGCGGCGCGCTCGCCCTGGCTCTCCGCGTCGAGCAGCAGGAAGCGCGTCTCGTCGTCCTGGTGGCCGGTCGCGACGCGCTGGCGCGCCCGCAGCAGGAACGCGCGCGCGAGGCCGAGGTGGGCGTCGCGGTCGTCGGGGACGCGCTGGATCGCCTCGAGCAGGACCGTGCAGGCGACGTCGGGCTTGCCGAGCGCGAGCTCCGCGAGGCCGAGACCCACCTTCGCCCGGTCGTCGTCGGGCGTGCGCTTGAGCTGGTTGGTGAAGGCGGTGCGCGCGAAGCTCGGCTTCCCCTTCGCCAGGAACTCCCAGCCGTCGGTCGGCGCGGCGGCGCGCGCGAGCGCCGCGGCGAGGACCGCGAGGGCGAGCGCGCGCGCTCCCATCCGTCAGTCGTCTTCTTCCCCCGTGGCGCCCTCCTCGGGCGTCACGTCCGAGGCCTCGCCGTCCGACTCGGGCTTCGCGTCCGGTTTCGCGTCGCCGCCCGCCTTCGGGGCGCCGCCGGCATTCGTCGCGTCGGGGTTCTTCGCGTCGTCCTTGCCGTCGCCTTTTGCGGGCTCCGCGGGCGGCGGGACGCGCTCGGGCGTGAGCTTCGCCCGCCAGCTCGCCACCTCGTGGCGCTTGGGGAGCTTCTGCTCGAACTCGTCGAGCAGCTGCTTGGCGTAGTCGACGTCGCCCTGCGCCTGCACTACGTTGATGAGGTTGCTGTAGGCGTCGCCGAGCGTCTCGCGGTCGCCGTTGCGCGCGTCGGTGCGGCGCTTCTCGTCGTTGATGCCCGCCTCCGCGAGCTTGCGCGACTTCTCGAGCCAGACGCGCGCCTGGTCGTAGTCGCGATCGAGGTGGTAGAGGAGGATCAGCGCCCCGTCGTTGAGGTAGCGCGCGTTGTCGGGCTCGAGGCCGATCGCGCGGCGGTAGGCGCGGTTCGACTCCTCGTAGCGCTTCGCCTCGCGCGCGAAGAAGCCGTAGTTGTTCCAGTTCTCGGCGCGCTCGGGCTCGACGAGGCAGAGCTTCGCGGCGAAGGCGCGGATCTCGTCGAACTTCTCGGGCGGCATGTGGTCGCCGCCGAACTTGGTCCACATGGCGTCCTGGAGCGCGTGCAGCTGCTTCAGCGCGCCCTCGTGCGCCGGGTCGAGGTCGATGGCGGAGAGGAGCGTCGCCTCGGCCGCGGCGAAGTCCTCCGCCTTCACCTGCGCCGCGCCGCGCGACGCGCGCAGCGTCGGGACGTAGGCGGCGACCTGCGGCGCGAGCTCGGTCTTCTGGCGTCCGGCCGCGACCAGCTCCTCTTCGGCGCGGCGGTACTGCTCGGCGGCGGCGGGGTAGTCGTGCTTGGAGTTGTAGAGCCAGGTGCCGTCGAGCTCGCGCGCGCGCGAGGCGTACCAGTGGCCCAGCACCGGCTCGTCGACCAGGCCCGAGTAGAAGCGGATCGTCTCGTCGAACTTCTGCTGGCGCGCCGCCTCGGCGACCACCGCTTCGTGCGAGTCGGTGTCGTCCGGCTTGAGCAGCGCCGCGCGCCGCAGCGCGGAGAGCGTCCCGGCGTCGTCGCGGAGCATCGTGCAGACGTGCGCGAGCCGGCGCGCGACCGTCACCTGGTCGTCGGCGAGCCTCTGGGCGCGCTGCAGGACCGCCTTCGCCTCGTTCAGGCGGGAAGCGGCGCCGGCGTCGTCGCCGGCGTCCGCCGCGGCCTGGCGCGCGGCGACGAGGTCGTCGGAAAGGTCGACCAGCAGCTCGACGGTCGCGCCGCCGCCCTTCTCCGCCTGGTAGAGCGCCGCGATCGACTCCTCGACGCTGCCGGCGCGCGAGAGCACGTGGCCGAGCTCCGCCCACGCGGCGGGCGCGTCGCGGTCGAGCTCGACGGCGCGGCGCGCCGCCTCCTCCGCCTTCGCGAGGTGGCGCTCGACCGCGCCCTCCTCGTCGCCCTTCGCCGCGGCCGCCTCGGCCTGGCGGCAGGCCGCGCGCGCGAGCAGGATCCAGCCGTCCACGTGCTGCGGCTTGACCTTGAGCGCCTCCTCGAGGGCGCGTCCCGCCGCCTCGAAGTCGCCGGCCGCGAGCGCCTCGCGGCCGCGCGCGAAGCCCTGCTCCGCCTCGCGCAGCGCGCGCTCGTCGGCGCGCGGGGCGAGCAGCGAGACCACGAGCGAAACGATCCAGTGGGACGTCGTCACGGCCGAACTCCGAGTCGTGCGGAGAGGTGACGGACCTCCCGCGGGGATTCGAGCTGGCAGCGCTACCGTCGGGTGCCGCGATGACGCATTCGCCCGATCCGTCCGGGCGGCGCATCATAGGTAGCGTCGCGTCGATGCGCAGAAGCCCGTGCAAAGCCGCTGCCGCGGTTGCGACGGCCCGCCGCGGCGCCTAGCTTCTCGCGGCCCGCGCGCCGCTCCGCGGCGACCGGGCGTCCGGGAATTCCACGGGGTCGAGAGGGGACGCGTTGGAGCAGCCGCGCGACGGCGTCGTCGGCATCGGCCGCGACCGCCTCGACCTCGAGGCGGCGCTCGAGCTCGATCGCGAGGTCGCCGCGCACCCCGGGCCCGTCGTCGTCGACCTCGCGCGGGCGACGTCGTTCACCGGGGCGGGGGCCGCCGCGCTGATCCACCTGCTGCGCGAGCGCGGCACGGACGTGCGCTTCCGCGGGGCGTCCGAGGACCTCAAGCGCTACCTGCGCGAGCTGCCGCTCTCCGAGATCGTCGCCGCCGACTGCCTCGGCTGCGGCATCGAGGAGGAGCCGCTGCTCGCGACGGCCGGCGGCGGCTTCTTCGAGCTCGCCGCCGCCGCGCGCTACTTCGTCGCGCTCGGGCTCGAGCTGGCGTACTGGACCGTGCTGGCGCCCTTCCGCGGCGTCAAGCTGCGCTTCGGGAAGCTGGTCACCGAGCTCAACCGCATCGGCGTCGACGCGATCCCGATCGTCGGCCTCATCGCCGCGCTGATGGGCGTCATCCTCGCGCTCAACTCCGCCGGCCAGCTGCGGGCGTACGGCGCCGAGAAGTACACGGCGAACCTGGTCGGCATCGCGCTCACGCGCGAGCTCGCACCGGTGATCACCGCCATCCTGGTCGCCGGCCGCTCCGGCTCCGCGATCGCCGCCGAGATCGCGACGATGAACGTGAGCGACGAGGTCGACGCGCTGCGCGTCATGGGCATCAATCCGCGGGCCTTCCTCCTCGTCCCGAAGCTCCTCGCCATCACGCTCGCGATGCCGGTGCTGGTCGTGCTCTCCTCGCTGGTCGGCATCGCCGGCGGATTCGTGGTCGCGGTCTTCGGTCTCCACATCCCCTTCGAGGTCTACTGGGAGCAGACGATCCGGGCGCTGCACGTGCAGGACCTCGTGCTCGGATCCGCCAAGGCGCTGGTCTTCGGCGCGCTCATCGGGCTGACGGGGTGCACGCTCGGCATGAGGGTGAAGGGGGGCGCGACCGGCGTGGGGCGCGTCACGACGACGGCCGTCGTCACCTCCTAC
Source organism: Planctomycetota bacterium (assembly GCA_035695985.1). Taxonomy (GTDB): domain Bacteria; phylum Planctomycetota; class B15-G4; order B15-G4; family SIAN01; genus DASRRB01. Next base: position 4,923 of record DASRRB010000036.1, on the reverse strand, counting down.
GTACTGGTGATCCTCGCCAACACCTTCTTCACGCTCGTCTTCTTCATGGCGGGGTGGTGACTTGGAGCGCGCCGGGGAGCCGGTCGTCGAGGTGGCGGGGCTGCGCTTCTCGTACGGCGACGACCGCCTCGTCCTCGACGACGTCGACCTCGAGGTGCGGCGCGGCGAGATCGTGACGATCATGGGGCCGAGCGGCTGCGGCAAGACCACGCTGCTGCGCGTCCTGGTCGGCCTCGAGCTCCCCGACGGCGGGTCGGTGCGCGTGCTCGGGCAGGAGGTCGGCGACCTCGACGAGGACACCGCCGACCGCTTCCGCCGCCGCGTCGGCATGTGCTTCCAGTTCGGCGCGCTGCTCAACTCGCTGACGGTCGGCGACAACCTCGCGCTGCCGCTGCGCGAGGACGCGCGCCTGCCGGAGGACCTCGTCTCGGTCATCGTCCGCTCGCGCCTGGCGCAGGTGGGGCTGCAAGGCGTCGAGGCGAAGCTGCCGAACGAGCTCTCGGGCGGCATGAGGAAGCGCGCCGGGCTGGCGCGGGCGCTCGTGCTCGACCCCGAGCTGCTCTTCTTCGACGAGCCGACCTCGGGGCTCGACCCGGTGACCGCGGCGGGACTCGACCGCACGATCCTCGACGTGCGGCGCCGGACCGCCACCACGATGGTGGTGGTGACGCACGACCTCCCGTCCGCCTTCACGATCTCCGACCGCATCGTCGTGCTGATCGCCGGGAGGATCCGCGCGATCGGCGCTCCGAAGGAGATCGAGGCCTGCGATGATCCGGCCGTGGTCGAATTCGTGCGCCGCCGCGCCAGCGCCGCCGCCTCCGACGGCGGCGAGGCGATCATCGCGCGGCAGTTCGACTGAGGCGGCGGAGGGGAATCGATGGCGACGCGCAAGGAGAAGGTGAACGCGGGGCTCTTCCTGCTGATCGGCGTGCTGCTGATCTCGCTCACCATCGCCGTGGTCGCGGGGCTCAACCTGCGCCAGCCGGGCGTCCCCTACACGATCCGCATCAGCAAGTCGGTCGGCGGGCTGCGCGAGGGCTCGGTCGTGCGCTACCTCGGCGTCCCGGTCGGGCGCGTGACGGACGTCGACTTCCCGAAGAACGGCGGCGAGGTGGTGCTCGTCGAGATCGAGATCACCAAGGCGTCGACGCCGATCCGCGCCGGCACCTACGCGACGCTCGCCAGCAACTTCCTCACGGGCGAGACCTCGATCGAGCTGCTCGGCGGCAGCGACGACGGCGCGCGCCTCCTCCCCGAGTCGATCATCAACTGGCGTCCGACGACGCTGATGCGGCTCGAGGACTCGCTGCCGGGCGTGCTCGACGAGCTGAAGAAGGTGGTGATCGACGTGCACGAGCTGTTCGGGTCGGACAACCAGACGCGCATCGCGAAGCTGATCGACGACGTCGACGCCGCGGTCCTCGAGCTGCACGCGCGCATCGAACCGATGGCGCGCGACGTCCAGGACGTGAAGGAGCGCCTCGCGCTGTCGAGCGAGAGCATCGCCGACTCGGCGGCCGGGCTGCGGCGCGACGTGACCGCCAGCGTCGACAGCGGAGTGACCAGCCTCAAGGCGGCGTCGAAGTCGATCGAGGGCGTCACCGCGAAGCTCTCGACCGTCGGCGACCACCTGATCGAGGGCACCGCGGGCATCGAAGAGCTGGTCAAGTCGCTGCGCGCGGCGGCGGCGCGGCTCGACGACGCGCTCGGCGGCACCGACGCCCTGGTGGGGGACAACCGCGACGAGCTGCGCCGCACGATCGCCGCGCTGCGCCAGAGCTCGCGCGAGCTCGCGGCGCTGCTCGCGGAGCTCAAGCGCGATCCGTCGGAGCTGATCTTCTCCGACAAGGAGCCGGAGCGGACGCGCGAGGCGGTGGCCGACAAGCCGGTGCGCCATGGAGGGGGACCTTGAGCGGAGGAGCGCGGAGGGTGCGGCGGCTCGCGCGGGGCGCCGCCGCGTGCGTGCTCGCGACGGCGTGCCACGGCGGCTCGACCGAGCTGCGCGACTACCTGCTGATCGACGACCCGCCCGCGCCCGACGCGCCGGCGCCGGAAGCGCCGAAGCCGAAGGGCGACCTCCCGGCGGTGCGCGTCCGGCCGCTGGTGCCGCGCAGCTTCCTCGACCATGCCGAGATCGCGTGGCGGCAGGGCGACGTGCTGGCCGGCGCATACCGCTGGCACCGCTGGTCGGAGCCGCCGGCCGAGATGGTGACGCACGCCTGGGTCGAGGCGCTGCGCTCGGGCGGGCGCTTCGCGGCCGTCGACGGCGGCGCGACGCGCCCGTCGGCGCCCTTCACGCTGAGCGGCGAGCTGCTCGGCTTCCACGAGCTCACCGACGCGGACGGCAGCCATCCGCGCGGCGTCGTCGAGGTCGAGGTCACCGTCGAGAGGGAGCCGCGCGACGGCGCGAGCGCGCTCCATCAGGTCGTGCGCGCGAGCAAGAGCGTCGACGCCGCGGACGACACGATCGACGCGCTGGTGCGCGCGCTCTCGGAGGCGACCCGGCAGGCGGTCGCGGAGCTGGCGCGCGCGGCCGAGGAGGCGGTGGCCGGCGCGGCGTCGCGCTGACCTCGGGCTCCGCTCATCCTCCGAGCGCGGCGACGGCGCCGCGGTAGCCCTCCGGGATCCCGCAGTCGAACAGGCGGCCGTCGCGCAGGACGACGCCGACGAGCCGGCCCTCGCGCGCGAGCTCCGCCAGGATCGGCGTGTCGTCGAGCTCGCGCGCCGCCGCCGCGGCGCGCAACGCCGCGCGCTCGCGCCGGATGCGGTCGAAGACGTCGGGCTGGTAGAGGTCGAGCGGGAAGCCCTTGAGGAGGGGCGCGGTCGCCGTCGGCTTCGAACCCTTCGGCAGGACGCGGTCGATCCGGACCGCTCCGGGATCGCCGTCGAGACGCGACGTCTCGACGAAGCCGGCGCTGCCGTAGCGCGCGAGCTCCGCGGGCGGCAGCTCGATCAGCCCGACGAAGGTCGCGTCGGGTCGCCGCGCGCGCGCGGCGGCGAGCTGCGCGCTCGCGGACGGAGCGCCGGCGCCCGCGCCGCTCCAGAGGTTGTCGGGGAGCCAGCAGAAGAACGGCTCCCCGGCGGCGAACGGCTCGGCGAGGGCAATCGCGTCGCCGACCCCGAGCGGCTCCTTCTGCTCGACGAAGGTGAGCGCGACGCCGTCGAACCGCGAGCCGAGCGCGCGCGCGAGCTCCGGCTTGTCGGGGCTCACGACGACGAGCGCCTCCTCGACGCCCGCCGCCGCGAGGTCGCGCAGCCCGTGCGCGATCAGCGGCCTCCCGCCGACCGGGAGGAGCTCCTTGGCGAGCGCACCGGCCAGTGCGCGCATGCGCGTGCCGCGACCCGCGGCGGGGAGGACGGCGCGCCGCACGGGAGCGGGCGGCGGGAGGCGACGTTCGATCGGCAGGGAATTCCTCGACACCTCGCGACTCCAAGGGCGATCCATGCGGGGTTGCGGCGCCGTCCTGACGGCGGGTGGGACGGCACCGATCCCGGTTGGCGCGCTCCGATCGTGTGTTAGGATCGTGCGCTCAAACTGCGGCAGGATAAGGACTTTCGTTCGATGGCCCAGCGCTCGATCCGGTCCTGGCTCGCGCTCGCCGCGGCCGCGGCGGTGGTCGCGACCCTCCTCCCGGCCTGCTGGAACGGGGGGCCTCTCGGCCCGCTCTTCGGCGCGAACAACGGCAGCAGCGGCGACGGCGGCTTCAATCCGGGGACGGGCGGCGGCGTCGCGCTGAAGGCGATGTTCGTCGGCGCCCGCCTCGAGCGCGACCCCCCGAAGGTCCAGCGCGTGGGGCCCACGGACGGCGCCACCAACGTCTCCGTGAAGACACCGATCGTCGTCGAGTTCTCGGAGAGCATGGTCGAGTCGCTGGTGAAGAACGGGCTGCAGCTCTTCGCCCAGGGCTCGTCGCAGGCGACCCCCGTCTCGATCTCCTTCTTCAACGGCGATTCGGTCGCCGTCATGCTCCCGCTGAGCGACCTGATCGCCTCGACGCAGTACCAGATCGCGGTCTCGGCCAGCCTCGAAGATCTCCAGTCGCAGCCGATCGACATCGGGAAGTCGAAGGGGACCGACCAGCGCTTCTCGTTCACGACGATCGCGTCGACCGGCGACCCGCCCTTCGACGTGCTCTTCTCCTCGCCCTCGCAGCAGGAGGGCAACGTGCCGCGCACCACGGAGGCCGTGATCCTCTGCACCGAGCCGTTCAACGCGTCGCTCTTCCCGGGCGGCATGAACGCGCCCGGCGCGGTGACAGTCAAGCGCAACGGCCAGACGCTGCAACTCGGCGCCGACTACACGATGTCCACGTTCCCCTCGGCGCTGCCGCGCGGCGTGAACGTCCAGTTCGTGAACGTCGCGCCGGCCGACGCGGCGTTCGACGTGATCATCGACAAGAGCGTCCAGAACGCCGACGGCCGCAAGACGCTCAAGGGCGGCAACGGCTTCACCGTCGAGTACGACACCCAGGACGCGGCGATCCCGGCCAGCATCGCGTTCCCGGGCTCGGTGCAGGTGGTCGGGAAGGACGGCGCAGTGTCGGCGACGACGCTCCACGCCTTCCCGGCCGACGTCTCCCTGACGGGCGACGGCACCACGCCCGACACGACGACGGTCGTCTACTTCGACGAGGTGCAGCAGAACGCGCTGCTCTTCTCGGCGAGCGGCGCCAACCCGACGCACATCGTCGGCGACCTCCAGCCGCAGTCGACGCCCGCCCTGCTCGACGGCGACGTCCTCGTCGGCGCCTTCATCGAGCGGCGCGGCTTCCGGTCGGAGATCACGGTCGTCGAGACGGTCGTGAAGGACACGATCGGTCCGCGCCTGTCGGCGCTCGGGCCGCCGGGATTCGGCGGCAACCTCTTCTTCACCCAGGTCAACGACCCGGTGATCCACGGCGTCATGTCGGAGCCGTGCAA
>DASRRB010000035.1:0-20244 GCA_035695985.1 Planctomycetota bacterium | reverse complement strand
CGCGCGACGTCGATGCGCAGGCCGGGGACGACGGAGCGGTCCTCGAGGAGCGCGCGCAGCCTCGGGATCGCGTCGACGTCGTGCAGCAGCGCCAGCGCCGTCGCGATGTGGCCGCGCAGCGACGCGATCTGCGTCTCGTCGAGCTCGGCCCGCATCGGCTTGGCCGAGCCGGTCGCGCCGATCAGTCCGAGCGAGATCGCGAAGGCGCCGCGCAGCGACGCCTCGCTCTCTCCGACGAAGCCCTGCTCGAAGCAGCGGATCGACTCCTCGACCTGCGCGGAGGGGGCGGAGCCGGGCGACGCCAGCCGCTCGCCGCGGCCGACCAGCGCGAGCGCGAGCGCCGCGTACGGGCGCGTGGTCCGCTTCTGCGGGTCGCGCGCCTCCTTCAGCATCTCGGCGCAGACCTTCGCGCGCAGCTTCTCCGCCTCCTTGGAGAGCGGGCCGGCGCGCTCGTAGAGGCGGCCGATCGCGAGCAGCGCGAAGTGGCGCGTGGTCGCGTCGTCGTGGAAGCGCGAGCTGTAGAGCAGCGCGTCGACGATCTCCTCCTCGTCGGGCTGCCCGACGTTGCCGAGCGCGATCGCGAGCGAGCGCGCCACGTCGTTCGGCGTGCGCCGCTCGCGGAAGAGCTCGAGCATCTTCGGGAGCAGGGCGTGCGCGCCGTCGAGGCGCTGCAGCGCGATCGGCACCTGCGCGCGCACGTCGCGGTCGAGGGTCGGCTCCTCGAGCAGCTTGACCAGTTCGACCGTCGCGAAGGCCGACTGCTTCTTGTGCAGCCCGAGCCCGAGGACGGCCGACGCCGCGAGGTCGCGCGACGAGTCGCCGGCGCGCGCGATCGCGGCGAGCACGCCGACGCTCGCCCGCTCGTCGCTGAAGCCCAGCGCGAGCGCGGCGAGCCCGCGCAGCAGGTCGTCGATCGGGCCGGTCGCTCCGCAGATGCCGCGGCCGGCCGGCGTGTCCTGCACGATCTCGCGCAGGGCGGCGGCGCCCTCGGGCGCCTCGATGATCCCGAGCGCGAGCGTGGCCGCCTGCTGCGGCGAGCGGACCTTGTGCGCGACGGTCCGCTGCAGCGGGTCGAGGAAGGGGCCCGAAGCGGACGCCTCGACCGAGCGGCCGAGCGCGATCGCGGCGGCGTCGACGACCTCGGAGTTGCCGTCCTTCAGGGCGCCGAGCAGGACCGGCAGCACGAGCGCGCGCGCGTCCTCGGGCAGGAGCGGCGAGTCGGGCGGCGATTCGGCGACGGTGTGGCCGACCAGGGAGCCGGCGGCGCTGGTGATCGCCCGTTCATGGCGGGCGACCGTGTGGCGCGGGAGGTAGGCCTCGCGCTGGAAGTACCACCACGCCTCCCAGCGATCGAGGTCGGGCGTCGTCGACCGCCCGCCGCCCGGAGTCGCCGCGCCGCGGCCTCGGCCCGGGGTCGTCGGCGCGCCCGCACCGCCCGGGGAGGTCGGGTCGCCGCCCGCCGGCCGCCAGACGCCGCCGTGGCCGAGCGCGGCGGGGGCGAGGAGGAGGGACGCGAGCAGCGCGGACGGGACGGCACGCATGGAGGACTCCGCGACGAAGTCGTACCGGAATCCCGATCCGGCGCAATGGCGGTGCCGCGCCCGGGGGGCACCGCGCCGGGCCGCCCCGCGCGCGCTCGCGCACGAAGGGTCGGCGCGCGACCGGGTAGGCGGGAGGCGAGGGGCGCGCGGTCGCGCTCTCAGAGGATGTCGGCGATCTCCTCGAGCGCGCGCAGCGGCACGGTGTAGTTGGCGTCGATCAGGTAGGGCGCGTTCCAGGGCAGCGCCGTCTTCTCGCCGATCAGGCCGAGCGCGACCACGGCGAAGGCGCGCTGCAGCGCCGGCGCGGTGCGGTCGGTGGTCAGCGCGGCGAGGGACGCGACGGCGCGCTCGCCCCCGACCAGGCCGAGCGCCTTCGCGTAGGCGATCGCGCTCGGCGTGTCGCCCGACTGGCGCAGCAGGGCGAGGAGGCGCTCCTCGAGGTCGGCGTCGCCGACCATCGCGAGACCGCGCGCGACGTCGATGCGGGCCGCCGGCGGGATCGCCGGGTCGGCGAGCAGCTTCGTGAGCGGCGCCATCGCCTCGGGGTCGCGCAGCAGGCCGAGCGCGACGGCGATGTGACCGCGGAGCGTCGGGTTCGCGGTCTGCGCCAGCTCGCGGCGCAGGAGCGGCGCGGAGTCGGTCGCGCCGGCGAGTCCGAGCGCGATCGCGATCGCGCCGGCGACCGACGGATCGGCCTCGTCGCCGAACGCGTCGGCGAGCGCCTTGCGCGTCGCGGCGAGCGCCGGCGACGCGGAGGCGTCCTCGAAGTTCGCGTCGCCGCGCGCGAAGAGTCCGAGCGCGAGCGCGGCGTAGGGGGCGAGCGACTTGTGCGTCGGGCGGCGCAGCTGGTCGACCAGGAAGGTCTGGACCGCCGACGTGCGGCGCGCCGTCACCTCGGCGGTCAGCGCCGAGCGGTCGGTGGATTCGCGCGCCCGCTCGTGGATGCGGCCGAGCGCGAGCAGCGCGAACTGGCGCGTCGCGAAGTCCTCGTCCTGCTTCGTGACGATCATCAGCAGGTCGACCACCTCGCCGTCCTCGACGGTGGCGATGCGGCCGAGCGCGATCGCGGAAGAGCGGGCGAGGACGTCGGAGGTCATCCGGTCGCCCAGCAGCTGCACCAGCTTGGGCAGCGCCGCACGCGCGGCGGTCCCCGGCAGGCGCGCCAACGCGATCGGGACCTGCGCGCGCACCTCGCGGTCGAGCGCGCGGTCGTCGAGGAGCCTCACCAGGGAGACCGCGACCGCCGGCGCGGCGTCGTGCGCGAGCCCGAGCGCGAGCACCGCCGACGCGGCGAGCTCGCGCGGCGTGTCGCTGGCGAGCGCGAGCCGCGTGAGCGGCGCGAGCGACTCCGGCGTGCGCGTGAGCCCGAGCGCGAGCGCCGCCTGCGAGCGGAGCAGCGTGTCGATCGGCCCGCCCGAGCGGCAGTGCGAGCGGCCCGCGTCGTCGTCGAGCGCGAGCTCCGTCAGCGGGCGGATCACCTCGGTGCCGCCCAGGATGCCGAGCCCGAGCGCCGCCGCGTCGCCGACCTGGCGGTCGGGATGGCGCAGGCTCGCCACGAGCACGGGCACGATGGGGCCCGACTCCTCGGCGCGGACGCAGCGGCCGAGCGCGATCGCGGCCGAGTCCGCGACGTCGGACGACGGATCGCGCAGCGCGGAGGCGAGGATCGGCAGGATCGTCGCGCGCAGGCCGGGCGCGCCCGAGGGCGTGCCGGTCGAGCCGGCGAGCGTGCGTGGAGTGAGGGAGACGCCGTGGCGCCGCGTGAGGTAGAGCTCGCGCTGGCCGGCCCACCAGTGCTCCCAGCGGTCGCCGTCGTTCGTGCTGCGGCGACCGTAGTTGCCCTTGCCGCTGGTGCGCGGGCCGTTGACCGGCGCCTTCGGGCCGCTCGGACCATGCGTGGTCGGCGCGCCCGGGCCGGGAGTCGACGCCGGCGCGGCCGGTGCCGACGCGGGGGTCGAAGGCTTCGCCGGGTCCCCCTCGTTCGGCGGCGTCGTGTCGCCCTTCCCGCCGCCCGGAGTCCCGGGCCCCTTCGGATTGCCGGGATTGGTCGGCCCGCCGGAAGAGCCGCCCGGATCGGTGGGAGGACCGGTGCGATGGCCGCCGCCACCGCCCGTGTCCGTCGGCGGCGGCGGACGCCAGCCTCCGCCGTGCGCGAGCGCATTTCCGCCGACGAGCGCGAATGCGGCGAACGAGGCGACGACCCACGCGGCAGTGATGGCGGGCCGAGGAGACATCGAATCCTCCTGGCATGGCTTCGCCGCGGTTCGGGCACGAAACGGATGTTCGTGCGCGGACATTCGGACGCGGCGACCCACGCGAACCCGGCGACTGCGGCCGGAGCAGACTACATCACCGCCGCGGCGGTGTAGCAGGCAACTTCGTCCGATCGGCGGGCCCGGGCCGGGAGCCCGCCGCGGTCGTCACCGCAGGCTCCGGACGGGGGCGTGCTCCCGGGGAATCCCCGAGGCTCAGCCCATCGAGTTCGAGCGGACGAAGCGGCAGGCGCGGCGCAGCCACGGCAGCGCCTGGTTCAGGTCGCGGTCGGTCTCAAGCGGCAGCTCGACCATGTCGGTCGCGTCCTCGCCCTTCTTGCCGACGTAGGCGCGCGAGTCGCGGACCTTGAGGGCGTCTTCGCGCTGGCGCGGGTGGAGCTTCACCACCACGCCGGACTTGGTCAGGAACGAAAAGAGCGAACCTTGGATCGTGAAGCTCGTCTTCGCGGCAGCGCGCTGCGCCTCGACGCCCTTCCAACGCAGCAGTGTGTCTTCGAGCTTCTTTGCGACTTCGGCGCCCATCGTGGTTCCTGCGACATGGAGGGGGCCGACTGGGGCCCCGGAGGGAACGGCAACAAGGCGTCACATTGTAGCGAAACACGCCAAATCCCGGTAGCTCCGGCGCGGGACGCGTCAGATCGCGGCGTGGAAGTCCTGCAGCGCTCGGGCGCGCATGCCCAGGCGCTGGCGCGCCTGGATCGCGGCGAGGACGGCGCGCGCGCCGCTGATCGTCGTGATGCACGGGATCCCGTGCTGGACCGCCTGCGTCCGGATCGTGATCTCGTCGACGCGCGCCTCCGCCTCGGGCGAGGGCGTGTTGAGGACGAGGCCGACCTCCCGGTTCTTGATGATGTCGACGACGTTCGGGCGGCCGCGGCCGATCTTGTAGACCGGCCCGACGTTCACGCCCGCGGCCCGCAGCGCGCGGAACGTCCCGTGGGTCGCGAGGACCTGGAAGCCGAGAAGCGAGAGCGTCTTGGCGATCTCGACCGCCTCCCGCTTGTCGGCGTCCTTCACCGACATCAGGACCTTGCCCTCGGTCGGGATGTGCTGGCCCGCGCCGAGGTAGGCCTTCGCGAACGCGAGCCCGAGGTCGGGGTCGATGCCCATCACCTCGCCGGTCGACTTCATCTCGGGCCCGAGCAGCGTGTCGGTGCCGGGGAGCTTCAGGAACGGGAAGACCGGCACCTTGACGCTGAAGTGCTCGGGCCAGACCTCCTCGGTGAAGCCGAAGTCCTTCAGCGTGCCGAGCCCCGCCATCACCTTCGCCGCGATGTTGGCGAGCGGGACGCCGATCGCCTTGCTGACGAACGGGACGGTGCGCGACGCGCGGGGATTCACCTCGAGGACGTAGATGACCTGGCCGCGGATCGCGAGCTGGATGTTCATCAGGCCGACGACGTGGAGCTCGCGCGCGAGCGCGTGGGCCATCGCGCGGATCTCGGCGATCTGCTTCTCCGAGATCGTGTGGGGCGGCAGCACGCAGGTCGAGTCGCCCGAGTGGATCCCCGCCTCCTCGATGTGCTCCATGATCCCGCCGACGACGACGGTCTCGCCGTCGCTGATGACGTCGACGTCGATCTCGAGCGCGTTCTCCAGGAAGCGGTCGATCAGGATCGGCTTGCCCGGCGCGGCCTCGACCGCCTCGCCGACGCACCGCTCGAGGTGCTTCTCGTTGTAGACGATGTTCATGGCGCGCCCGCCCAGCACGAAGGAGGGGCGGACCAGCACCGGGAAGCCGATGCGGCGCGCCACCGCGACCGCCTCCTCGAGCGACATCGCGATGCCCGACTCGGGCTGGCGCAGGTCGAGCTTGACGATCAGCTCGTTGAAGAGCTTGCGGTCCTCGGCGCGTTCGATCTCCTTGGGCGACGTGCCGATGATCGGGACGCCCGCCTCGAGGAGCGGGCGCGCCAGGTTGAGCGGCGTCTGCCCGCCGAACTGGACGATCACGCCGTCGATCTTCTGCGTCTCGTGGATGTTGACCACGTCCTCGAGCGTGAGCGGCTCGAAGAAGAGCTGGCTGCTCGTGTCGAAGTCGGTCGAGACCGTCTCCGGGTTCGAGTTGACCATGATCACGTCGCAGCCCTGCTCGCGCAGTGCGTAGGCGGCGTGGACGCAGCAGTAGTCGAACTCGATGCCCTGCCCGATGCGGTTGGGGCCGCCGCCCAGGATCATGATCTTGCGGCGCGGGCTCTGGAGGATCTCCGACTCGGTCTTCTCCGCGCCGTCGGCCGACGCGGCGTTCGACGCGCCCGACTCGTAGGTCGAATAGAAGTAGGGCGTCTCGCTCGCGAACTCGGCGCCGCACGTGTCGATCAGCTTGTAGACCGGCACGACGCCGAGCGCCTTGCGGCGCGTGCGCACCGCCGCCTCGGCCGTCTTCCAGAGGTGGGCGAGCTGCGCGTCGCTGAAGCCCATGCGCTTGGCGCCGAGCATCGTCGCGCGGTCGCACTGCTCGAGCGACGGGACCTTCGCGAGCTCCGCCTCGTGGTCGACGATCTCCTTCAGGTTGTGCAGGAACCACGGGTCGAAGCCGGTCAGCTCGTGGATCCGGTCGAGCGGCACGCCGAGCTTGAGCGCCGTGCGCAGGTGGAAGAGGCGGTCGGGGTTGGGGACCGACAGGTTCTTCAGCACCAGGTCCCGGTCGGGCGTCTCGCCCTTGAGGAAGGGGTCCTTGGCGTCGAGGCCGAAGCCGCTGCGCTGGATCTCGAGCGAGCGGATCGCCTTCTGCATCGCCTCCTTGAAGGTGCGCCCGATCGCCATCGTCTCGCCCACCGACTTCATCTGCGTGGTGAGCGTGCGGTCGGCGCCGGGGAACTTCTCGAACGCCCAGCGCGGGATCTTGACGACGCAGTAGTCGAGGGTCGGCTCGAAGCAGGCGGGCGTCTTCTTCGTGATCTGGTTCAGGATCTCGTCGAGCGTGTACCCGACGGCGAGCTTGGCGGCGATGCGCGCGATCGGGAAGCCGGTCGCCTTGCTCGCCAGCGCGGAGCTGCGCGAGACGCGCGGGTTCATCTCGATCACGACCATCTCGCCGGTCGCGGGGTCGACCGCGAACTGCACGTTCGACCCGCCGGTCTCGACGCCGATCTCGCGCATGATCGCGAACGACGCGTCGCGCATGAGCTGGTATTCGCGGTCGGTGAGCGTCTGGATCGGCGCGACCGTGATCGAGTCGCCGGTGTGCACGCCCATCGGGTCGAAGTTCTCGATGGCGCAGATGATGACGCAGCGGTCCTTGTTGTCGCGCATCACCTCGAGCTCGAACTCCTTCCAGCCCGCGACGCTGCGCTCGATCAGGATCTCGGAGTTGAGCGACATCTCGAGGCCGCTCGCGCAGATCCGCTCGTATTCGTCCACGTTGTAGGCGATGCCGCCGCCGGTGCCGCCGAGCGTGAAGCTGGGCCGGATGACCGCGGGCAGCCCGACCTTGTCGCGCGCCTCGATCGCCTCGTTCATCGTGTAGGCGACGCAGCTCTTCGGGACCTTGAGCCCGATCTTGATCATCGCCTCGCGGAAGAGGTGGCGGTCCTCCGCCTTCTTGATCGACTCGTAGCGCGCCCCGATCATCTGCACGCCGAACTTCGCGAGCACGCCGCGCTCACAGAGCTGGACGGCGACGTTGAGCGCGGTCTGCCCGCCGAGCGTCGGCAGCAGCGCGTCGGGCCGCTCCGCCTCGATGATGCGCGCGACGGTCTCGGCGTCGACCGGCTCGACGTAGGTCCGGTTGGCCATCGTCGGATCGGTCATGATCGTCGCGGGGTTGGAGTTGACGAGGATGACCTCGTAGCCCTCCTCGCGCAGCGCCTTCACCGCCTGCGTGCCGGAGTAGTCGAACTCGCAGGCCTGCCCGATGACGATCGGGCCGGCGCCGATGACGAGGATGCGGTGCAGGTCGTCGCGACGGGGCATCGCTTCTCCGGGGGATCCGCGGCGGGCAAAAATCGCGGAGACAATACCGACGCCCGGCCCGCTTCGTAGGCGTGTTCCCGCCGGCGCGGCGCGTCAGCTCGCGTGGGCGGCGAGCGCGGCCGGGAGCTTCGCGCAGACGTCGGTCGCCGTGACGCCGATCTCGCCGAGCTCCTCCGCCGCGAGGTCGCCGGCGCGCCCGTGCGCGAAGACGGCGACGCGCGCCGCGAGCAGCGCGTCGGGCAGCACGTGCAGGAGCGCCGCCACGCAGCCGGTCAGCACGTCGCCCGCGCCCGCCGTCGCCATGCCCGGGTTGCCGGTCGGGTTCGCGTGGCTCTCCATCCCGTTGCTGACGACGGTCCGGCGGCCCTTCAGCACGACGACCGCGCCGGCCCGCATGGCGAGGTCGAGCGCCGCGAGTCGCCGCGCCTCGTCGTCGTCGCCCGGCCGCTGTCCGGTGAGGCGCGCGAGCTCGCCCGGGTGGGGGGTGAGGATGGTCGCGGAGCGGCGGCCGGCGATGCGCGCCGGCTCGTCGGCGAAGGCGTTGAGCCCGTCGGCGTCGAGCACGAGCGGCTTGTCGATGCGCGGCACGAATTCCTGCAGCAGCGCGACGGTCCCCGCCGCCGAACCCAGCCCGGGGCCGACCGCGACGACGTCGGCGTGCGCCACCGCGGCGAGCAGCGCCGGCAGCGCCGACGCCTCGAGCGCGCCCGCGCCCGACTCGGGCAGCGGCCGCCACGTCGCGCGCAGCTCGGCCGGTCCGGCGATCGGGTAGATCGAGCGCGGCAGCGCGACCGTGACGAGGCCGGCGCCGCTGCGGAATGCGGCGCTCGCCGAGAGGACCGGCGCGCCGTGCATGCCCCAGCTGCCGCCGACGATCAGCACGCGGCCGAAGTCGCCCTTGTGCGCCGACGGGCTGCGGCGCGGCAGCACGCGCAGCTCGGGCGGGACGACGGGGGCGGCGCGATTCATCGCTTCGACCACGGCGACGCGGGAAGATCGCGCAGCGCGGCGCCGATCTCGATGCGCCCGACCTCGAGTCCGCGATGGTTGCGCTGGATCGGGTCGATCGACGCGCCGCCTTCCTCGGCGTCGGCCGGCGGATCGAAGCCTAGCCAGCGCAGGAGCTCGAGCGCCGGCAGGTAGTACCCGCGCGCGTTGCCGTCGTCGACCTTGATGGCGATGCCGAGCGCGGGCAGTCCGGCGCGTGGCGGCCGGACCGCGAGCGCGACCACTCCCTCGGCGCCACCCTTGCAGAAGACGCGGCGCGCGCCCGCCTTCATGACGGCGTGATCGAAGCGTCGCCGGCCCGACAGGTAGTGCGGCTCCGCGGTGGTCGCGTCGAAGAGGCGGCGCGCCGCGCTCGCGACCGTCTCGGGGAACTCGCTCGGGTCCGCGAAGCGCGCCATGGCACGCGCGAGCCCGGTCAGCGACACCGCGAACGCCGGCGCGCTGCAGCCGTCGATCGCGACGCCGATCGATTCGGCGGTGACGCCGGCGAACTCGGCGAGCCGCGCGCGGATGCGGCGCTGGATCGGATGAACGGGGTCGACGTAGTTCTCGAGCGGCGCCTGCGCATGGCGCGCCTGGATCAGCATCGCGGCGTGCTTGCCCGAGCAGTTGTGGTGGAGGACCGTCGGCTCGCGGCCCGCCGCGGCGAGACGGCGCGCGGCCGACTCGTCCATCGGGGAGTGCTTGCCGCATTGCAGCGAGGAGGCCTCGACGCCGCCCTTCTTCAGCAGCGACTCGACGGCCTCGACGTGGCGCTCGTCGCCGCCGTGCGACGCGCTCGTGATCGTGATCTCGCGCGCGTCGAGGCCGAGCGTCCGATCGAGGCCGTCTTCCAGCAGCGGCATCGCCTGGAACGGCTTGAGCGCCGAGCGCGGATAGATCGGCGCATCGGCGTTGCCCGCGGTGAAGAGCCGCGCGTTCGCCGTCGTGATGGCGATCCTGCCGAAGTGGAAGCTCTCGTGGAGGCGGGCCCGCGTGACGATCGTGAGGAGGGGATTCATGGGAAGGGTCCGCTATGCTCGCCGCCGCATCGTTCGATTTCGACTTCTGGGCGCGCGTCGGAGCAGGATTTCCGGTGGCGCCGAGCGGGAGCTCCGCGGTGTTGGTCGATTGCCGGCTGTCCCGGATCGTCCTCCGAGAGAACAGCGACCAGCAGTACATCTACCTCGAAGAGAAGAACGGGACGCGCTCGTTCCCGATCGTGATCGGTTTCTTCGAGGCCGCCGAGATCAACCGCAAGATCGCCGAGAAGAGCGTGGTCCGGCCGCTCACGCACGACCTGCTCCGCATCGCCATCGAGCAGCTCGGCGCGAAGCTGACCGGAATCGAGATCTGCGCCCTGCGCGAGAACACGTTCTTCGCGAACCTGGTGCTCGACCACGGCGGCGAGACGCTGCGGATCGACTGCCGGCCCTCCGACGCGATCGCGCTGGCGGTGGCGCAGAAGGCGCCGATCGCGGTCGAGGAGGCGGTGATCGCGACCGCGGTCTCGAGCGGGAAGCCGGACCTGCCGGCGTGAATCACGTGGAGCGCGGAGGGGTGGCAGAGCGGTCGAATGCGGCGGTCTTGAAAGCCGTTGACCCGCAAGGGTCCGGGGGTTCGAATCCCTCCCCCTCCGCCAATCGAAGTACACATCGGGAGAGGTGGCTGAGTGGCCGATAGCGGCGGCTTGCTAAGCCGTTGTACGGGGTTGAAACCCTGTACCGAGGGTTCGAATCCCTCCCTCTCCGCCATCGAGTCCGGGCGGGGCCGGGTGGACCGCCGCCGCCGCGCCGAGGTTTCGCGCGGCGCCCGTCTCGCCGCCGTCCTCTGCACTGCTGTCTGCACGGTCGCCCTCTCCGGCTGCGTCGAGCGCTACTTCCGGATCGAGACGGAGCCCATCGGCGCCCGCATCTACATCAATGGTGAGGACGCCGGCGTCTCCCCGGTCGAGCGCCCCTTCACCCACTACGGGACGATGCGCGTCGACGCGCACTTCGAGAAGCAGCCCGGCGTGACGCAGTTCGTCGAGCTCGACCCGCCCTGGTACCAGTACTTCCCCCTCGACGTCTTCTCCGAGCTGCTCGACCCGGTGACGCACGTCGACCGCCACACCGTGACGATCACCTTCCCCGAACCGACTTCCGAGCCGGCCGCCGAGCGCGAATCAGCCGTGCGGCGCAACGCCGAGCAGCTGCGGGCGGAGTCGCGGTGACGATGGCGGCGCCGTCGCCCGCGCGCGTCCGCAGCCTGCCGCGCCTTCCGAGCGACTTCGTCCCCCGCGACCTGCGGGGCCGGCGCGTCATGGTGCTGGGGCTCGGCACGTTCGGCGGCGGCCTCGGCGCGGCGCTGCACCTCCTGCAGGAGGGGGCCGAAGTCGTCGTCGCCGACGCGAGCCCGGCGGAGAAGCTCGAGCCGTCGCTGCGCGCCCTCGACGGCCGCGGCGCGGAGCTCCTGCTCGGCCGTCACCCGACGGACGAGGAGGTCGCGCGCTGCCACTGGATCTGCGCGTCGCCGGCCGTGCCGTGGAGCGCGCCGCCGCTCGCGGAGGCGGCGCGGCGCGGCGTCCCCGTCGAGAGCGAGCTCACGCTGCTGATGCGCCTGCTGCCGTGCCCCGCGCTCGGCGTCACCGGCACCAACGGCAAGAGCACGACGACGATGCTCGCGGCGCGGACACTCGCGGCGGCGGGCCGGCGCGTCTGGAGCGGAGGCAATCTCGGCGGCTCGCTGCTCGGCTCGGTCGCCTCGATGCGGCCCGACGACGCGGTCGTCCTGGAGATCAGCTCGTTCCAGCTCGAGCATCTCGCCGAGGTCGGCCTCGGCCCGGCCGTCGGCCTCGTCACCAACGTCACGCCCGACCACCTCGACCGCCACGGGACGTTCGAGGAGTACGTCGTGGCGAAGCGGTCGATCCTCGCCGGCGCGCGCCTCGCCGTCCTGCAGGCGGGCGACCCGACCTGCCGCCGCTTCGGCGCGGAGTTCCGCGGCGACGTGCTCTGGTTCGGCGACGGGTCGGAGCTGCGCCCCGGCGAGCGCGGCGCGCGGTTGCGCGCCGACGGCGTCGCCCGCTGGCGCGGACTCGACGGCGCGGAGGAGGAGGTCGACCTCGCGCCGCTCCGGCTGCGCGGCGCGCACAACCGCTGGAACCTGCTCGGCGCAGCGGCGGCGGCGACGGCCTTCGGCGTGCCCTTCGGCGCCGCGGCGCGTGCCGGCTTCGGCGCGGAGCCGCTCGCCCGCCGCCTGAACGAGCTCGGCACCCGGCGCGGCGCGCGCTTCGTCGACGACTCGGTCTGCACTTCGCCGCCGGCGCTCGCCGCGGCGCTGCGCAGCTTCGACGGCCCGATCCGGCTCCTCGCGGGCGGATACGACAAGGGAATCGACCCGGCGCCGATGGTGGCGGCGATGTTCGAGCGCTGCCGGAAGGTCTACCTCTATGGTGCGGTCGCGCGGGCGCTCGCCGGCGCGCTACAAGGAGCCCCCCCCGACGCGACCGGTCGGCGGGGTGCCGCGGTGGGCCGCCCGCTGCAGTGGGAGGTCTTCCCCGACTTGCGTGCCGCGTTCTCCGCCGCGGCGCGGGAGGCGGAGAGCGGCGAGACGATCCTCCTCTCGCCGGGCTACGCCTCCTACGACCAGTTCCGGAACTTCACGGAGCGGGGCGACCTGTTCCGCGCCCTCTATGCCGAGCTTCCTTCACCTTGAATCGACCCCACCCGCCCGGAGAATCGCGTCGCCGCGTCCGCGCCGGACGCGCAACGCCGTCCGCTGGCCGATGAGTCGGGCGAGGCCCCGCACACCATGAGCGTCTTCTGCCAGAAGTGCCAGAAAGAGGCGGCGAGCGTCCACGTGACGGAGATCGCGAAGGAGGGGAGCAAGGTCGAGCTCCACCTCTGCGAGGAGTGCGCGAAGGACCACGGCATGCCCGTGCTCCAGTCCCCCTCGGTCTTCGCGCTCTTCAAGGAGCTGATGGACAAGACCAACACGGTCACGAAGACGCGCGACCGCCAGTGCCCGCAGTGCGGCATGACCTTCGGCGAGTTCAAGGCGAAGGGGCGCTTCGGCTGCGCCCACGACTACGAGGTCTTCCTCTCGCGCGTGATCCCGCTGCTGGAGCGCGTGCACGGCGCCTCCGAGCACGCGAGCGAGGCCGACGCGGTGGCGCCGGCCGCGCCGACCGCAGCGGGGGAGAGCGTTCCTGCGCCCGCGCGCGCCGCCGCGCCGGAGACGTCGGGCGAGCTCAAGCGCCTGCGCCGCGACCTGCAGCGCGTGATCAAGAACGAGGAGTACGAGGAGGCGGCGCGCATCCGCGACCGCATCCAGCAGATCGAGAAGCAGCTCCACGAGGGAGGCGCGGCCGATGGCTGATCTGCCGCGCTCCTTCTTCAGCTCGCCGGAGAACGCCGGCCACTGGATGGCGCACGACGGCCCCGACCACGACGTCGTCGTCTCGACGCGCATCCGCCTCGCGCGCAACGTCCAGAACTTCCCGTTCCGGTCGCGCCTCTCCGAGGAGCGCGCCAAGGAGCTCGAGGGGCACCTGAAGGCGCGCCTGCTCGGGCTCGACGTCGCGCGCGACCAGGCCTACTTCGGGCTCGAGCAGCTGCACGATCTCGACCGCGAGCTGCTCTTCGAGCGCCACCTGATCAGCATGGAGCTCGCGCGCGGCAGCGGACCGCGCGGCGTCTTCTTCAGCCGCAGCCGCAACCTCTCCGTGATGGTGAACGAGGAGGACCACCTGCGCCTGCAGGTCTTCGGGCCGGGCCAGGATCTCGCCGGCCTGCTCGAGAAGCTGCGCGACGTCGACCAGCGCATCGCGCGCCAGGTCGAGTACGCCTACCACCCGCGCTTCGGATACCTGACCTCGTGCCCGACCAACGTCGGCACCGGGCTGCGCATCTCCGTGATGCTGCACCTGCCCGCGCTCGTCTACAGCAAGGAGATCGAGAAGGTCTTCAACGCGACCGCGAAGATGAAGCTCGCGATCCGCGGTTTCTATGGCGAGGGAACGTCCTACCTCGGCGATTTCTTCCAGGTGAGCAACCAGGTGACGCTCGGGCGGACGCAGGAGCGCCTCCTGGGCGACGTCAGCAAGGTGCTGCCGAAACTGGTCGAACAGGAGCGGAACGTGCGCCGTGCCATCCTGGAGGACCAGGGCAAGGGGCTCGAGGACCGGATCCACCGCGCGTTCGGCGTCCTCTCGCACGCGCGCCGGATCAACTCGCAGGAGGCCCTCGATCTTCTTTCGCAGGTGCGTCTCGGGGTCTGTCTCGGCATCCTTCAGGGGCCGGAACTGAAGGCCGTGAACGAGTTGCTGGTGATGAGCCAGCCGGCGCACATCCAGATCCTCGAGAAACGCGACCTGAAAGAGGAGGAGCGCGACCTCGTGCGTGCCCGATACATCCGCCAGCGCCTGAGCGGGCCCTCCGCTAACTAGGCGCGCCGGACGAACCGATCCAGGCGACCCGACCAACCAAGGACGGAGCGACCCCCCCGCCATGTTCGACCGATTCACCGACCGCGCCCGCAAGGTCATGGGTCTCGCCAAGGCCGAGGCCCAGCGTCTGAATCACGAGTACATCGGGACGGAGCACATCCTCCTCGGCCTCGTCCAGGAGGGGAGCGGTGTCGCTGCCAATGTCCTGAAGCAGATGAACATCGACCTGAAGCGCATCCGCAACGAGATCGAGAAGATCGTCAAGGGCAGCCCGACCATGGTGACGCAGGGCAACCTGCCGTTCACCCCGCGCGCGAAGAAGGTGCTCGAGCTCGCCGTCGAGGAGGCGAGCAACCTCGGCCACAACTACATCGGCACGGAGCACCTGCTGCTCGGACTGATCAAGGAGAACGAGGGGATCGCGGCGCGCGTGCTCCTGAACCTCGGCGTCAAGCTCGAGGAGGTCCGCGAGGAGATCCTCGAGTTCCTCGGCGCCGACAAGAGCAGCTACGGCCAGGCCGGCGGCGAGGCGCAGAGCGGCGGCGCCGGCGGCGGCGAGGAGGCGGGCCAGGGCGGCGGCGCGGGCGGCGGCGGCGAGGCGGGCGGCGGCGACGCGATCGCGTCGGGCTCCGGCCCCGGCAAGAGCAAGACGCCCGCGCTCAACGCGTTCGGCCGCGACCTCACGGCGCTCGCGCGCGAAGGCAAGCTCGACCCGGTCATCGGGCGGCGGCGCGAGATCGAGCGCGTGATGCAGATCCTCTGCCGCCGCACCAAGAACAACCCGGTGCTGCTCGGCGAGGCGGGCGTCGGCAAGACGGCCATCGTCGAGGGGCTCGCGCAGGACATCGTGGCGGGCAACGTGCCCGAGATCCTGGCCGACAAGCGCATCGTCGTGCTCGACCTCGCGATGATGGTCGCCGGCACCAAGTACCGCGGCCAGTTCGAGGAGCGCATCAAAGCGGTGATGAACGAAGTGCGCCGCGCCAAGACGGTCGTCCTCTTCATCGACGAGCTCCACACCCTGGTCGGCGCGGGCGGCGCCGAGGGCGCGATCGACGCCAGCAACGTGCTCAAGCCCGCGCTCTCGCGCGGCGAGGTCCAGTGCATCGGCGCGACCACGCTCGACGAGTACCGCAAGTACATCGAGAAGGACGGCGCCCTCGAGCGCCGCTTCCAGACCGTGCTGGTCGAGCCGGCCACGCGCGACGAGGCGCTCGAGATCCTGAAAGGGCTCCGCGACCGCTACGAGGCGCACCACCGCGTGCAGATCACCGACGGCGCGCTCGAGCTCGCCGTCGAGCTCAGCAACCGCTACATCACCGGCCGTTTCCTGCCCGACAAGGCGATCGACGTCCTGGACGAGGCGGGCGCGCGCGTGCGCCTGAAGGCGCTGACGCAGCCGACCGACTTGAAGGAGATGGCCGAGAAGATCGCGCTCCTCGACAAGGAGAAGGAGGAGTGCGTCGCGGCGCAGGACTTCGAGCGCGCCGCCTACCTGCGCGACCAGGCCGACAAGATGCGCAAGCAGCGCGACGAGCTGCAGCGCCAGTGGCGCGCCAACAGCAAGGAGGTCGACGGCACCGTCGACGAGGACGTCATCGCCGAGACGGTCGCGCGCATCACCGGCGTCCCGGTCACGCGGCTCGAGAAGGGCGAGGCCGACCGCCTGCTGCAGATGGAGGCGGAGCTCCACAAGGCGGTCATCTCGCAGGACGAGGCGATCCGCGCGATCGCGCGCGCCGTGCGCCGCTCGCGCTCGGGGCTCAAGAACCCCAAGCGCCCGATGGGCTCGTTCCTCTTCCTCGGACCGACCGGCGTCGGCAAGACGCACCTCTGCAAGCAGCTCGCGAAGTTCATGTTCGGCGACGAGGACGCGCTCATCCAGATCGACATGTCGGAGTACATGGAGAAGCACAACGCGTCGCGGCTCGTCGGCGCGCCGCCCGGCTACGTCGGGTACGAGGAGGGCGGCCAGCTCACGGAGAAGGTCCGCCGCCGGCCCTACAGCGTCGTGCTCCTCGACGAGGTCGAGAAGGCGCACGGCGACATCTTCAACATGCTCCTCCAGATCATGGAGGAGGGGCGTCTCACCGATTCGTTCGGCCGCAACATCGACTTCCGCAACGTCGTCATGATCATGACGTCGAACATCGGCGCCTCGATCATCAAGAACCAGAGCTCGCTCGGCTTTCACAAGACGTCCGAGGAGCACGCCTTCGAGAAGATGCGCGAGCAGCTGATGACCGAGGTGGAGAAGTTCTTCCGCCCCGAGTTCATCAACCGCCTCGACGAGGTGATCGTCTTCAAGTCGCTCATGAAGCAGGACATGGAGCAGATCCTCGACGTCCAGCTGAGCGAGGTGCGCAACCGCCTGGCCGAGAAGGGCATGAAGCTCGAGCTCACCGCCGAGGCGCGCGAGTTCCTGATCGACAAGGGGACCAACCTCGACTTCGGCGCGCGCCCGCTGCGGCGCGCCGTCGAGCGGCAGCTCGAGGACCCGATGTCGGAGTTCATCCTGCGCGGCGAGTTCAAGGGCAAGAACCTGGTGCAGGTGACCGTCGCGGGCGATGAGCTGCACTTCGAAGCGGTCGAGCGCCAGGAGCCGGTCGAGACCGCGAAGGGCTGAGCCGGTGCGCGGGGCCGCGCCGCGAGTCGCCTGTGTCCTCCTCGGATGCGCGGCGGCACGCGCCCCCGCCCAGGTCCCCGCGGCGAAGGACGCGTCGCCGAAGATCCGCGTCCTCGCGACGACGCGCGGGACGTTCGCCGCGTTCGGCGAGCCGTCGGCGTCGCAAAAGGGCGACGCCGCGTTCCACGCCACGCGCGAGGACGGGCGCGAGGGGATCTACACGACCTCGGGCGGCGCCCCGTCGCCGATCGTGCTGGCCGGCGATCCGGTTCCCGACGGCGCCGCCGCCTGGGTCGTCGCCCGGCTCGGCCTCCGGCCGACCATCGGCGGCCCGTCCGGCTGCGCGTTCACGGCCGAGTTCGAGGGCGGCGGCAAGGCGGTCCTCGCGAGCCGCGGCTTCGGCTTCGATCCCGAGTTCGTGGCCGATTCGGGCGAGTCGTTCCGCTCGTTCGGCGACGACGCGCTGATCGACCTGCGCGGGAACGTGCTCTTCCACGCCGTGATCGACCCGGCGCGCCAGCGCGCTCGCGAAGAGCTCGGCAGTTCCGGGCCGACGGCGGCGAGCGCCCCCCCCGAGGACCCCGCGACCGCGCCGCCTCCGGTGCGCAGGACCTTCGCCGGGCGCGCGGAGTCGTACCACCACGGGCTCTTCCTCGAGGACGCGTTCGGCCGGCTCACGCTCGTCGCCGGCACGCAGGAGGGCTTCCTCGACCTGACCGACGAGATCGCGCTCAACGCGTCGGGAGCCGTCGCCTTCGTCGCGTCGGTCCGCGAGAAGCACTGGACGCTCTTCGCCACGAACGGCTCGACGCTGTTCGAGGTCGCCGAGACGGGCGAGGAGTGGAGCGCGTTCCACCGGCCGGCGATGAGCCCCGACGGCCTCATTGCGCTGGTGGTCGAGAAGCGAGACGGCGCACCCGCCGTCGCGCGCGTCCCGAAAGGCGGCGGCGCGCCGACGATCGTCGCCGACGCCACGGGCGGCTTCACGGCGATCGGGCCCAACGTCGCGATCGACGACGCCGGCACGATCGCCTTCGTCGCCGAGCGCGAGGACGGCGGCGGCCTCTACCTCGCCGATCCCGGCGCCGCGCCGCGCCTCGTGGTGCCGATCGGGACCGCCGCGGGGGGCGACGCGATCGCCGCGTTCCGCCTCTCGAACCGGGCGTTCGGCCGGGCGCGGCAGCTCTTCGCGCTGGTCGCCCTCGAGCCCGACGGACAGGCGATCGTCTCGATCGAGCTCGCGCGCAAGTGAACTCGGGCGGTCAGCCCGGCGGCGCCGCGCGCGCCGGGGTGACCGGCAGCTCGATCTCGACCTCGAAGCGCGTCTCGGTCTGGCGCACGTCGATGCGGCCGCCGAGCAGCCGGACGACGCGGTCGCAGAGCGCGAGCCCGAGCCCGCAGTGGTCGTCGCCGCTGCGCGCCGGGTCGCGCCGCCAGAGCGGCTCGAACGCCTCGCGCAGCTCCTCCCCGGTCGCCGCTCCCGCGCGCACCGTCGACTCGTAGGGATTCGCGATCAGGAGCGCGACCGCGGCGCCGCGCGCGCCGACGTCGATCTCCACCGTGCCGCCGCGCGCGCCGTGCGCGATGGCGTTGTCGAGGAGGTTGGCGAGGACGAGCGCGAGGTGGGTCGGGCTGGTGGTGAGCTCGAGCGAGGCGGGGACGCGCCACTCGACGCGCATGTCGCGGCTGTGCGCCATCGGGTCGACCGTGCGCCACGCCTCGCGCAGCAGCACCACGACGTCGGCGCTGCGCACGGCGGGCTTCTCCTGGCCCGACTCGATGCGGGTCAGCGTGAGGAGGCCGTTGATCATCGACTGCATGCGGCGCGTCACGACGACGCCGGCCTCGAGCGCCCGGTGCTGCAGGTCGGGGTCCTGCAGCAGCCCGAACTCGAGCTTCGCGCGCAGCGCCGACAGCGGATTGCGCAGCTCGTGGGCGAGGTTCGCGGTGGTCGAGCGTTCGCGGTTGAAGGTGGTCTCGACGCGCGCGAGCAGCTCGTTCAGCCGCGCCACCATCGGCTGCAGCTCGAGCGGCGCCTCGTGCGCGGGGACGCGCGCGGCGAGGTTCGTCGGCGAGATCTTGCGGATGGTCCGGGAGAGCGAGTCGACCGGCTCGAGCACCGTCTTTCTGAGCCACAGCGCGACGACCCACGACAGCACCGTCGCCCCGCTCCAGAGCGCGACCAGGATCCAGACGAGGTGGTGCAGCTCCTCGTAGATCTCGCTCGCGTCGATCGCGAGGAAGAGGTCGACGCGTTTGCGCTCCGGCCCGCTCGGGCGCTCCGTCGCGGCGTGCTCGTCGCCGTCGCGCTCGCGCGACCGGCCGGAGCGTTCGCTCCCGGGGTCGCCGGCCCCGCCGCGCTCGACGCTGCGTTCGATACCGCGGTCGCCGGCGCGCTCGGACCCGCGCTCGCCGCTCCGGTCGCCGCGCCAGCGGAAGGGGGGACGCACCGCTGCGTCGATCGAGACGACGAGGAGGCGCGCCGGCCGGCCGTCGGCGAGCGTCACGGTCTCGATCGGGTCGCCCGGCCGCACGTCGTGCGACGCGAGCGCCTCGCCCTGCGGGAGCGAGGGCGCGCGCCAGAGCTCGGCGCCGTCGGCTGCGTCGTGGATCTCCGCGTAGGGCCAGTTGCTGAGCCAGGAGGAGGCGGAGTTCCCGCTTCCCGGCGTTCCCGGCGGATTCGAAGTTCCCGTCGGGGCCGTGGCGCCCGCCGGGCCCGTCGCGCCGTTCGCCGAACTCCCGGCCGTCGTCGGCAGGGTCGCCTCGTGCTCCCCCGGGGCGACGCGCGGCACCGTCCAGGGGAAGCGGACGCGCGCCTGCAGCCGGTCGTCGAGCGCCCGGAAGAGCATCGCCCGCGTCGTGACTCCGACCGCGACCGCCGCGATCGCCACCGCGCCCGCCGTGCAGCCGACGACCGCCAGCGCGATGCGCGAGCGGATCGACGTCATGCACCGGCCTCCAGCAGGTAGCCCCAGCCACGGCGCGTCCGGATCAGGTCGGGGAGGTTGCGCGGACAGAGCTTCTTGCGCAAGCGCCCGACCAGGACGTCGACGGCGTTCGAGCCCGCCGAGGGCGGCTCCTCGAAGACGTGCTGCGCGAGCTCCTGCCGCGTCACGAGCGTTCCCGCGCGCACGGCGAGGTACTCGAGGAGCGAGTACTCGCGCGGCGAGAGGTCGACCCACTTGCCGCCGCGCGTGACGACGTGCTGCACCGTGTCGATCGTGACGTCGGCCACGCGGATCAACGCCTGCGTGGTCGGCTTGCCGCGCCGCATCAGCGAGCGCAGGCGCGCCAGCAGCTCGTCGAC
Source organism: Planctomycetota bacterium (assembly GCA_035695985.1). GTDB lineage: Bacteria > Planctomycetota > B15-G4 > B15-G4 > SIAN01 > DASRRB01. The sequence goes on along the minus strand of DASRRB010000035.1, from coordinate 164 downwards.
CGCGAACGGCTTCACCATGTAGTCGTCGCCGCCGAGGTCGAGTCCGCGCACGCGGTCCTCGACCGTGTCCTTGGCGGTGAGGAAGAGGACGGGGACCGTCTTCCCCGTCTCGCGCAGCCGTCGCACCAGCTCGAAGCCGTCGAGGCCGGGCAGCATGACGTCGA
>DASRRB010000034.1:0-6990 GCA_035695985.1 Planctomycetota bacterium | reverse complement strand
CATCGCGGGCGAGCTCTCCGGCCTCGCGCTGATCCGCGTCGCGATCGGGCAGGGGACGCGCGCGGTCGACGCGATCGCGGGCCGCCTCGGGAAGCGGCGCGGCGGCGCGCGGCGCGGCGACGATCTCGTCGACGTCGCGATCGTCGGCGGCGGCCCGGCCGGGCTCGCGGCCGCGCTGCGCGCCGTCGAGCACGGCCTCACGCACGTGCTGCTCGAGCAGGACACTCTCGGCGGGACGGTGCGCCACTACCCGCGCCAGAAGCTCGTGATGACGCAGCCGGTCGAGCTGCCGCTCGCCGGCGCGCTGACGCGCAGCGAGTACACCAAGGAGGAGCTGGTCGCCCTCTTCGACGACGTGGTGAAGCGCTTCCCGGTCGAGCTGCGCCCCGGCACGCGCGTCGAGAAGGTCGAGCGCGCCGCCGACGGCTTCGAGGTCGCGACCTCGCGCGGACTGGTGCGCGCGCGCACCGTCGTGCTGGCGCTCGGCCGGCGCGGCACGCCGCGCAAGCTCGAGGTGCCGGGCGAGGAGCAGGAGAAGGTCGCCTACCGGCTGATCGACGCCACCCACTACCGCGGCGCGCGCTGCCTCGTCGTCGGCGGCGGCGACTCGGCGGTCGAGGCGGCGCTCGCGCTGGCCGGCCAGCCCGGCAACCGCGTGACGATCTCCTACCGCAAGGAGGCGTTCTTCCGGCTCAAGGCGCGCAACGAGAAGCGCATCGACGAGGCGATGGCGAGCGGCAAGGTCGACGTCGTCTTCCATTCGGGCGTCGAGTCGATCGGCACGGCGAGCGTCACGCTGCGGATCGCGGACGGCGGCGCGCGGCGCGAGATCGAGAACGACTTCGTCTTCGTGCTGGCGGGCGGCACGCCGCCCTTCCCGCTGCTGCGCGCGGCCGGCGTGCGCTTCCCCGCCGGCGAGACGCGCGTCAACGCCGATCCGGTGGCGTGACGCGGAACGCGACCATGTGCACGCCGTCGCCGACGCGCACGGCGGTGAAGCCGCCGTCCACGGCAACGAGAGGTGCCGCGACGCCGTCGACCCAGACCGCTCCGTCGAGCGGCTCCCCCGCCCCGAGCCGCAGCACGGCGTAGACGTCGCCTTTCGCGACGACGGCCAGCGTGACCAGCTCCGAGCCGGGCGGCGTGCCGTTCCACAGCGGCTCGCCCGGGTCCGCGCTGCCGGCGGCCGGCAGCTCGCGCAGAGCGGCGTAGCGCGGGACGGGCCGGTTCCCGCCGAGCAGCTCGGCGCGCGTCGTGTACACCAGCCGCCGCTGCCCCGCGTCCCAGCGGTAGTGGTTGACGCCGGTGAGGTCGATCTGGAAGAGCGGGTCGCCGTGGATCGCGAGCGGCGGCCGGACGACCATCCCGAGCTCGCGCACCTCCGGCTTCGCGCCGCCGGCGCCGGGCACGCAGAGCGCGACCATGTCGCCGAGCCCGGAGACCATCGCGGGCGGAGCGCCCTGCACTTCGAGCGCGATCACGCCGCCGAAGTCCTTGTCGCGCAGCGATTCCAGCGCGCCGCGCGCCGCCGCGCCGCGCTCGCGCGACCGCTCGAGCGCGGCCGGCAGCCTGCAACCGTGCCACGCCGCGAGCGCGACCAGCGGCGCGAGCGCGAGCAGGCGCAGCGAAGCACTCCGCTCGCGCACGCGCTCCTCGATCCAGAGCACCAGCCCGATCCCGAGCGGCAAGAGGACCGGCAGCGCGAGCGCCGGCGTCGGCGAGCGCCCGAGGAAGGGGAGCGCCGCGAGCGGCGCCCACGCGAGGTAGAAGCGCGTGCGCGACCGCCCGCTCGCGAGCAGCGCGATCCAGGCGAGGCCGAGCGCCGCGAGGAGCCAGCGCAGCGCGTCGGCAGGCGCCGTCGCTCCGGCGCCGGCGAGACCGCGGAGGAACTCCGTGGCGGCGTCCGCCGCGACGTGGAGCCGCGGCGCGAGCGTGAACTCGATCGCCCGCAGCGTCACCCACTGCGCGTAGCGGACGTAGAGCGGCACCGCGGCGCCGATCAGCACGGCGACCAGCACCACCGACCCGACGCTGCGGAAGCGCGACCGCCCCAGCACCGCGAGCCCCGCGAGCAGCACGAGCGGCAGCGCCGCGCCCGCCTCGCCGAACGCGAAGGAGTAGGCGTAGAGCAGCAGCGCGGCGAGGAGCCACGCGACGCGCCCGCCCTGCAGCCACTGCAGGAAGCCGCGCCCGGCCCACAGCACGAAGAGCGCGCACGGCAGCGTCGCGTAGGCGGTCGACGGCGCGCCGACCGTCTCCGCGAGCGACGGCGCGAGCGCGACGACGAGCGCGCCCGCCGCCGCGAACCACGGCCCCGCCCCCTCCGCGAAGAGCAACGAGAAGAGCGCGACCGCGACCAGCGCGTGCAGCCCGAGCGCCACCTCGAACCAGCCGCGCGGCGCGGTCTCGCGCGCGCCGTCGGGCGACGCGGCCCCCCACTTCCCGACCGCGTTGCCGACGTCGACCAGCGCATGGAAGCCGGGCCGCCACGGCGGCGTCGGCGCCGCCTCGCGCCCGGTCGTCTCGCGCGTCAGCGGCCGGACCGTGTGGTCGCGCAGGTGCTCGGTGAACGTCCCGCTGCGCACCTCGCGCAGCAGCGGGTAGTCGCCGAAGGTGAAGTCGTGGTCGAGCAGCGGCCACCACAGCGCGAGCGTCGTCGCGACGACCACGAGCAGGGCGGGCAGCGGATGGCGCCGCGGCGGCTCCGGCGCCGGCGGCTCCGGCATCAGGAGCGGGCGCCGCGACGCGCGCGGGGGCGCGGACTTCAGCGCGAGACGCCTTCGAGGTGGAGCCCGTTCGCGTCGACCCCGACGCCGGCGACCGAGCCGGGCGGCAGGTGCTTGGCCGCGACCGCGGGGTCGATCGTGCTGAACGACTGCATGAACGAGAGGAGCGCGCGCTCCATCGCGCTGCCGGCGCCCTGGCCGAGCCCCTCCTCCGTCCCGGCGACCGCCTGCGCGGCGAGCGTCGCGAAGAGCCTGGGGTCGTACTTCTCCCACACGACGATCGACGCGTTCGAGGTGAGCCCCTCGAGCTCGCGCTTGAAGCTCGGGTCGGCCGCGAGGTTCTTCAGCTCCTTGTCGCTCTTGCGGCGCAGCACGTCCTGCAGCAGCGTCGGCGAGAGCGAGACGACCGCGACGTCGTCGACGATCGCGTAGTGGAGCGTCATCGGCATGATCGGGACGGAGAAGACCTCGAAGCCCTGGAACTCGCTCTTCTTGCGGGCGGCGTGCAGGCCGACCTGGCGCATCGCGCGGTCGAGCGACGCCCGCAGCGGTTCCGCCGCCTTCACGCCGAGCACCATGCAGATGCTGATCGGCGGCCCATCGCCGCCGAAGAACGGCAGCGCCTCGCTCGCGTCGACCTGCGCGCCGAAGATCGCGATGCGGCCGTCGAGGTGGTCCATGAAGTCCTTGCGCGGGTCGGGCGGCGCGGCGGCGGCGGCGGCCGGATCGGCGCCCGCGGCCGGATCGGCCGGCGGCGCCTCGGGTGCCAGGCCGTTCGCCTTGCGGAACGCGTCGGTCGCGTCCATCCCCTTCGCGAAGTCGAGGTGGAGCGCGACCGCGTGCTCCACCTCGGCCGGGATCAGCTTGAAGAGCGAGGTGTCGCTGCCGGCGAGCCAGGCGCCGAGGAGCTTTCCGAGCGTGCACTTCTCCGACCACGCCTGCAGCGCCTCGAAATGGAGCTCCTTCGCGTCGAGGGTGAGGCGGGCCGACAGCGCGCCGAACTCCTCGATGCCGAGCATGCTGAACATCGGGGACTGCGCGGCGGCCGTCGCCGCCTCGGCGCGGATCAGCTTGCCGGAGTCGAACCAGAACTTGACGCCGCCGGCGCGCGCCGCGAGCGACGACTTGAAGGCCGGCGCGGCGGAGAGCGGGTCCTTGGCCTCGCCGCGCAGCCCCGCGAGCGCGTCGCGGAAGTTCGGCTTCTCCCGGAACGCCCCGCTCGCGCCGTCGACCAGCAGCACCGAGCCGGCCGCGGCGACGCGCACGTCGCCGTCGAAATCGCCCTTCGCCCCCTCCTTGGGGACCGCGAGCGTGACGTCGACGTCGCCCTCGGTCTCGCGCTTGAGGACGACGTGGCCGTCCTCGCCCTGCTTGTCGAACACCTTCTGCGCGCGCTCGCGCAGCTCGGCGATGTGGTCGGGCGCCTCGAGGGCGGCCGTGAAGCCGAAGTCGGAGCCCTCGCGCGCGCCCATGTCGCCGAACATGCCGACGCCGGCGCGCCCGGTGATCCACTGCACCGTCTCGACGAAGTCGAACCCGCTGTCCTTCTTCGAGCCCTCGCTCAGCTTCTCGAGCATCTGCGTGAAGGAGGCGCGCACCACCTCGTTCGCGGGATCGCCGAGGAGGCGGCCCCACGCCGACGCCGCCCAGTCGGCGCGCACCTGCTCGACGCTGTCGATGCCGGCGTAGAAGAGGCTGCCCGAAGGCACGAGCGCGTCGAAGGCGACGCGCGCCGCGGTCTTCGCGCCCTCGGCGGGAGCGGCGGGAGCGGGGGGCGCGGCCGGAGCGGGAGCCGGCGGCTTGGGCGGCGCGTCTTGCGCGACCGCGGATGCGGCGAGCGCCGCCGCGAGCGCGGCGGAGAGTCGGGTCGGACGCGCGAGGCAGGCCATTCCATTCACTCCTGCGGGTAGACGATCACCCGGTCGTGCACGAGGATCGCGATGTCGGTCTTCTGGTCGCCGGTCACGTCGGAGAGCACGAGCTCGCGCGGCTCCTTCCCGCCGCCTCCGTCGCGCTCGAAGATGCTCTCCTCGTAGACCGGGAAGTGGAGCACGTGGTTCAGCTTCTGGTCGACCCACGCCGAGATCGTGACGACGTGGCGGTTGGTCTCGGTGATGACCGCGTCGAGGATGCCGTCGGAGTTGACGTCGCCGAAGGCGATCTCGTCGAGGTAGGCGTTCTTGAGCGGCGTCTCGAAGTCGGAGAGCTCGGAGAACCCGGCGTCGGTTCGGCCGGCCTGCACGACGGCGAAGCGCTCGGGCGAGAGCAGGACGAGGTCGTCGTGTCCGTCTCCGTCGAGGTCGCCGGCGCGGATCCCTCGCGGATCGAAGTCGCCGAGGTCGACCTTCGCGAGCGTGGTCACGGCGCCCACCGTCCCGGCCAGCACGCGCAGCGACTTGGTCGTCTTCTCGCCGACGACGACCTCGCGCTTCTTGTCGCCGTGGAGGTCGGCGGCGGCGACGCAGGCGACCTTGGCGCCCGGGTCGTCGAGGTTCCACTGGCCGACGACGGTCGGGACCCCCTTCGCGCCGAGCGTGAACGCCCGTGCAAAATTGGCGCTCGGCACGAGCAGCTCGTCGTTCCCGTCGCCGTCGACGTCGCCGAACCAGAGCGCCGTCTTGTCGACCCCCTTCAGGATCCCGAGCCCCGGCACGTCCTGCGCGGAGAGCGGCTCGTAGTCGACCTTCCCGTCGCTCTTCTTCGCGAGCAGGATGCGCGGCAGTTCCGTCGGGATGAACGCGAGCACGTCGCGCAGCCCGTCGCGGTTCAGGTCGACGAGCCAGAGGTCGGTCGGGTCGGCCGGCAGCCCCTCGAGCTTCGTCACGACCGGCTCGCCGCCGGCCGAGGGGAGCCGCACGAGCGCCCACGTCCGCTTGCCCCCTTTTCCGGTCGCGGTCAGCGCGACGATCACCGGCTTCCCGCTGCCGTCGACGTCGGCCACGTCGAGCGCGAGCAGCTGCTCACCCTGGCTCGCGCGCGCTTCGGGGAAGGAGATCCGCAGCACGCCGGCCGCGGCCGCGTCGCTCGCGCGCTCGCTCGCCACCTTGGCGACGCCGATCGCGCCCTCGTTGGGCGCGGCGACGACCAGCTCGACCTTGCCGTCGCCGTCGAGGTCGGCGAGGCGCGGCGCCTTGGCGCCGACGAAGCTCGGGAAGCTCTCCCCGCGGCAGGCGAGCCCGTCGGGGTCGCGCCGGTAGACGACGACGCGCGCGGCCGACGGCTCGGTGACGACGAGCTCCGGTCTCCCGTCGCCGTCGACGTCGGCGAGCAGCTCCTCGCGCGGCTTCTCTTCCTTCTGCGTCGCATAGGAGACGACCCGTGGATGACTGAGCAAGAGCTCGCCGCCCTTGGGCGGCGCGCCGTCGCCCGCGAACTTGAGCAGCGCGACGCGCCCGCTGCGGCGGCGCACCACGGCGAACTCGGGCTTGCCGTCGCCGTCGAGGTCGCGCGCCGCGTAGCTGCGGATCTCGGTGAACGGGAAGACGCGTTCGGGGCCGAAGTCGCCGCCGCCCCGTGCGATCCGCCAGCGCAGCGGCGCGTCCGACTCGGCCTTCACGTAGACGAGGTCGAGCTTGCCGTCGCCGTCGAGGTCCTGGAGGGCGAAGCCGTCGGGGGCCTGGGTCGCGTTCAGGAGCTCGGGCGCGGCGGCGAGCTTGCCGTCGCCCCCCTGCAGGAAGAGGTACGTCCGCTTCTTGCCGAGCACCGCGACGTCGGCGCGGCCGTCGCCGTTCAGGTCGCCGCCGCGCACGGCCTCCGGGACGTTGGAGGGCTCGTCGAGGTCGAAGCGGACGCGCGCCCCGAAGCCGCCCTTCTCGTTGCGGTAGACGACGGTGAGCTTCCCGGAGTCGCCGACGAACGCGAGGTCGTTCTTGCCGTCGCCGTTCCAGTCGCCGATCGCGAGCGAGCTCACCTTCTGCTCGGTCGGGAAGGAGTCGCGCTTGAAGTGGAGCTCGTCGGGCATCTCGTTCACCGAGTTGCCGCTCGTGCGCGTCGCCGCGTCGTCGCCGAGCGCCTCCCCGGGCTTGCGCTGCAGCAGGAAGTCGATGCGCGCCTTGGCGTTGTTGATCACGACCAGGTCCTGGTCGCCGTCGGAGTCGACGTCGGCCGACTGCAGGCCGAGCAATCCCTCGTTGAAGCGCGAGTTGATCAGGTCGCCGAAGCCGTAGTCCTCGGGGCGCGGGACGCCGCGCGGCACGACGAGGGCGAGGGGGACGAGGAGGGAGAGGAGGACGCGTCGCATGCGATTCCCCGGAGCCGGCGAGAG
>DASRRB010000033.1:0-10103 GCA_035695985.1 Planctomycetota bacterium | reverse complement strand
CAACTGCCTGAAGGAACGCATCGACTTCGAGTCGATCGACACGAGCGTCAGCCTCGACGTGCCGCTGACCGCGATCCTGTCGCGGCGCGCGCGCAAGGCGGCGCGACGATGAGTCTCCTCGCGTTCCTGCACCCCGCGCTCCTCGGCTTCACCGCGCTCCTCGCCGTCCCGCTGATCATCCACCTGCTGAACCGCCGGCGCTTCCGGCCGGTGCCGTGGGCCGCGATGGAGTTCCTGCTCCAGGCCTACAAGAAGAAGCGCAAGAAGCTCGAGCTCGAGAACCTGCTGCTCCTGCTGCTGCGCTGCGCGATCCCGGTGATCCTGGCGCTGGTCTTCGCGCGGCCCTACTTCGGCGCCGACAGCCTGCTCGCGAACCTGGCCGAGCCGCGCCGGGAGGTCGTCCTCGTCGTCGACGACTCCTACAGCATGAGCCGCCACGTCGGCGCGACGACGCAGTTCCAGGCGGCGCTCGAGCAGTGCCGGCGGCTCGCCGGCTCGCTCGACTTCGAGCGCGGCGACCGCGTCTCGCTCGTGACGCTCTCGCGCGAGCCGCAGCTCCTGGTCGTGAGCGGCGGGCCGTCCGACCTCGAGCGGCGCCTCTCCGCGCTGCAGCGGCCGACCTACGAGCCCGCCGACCTCGGGCGCACGCTCGACCTGCTCCTCGACGACCTCCTGAAGCAGATCCCGGCCGCGCCGGAGATCTGGCTGATCAGCGACTTCCAGCGCCGCACCTTCGACGAGTCGGCGCGCGCGGGGGCGCCGGTCGCGGCCGCGCCGGTCGCGGCGGCCCCGCGCGACGGCGCGCCGGCGGCGGAGGGGACGGCGACCACGCTCGGCAAGCTGCAGCGCCTCTCGCAGCAGTCGCGGCTCCACCTCGTCAACCTCTCCGACGGAACGCTCCCGCCGGAGAACCTCGCCGTCACCGACCTGCGCGCGAGCGATCCGCTGGCGCTCAAGGACCAGTCGATCCGCTTCACGGCGACCGTCGCGCGCAGCGGCCGCATGCCGGGCGGCGCCGGCCGCTTCCGCATCGGCGACAAGGAGTTCCCGAAGAGCTTCACCTTCGACGCGGAGGGGAAGGCGACGGCCGAGATCTACTACACCTGCGCGCTGCCGGGCGACGTCGGCGTCGAGTTCCGCCTCGACGAGGACGAGCTCGCCGACGACGACGCGCGCTTCCTGCGGATCCCGGTCAAGCAGGGGCTGCCGATCCTCGTGGTCGACGGCAAGCCGGGCGGCACCGACGACCGCCTCGGCGGCGACGCGTGGAACATCGTGCTCGTGCTCGACCCGAAGTTCGGCGAGTCGGACCCCGCCGAGGACTACCGCCGCTGGTTCGAGCCGACCGTCGTGCCGTGGTACGAGCTGACGCAGGCGCGGCCCGACTTCTCGAAGTACGACGCGGTCGTCTTCGTGAACGTGCCGGAGATCGACCCGCAGAAGGTGCTGCCCGAGCTGCAGACCTTCGTCGAGACGGGCGGCGGCGCGCTCTTCTTCCTCGGCGACAAGGTGCTCCCCGAGAAATACAACGAGCACCTCTTCCGCGGCGACGGCAGCGGGCTGCTCGCGATGCGGCTCGCCGACAAGCCGGCCGGCACGCCGTGGTCGCCGCAGACGACGACCCTCAACAGCCCCGACGCCTTCTTCCGGCTCGAGATCGCCGACGAGCTCCACCCGGCGGTCCGCACCTTCAACGACGACCGCCGGCGCGGCTTCCTGCGCAGCCCCGTCTTCTCCTACTGGCCGTTCGCGCTCGAGGCCGACGGCGCGCTGCCGCGCGACACGCGCGTCGTGCTGCGTTTCGAGACCAGCCAGGCGCCCGCGCTCGTCGACCACCGCGTCGGGCGCGGCCGCACGCTCTGGAGCGCCGTGAGCGGGGCGGCCGACGACTGGTCGCTCTTCGCGCGGACGCCCTCGGCCTTCTTCCCGCTCGTGTGGGACATGCTGAACTTCCTCGCCGTGCGCGACCCCGGCGAGCACGACCTCACGGTCGGCGCCGCCATCTCGAAGAGCGTCCTCCTGCCGCCCGCGACCGCGGCGATGACGACGCCGGACGGGCGCGCGCGGCCGCTCGGCGACCTGCCGCGCGCCGCCGTGCGCGGCGAGTACCGCCTGCCGGTCTTCCCCGAGACCCGGGTCCCCGGCCTCTACGCCCTCGACGTCGCCTTCGGGGGCGACGACGCGCCGCTCCACGAGCTCTACGCCGTGAACGTCGACGCGCGCGAGAGCGAGCTCAAGTTCCTCGACCAGGAGCAGGCGACGTCGGTCTTCGACCGCGTCGCCATCGCGAGCTACGGGCGCGAGATCTCGATCGAGAGCGGCTCGAAGGAGCCGGAGCGGCAGGGCGAGATCTGGAAGCGGCTCGCGCTCGCGCTGCTCGTGCTGGTCGTCCTCGAGACGGTCCTCGCGTGGCGCTTCGGGAGGTACACGTCGTGACGGGCCCGCTGGCGGCGCAGGCGGCGGCGGAGAGCGTGAGCAAGCAGCTCGCCTTCCCGGGCGCGCCGCCCGCGTGGGTGATCGTGCTCGTGATCGCCCCGCTGCTCGTGCTCTTCGTCGGCTCGATCTACCGCCGCGAGGGGGAGAGCGCGTCGCCGCGCGCGAAGTTCCTGCTCGGCGCGCTGCGCTTCGCCGCGGTCGCGCTGCTGCTCGGCGTGATCTTCCAGCCGGTGAGCGAGAGCAAGGTCTTCGCGGTCAACAGATCGACCGTCGGCATCGTGATCGACGAATCGCTGAGCATGGACCGCGCCGAGGAGTACGGCGGCGACCTCGCGGCGCAGCTCGCGAAGGCGGCGGGCATCTCCGAGGAGGAGGTGCGCACCCTGCCGCGCGGCGAGATCGTCCAGAAGGTGCTGAAGCGCCAGGGCGTCGACCTCGTCGCCGACCTCGGCAAGCGCGTCGACCCGCACCTGTACGCGTTCGCGTCCACGACGCGGCCGGTCGCCTCGGTCGACGAGGTGCTGCGCGGCTCCGACGACCCGGCGCGCGGCGCGACCGCGGTGGGGGACGCGCTGCTCTCCGTCCTCACCGAGCTGCGCCACAAGTCGCTCTCCTCGATCGTCGTGCTGACCGACGGGCAGAGCAACCAGGGCAAGGACCCGCAGGAAGTCGCCGCGCTCGCCGCGGCCGACGGCATCCCGATCCACGCGGTCGCGGTCGGCAACCCCAGCGAGCCGCGCAACGTCGCGATCCTCGCCGTCGACGCGCCCGACGCGGCGATGGTCGAGGAGACCGTGCCGATCGAGGTCTCGCTCTCGGCGCGCGGCTTCGACGGCGAGCCGGCCGAGGTCGTCGTGACCAACAAGCAGGGCGGAGCCGAGGTGGCGCGCCAGTCCTTCACGCTGTCGGCGCGCGGCGGCCAGCAGTCGGAGACGGTCTACTTCAAGCCGGGGAGCGAGGGCGACTACCGGCTCGAGGTGAAGATCCCGCCGCGGCCCGGCGAGCAGTTCACCGACGACAACGTGCGCGTGATCTCGCTGCGCGTGCAGCCCGAGGTGATCAAGGTCCTCTACGTCGAGGGGCGGCCGCGCTGGCAGTACCGCTACCTGAAGGACATCCTGCTGCGCGCTCCCAACGTCAAGGTACAGTGCCTCCTCACCTCGGCCAGCGCCGACTTCATCCAGGAGAGCACGCACCCCGACGTGCCCGCCCTCACGCGCTTCCCGCCGACGCGCAAGGACCTGTTCCAGTACGACGTGATCATCCTGGGCGACGTCGCGCCCGACGAGATCGACTCGTTCCAGACGCGCGCCTCGACCGAGGACCTCCTCAAGGAGATCAAGGAGTTCGTCGAGCTCGGCGGCGGCTTCATCATGGTGGCCGGCCAGCTCCACTCGCCGCGCGACTACCGCGAGGGGCCGATCGCCGACATCCTGCCGGTCGAGGTGGGCGACCCCGACGAGGAGCGCACGAACGTCCAGGACCGCGGCGTCTTCCGGCCGCACCTGCCCGACTGGGAGCTGCCGCACCGCATCGTCACGCTCGAGACCAACCTTCCGATGAACCGGAAGCTGCTCGAGGACCCCGAGTACGGCATGCCCGGCATGTGGTGGTACTTCCCGGTGCGCAGGGCGAAGCCGGGCGCCGAGACGATCCTGGTCCACCCGCGCAACTCGAACCGCTTCGGCCCGCACGTGCTGATGGCGGCGACGCGCGTCCCGTCGGGCCGCACGCTCTTCCTCGGCGTCGACGAGACGTGGCGCTGGCGCATGCCGTACGCCGACCGCTACACCGAACGGTTCTGGCGCGCCGCGATCCGCGACGTCGCCATCGCGAAGCTGCGCAGCTCCGACAAGCGCTTCGAGCTCCACACCGACAAGGAGCGCTACAACCTCGGCGAGCCGGTCGAGGTGGCGGTGCGCGTCTTCGACGAGGACTTCCGGCCGTCGCGCGCCGAGGAGCAGGTCTTCCACCTGCAGCGGCTCGACCGCGCCCCGGAGGAACAGGTGGCGCGGAAGCAGCCGGACGGCAGCTATCAGAAGACGCTCCGCGCCGACGCGCCCGGCGTCTGGAGGCTGTGGCTCGAGGACGCGGCCCAGGCGGGCAAGAAGCTGTCGCAGAGAACGCTCGAAGTGCAGGTCCCGATGATCGAATTCGTGAATCCGGCGCTCGACCGGCCGCGTCTCGAGAGCATCGCGCAGGCGACCGGCGGGAAGTGCGTCGGGCTGCACGAGCTGCCGGCGCTGCTCGCGGGGCTCTCCGGCGAGTCGCGGCGCGTGCCGGTGCGCACCGAACGCAAGGACCTGTGGGACCGCGCCTGGGTGCTCCTCACGGTGGTCGCGCTGCTCGCCGCCGAATGGGCGCTGCGGAAGAAGTTCAACCTGCTGTGAGCCGGGAGTCGACGCCGCCCGTGCATGCGCGAGCCGCCGTACGACGGCCGGTGCGCTTGCGGTCGTGGCGCGGCCTCGCGGCGCTCGCGCTGGCCGCCGCGGCGGCGCCGGCGCGCGCCCAGGACTCGTTCCGCGGCTGGGAGACGATGCGGGATCCCGACTTCAAGTTCGATCCCGACCGCAAGGTCTTCCGCAACTTCCAGCCGCGCGCGAACGCGAACGTCCGCGAGCTGCTCGACCACTACCACAAGTTCCAATCCGAGGGCGCGATCGTCCCGGCGGTGCGCGCGCTGCAGCAGGTGCTCGACGACTTCGGCGGCTACGTCGTGCAGGTCGCCGGCAGCAACGAGGACGAGCGCGACGACGGCGGCTCGCGCCGCCGCCGCTCCAGCGCGGTCGCCGACGAGCGCTACGCCGGCGCGGCCGAGTGGGCGCGCTGGGAGCTGATGAACGCGCCGCCCGAGGTGCGCGTCGCCTACGAGAAGCTGGCCGAGCTGAACGGCCGTCCCGCGTTCGAGCGCGCCGCCGCCGACCGCGACGAGTCGGCGCTGCGCGCGGTGGCGCGCCGCTACGCGACGGCGCGGGTGGGCCAGCAGGCGCTGCTCGCCATGGCGCGCCTCGCCCGCGAGCGCGGCGCGCGCGAAATCGCCGCGATGACGGCGCGGCGCGCCCTCGACTTCCTCGCGGCGCCGGGTTCCGGGAGCGCGGCCGACGCGGCGCTGCGCGCCGCGCTCGCCGCCGAGGCGCGCGCGATCGCCGCGTTGAGCGAGGGGCGGGCCGGCGCCGTCCCCGCCGGCGGGCGCGTCGACGTCGCCGGCAAGGAGCGGCCGCTCGACGAGTTCCTCGCCAGCACGCCGCTCGCGCCGCCCCCCGCGCGCGACGACTCGTGGCCGACCTACGGCGGCGACCCGCGGCGCGCCCGCCAGGCCGAGCCGCCGCGCCGGCCGCTCTCGCTCAAGGACGGCTACGACCTGCCGACCGAGAACGCGCGCTTCCGCGGCCTGCAGTCGCCGCTCGCCGCGTGGCCGCATTCGATGCCGATCCAGCCGATCCGGCTCGGCGACCGCCTCTACGTCAACAACACGCTGACGGTGCGCTGCTACGACCTGCTGGCGCGCACGCTGGTCTGGGAGCACGAGGGCGCGCAGCTCCTCGACCCGGGCGACTACGTCCCGGTCTCGGATTACTCGCCGCCCGATGGCGCCGACGAGCCGACCTACAGCCGGTCGCTGGTCGCCGGCCTGTCCGCCGCGGACGGGATCGTGCTCGCGAACCTGCTGATCCCGCAGCCGCAGACCGAGCGCAACCGCTACAACCGCTTCCGCATCAACGACCCGTGCCCGTGGCGCGGCCTCGTCGCGCTCGACGCCGACACGGGCCGCGTCGTGTGGGAGCAGCGGCCCTTCACCCCGAAGGGGCGCGAGGCCGAGCGGACGACCGGCTCGTCGCTGCTGCGCCGCCTCGACGTCGCGGCGCCTCCCGCCGTCGTCGACGACGTCGTCTTCGCGCTCGGCAACTACATCGAGGGCGGGGTGAACTCCTACCTCGCCGCGCTCGAGCTCAAGACGGGCCGCCTGATCTACGCGGTCCCGCTGGCGATCGGCCAGCAGGAGCTCTCGATGTTCAACATGCCGTTCCAGGAGTTCACGGCGTCGATGCCGTCGGTGCAGGGCGGCACGATCTTCTGCTCGACGAACCTCGGCCTCTTCGCGGCGGTCGACGCCGTCTTCGGCGACCTGCGCTGGCTCTCCGCCTACGACGCGATCAAGATCGAGCAGCCCGACAACTACTTCCGCAACAAGCCGCGGCCGGTGTGGTGGAACAACCGCGGCCCGCTCTGCGCCGACGGCCTCGTCCTCGTCACGCCGAACGACTCGCTGAAGGTGTTCGCCTTCGAGCCGTCGTCCGGGAAGCTGCGCTGGGACTTCTCGCTCAAGCAGCGCCGGCCGTGGCCGAGCTCGTGGCTGATCGGGGCGACCGGCGGCCGCGCCATCGTCGCGAACAGCGGGACGGTCGCCGCGATCCGCATCGAGGACGGGCGCGTCGAGGCGACCTGGCCCGGCGGCGGCCAGATCGCCCTCGACGTGGTCGGCAGCGGCCTCGTCACGCGCAACGAGGTCTGGCTGCCGACGCCCAACGAGCTCGTCGTCCTCGACGCCACGTCGAGCAACCGCCTGGCCGAGCTGCGGCGCGAGCCGTGGCCGGAGCAGAGCGGCGGGAACCTGCTCGCGTTCCAGGACATGGTGCTCGTGGCCGGGCGCGAGGCGGTGGTCGTGAACTTCGACCCGGCCGAGGCGCTCGCGACGCTGCAGGCCGAGCGCGCCCGCCGCGGCGAGTCGCTCGACCTCCTGGTGCGCATCGGCAGCCTCGAGCGGCAGTCGGGCCAGTTCGCGCAGGCGGCGCGCACGCTCGCGCGCGCGCTCGAGTTCGCCGCGGGCGCGTCGCCCGACGCGGTCTCGCGCACGCGCGCGATCCGCTGCGACGTGCTGCGCGACGAGGCGCACGCGATGCTCGCCGCGCACAAGCTGCCCGAGGCGGAGGCGGCGCTGGTCGAGGCCGAGCAGATCGCCGACGACGGCGAGACGCGCGCGCAGATCGTCCGCACGCTCCTCACCGAATGCGCCACCGACCCCAAGGACCCGCGCGCGATCCGCTGGCTCACGCGCCTGCGCGACGACTTCCCGGCCTCGCGCATCACCATCCCGGAGCTCTCGCCGCGCCCGGTCGCGCTCGGGATCTGGGTCGCCTTCGAGCTCGCCAAGCACCGCGAGGCGGCCGGCCAGTACCCCGAGGCGCTCGCCGAGCTGCAGCGCGTGCAGTGCGATTTCCCGTCGGAGCCGCTGCTCGAGCAGGACTCCGCGAGCGCGGCGCAGGCGGCGGTCGACGCGCTGCTTGAGCGCGCCGGCCCGGACCTGCGCGCCGCCTACGACGCCGACGCCGAGCGCACCTTCGCGGCGGCGGCCGCCGCCGGCGACGCGGCGCGGCTGGGTCTCCTGCTGCGCCGCTTCCCGAGCTCGAAGTCGGCGCCCGCGTACGCGGCCAAGGAGCTCGAGCTGCTGCGGACGAAGCAGCAGCCGGGCGAGGCGATCGCGGCGGGGGCCGAGCTGCTGCGCGGCCGCGCCGGCGGCGAGGTCGCGCGCGCCACCCTCGCGGAGCTCGCGCGCGCCGCGCGCGACCTCGGCAACCTCGCGCTCGCGCGCACGCTGGCGACGCGCCTCGCGCGCGGCGGCGGCGACACCTCGATCCCCGACGACCTCGCGGCGCTCGCGCACCCCGAGACGGCACCCCCGTCGACCGGCGGCGAGACGCTCGAGCGCGTCGGCTCGCGCAAGGTCGGCGACAACGCCTTCCTTTTCGGCGTCGGTGACCGCTTCGACCGCGCGGTGCGCGGGCAGCCGCTCCCCGACGACCTCGGCGGCGTCCTGCTGCGCGAGCCCGGGCCGCAGGTCGCGATCTCGCTCGTGAAGGTGCCGTCGCTCGAGACGGCGTGGACGATCACGCTCCCGAACGCGCGGCGCGCCGAGTCGCCGATGAACCTCGTGCACTGCGCCGGCACGATCGTCCTGCGCCGCGGCGCCGAGCTCGAGGCGTTCGACCTGAAGAGCGGCGTGCCGCTCTGGAGCCGGACGTTCGACCGCACGGTCCAGGACGTCGGCGCCGGTGGCGGCGTCGTCCTCGTCACGCTCTCCACGCCCCCCAAGGAGGGGAGCGACCCGCCGCCCGCGGCGATCGCCGCCTTCGAGCCGCGCACCGGCGTCGAGCTCTTCACCGCGGCGCTCGCCGGCATCGACACGCGCGTCGGCCAGCTGCTGCCGCAGGGCGACTTGTGCGTCGTCTCGAGCTACCTGCGTTCGACGCAGACGGCGGAGGTGTTCGACGTCGTGAGCGGCGCGCGCCGCCTCGAGCCGCGCCCGTTCGTGTCGGGCGCGAGCGTGCCGCTGCTGCTCCCCGACGCGGGCGTGCTCGCGCTGCCGTCGAGCGGCAGCACCGCGAGCAACCGCCTCGGCGGCGTCGCGCGCCTGGTCGGCTGGCGCCTCGACGACGACTCGAAGGCGTTCGAGTTCGAGATGCTGCCGCTGCAGTACAAGCTGCGCTGGCTGCTGCCGGTCGCGGAAGGGCTCGCGATCTACGGCGGGACGCCGCCCAATGCGGCCGTCGCGCTGATCGATCCGCGGGACGGCACGCGAACGGGCGACCCGACGCCGCTCCCGCCCGAGATCTCCGACTCGGCGCGGCTGTGCCGCGTGGTCGGCGAGGAGGCGCGGGTTCGCGTGCTCGGTTTCCCTGACTTCAGGAAGGGCGACGCCTTCTTCTCGCTCTCCCTGCTCGCGGGGAACGGGCGGGCGATGTGGCGCCAGAGCTACGGCCTGCCGAAGACCACGGTGCTCTGCTATCCGCCCGAGCGGATGTACCGGAAGGGGACGACGCTGCTCTTCCCGACGTCGATGCAGTACGGTGGGAATTGCAGTACCGACCTCTTCCTCGTCGACGAGGAGTCGGGGCGGCTGCTCGACCGCGAGAGTTTCGAGGGGGGAAAGGCCGGCGAACGCGACGACGTGGTCCGGTGCGGCGACTGGGTGGTGCTCCGCCAGGACACCCAGCTGCAGGTGCTGGCTTGGAGATGACCCCATGATCCGGAGGATCGGCGCGCTCCTGCTCGCCGCGGCCGCGCTCGGCGCCGGGCTCCCGGCCGCCGCCGCGCCGCCGCAGGGCAGCGAGGAGATCACGCCCCGCCTGGTCGCCGCGGTCGACCGCGGGCTCGACTACCTGGCGCAGGCGCAGCAGAAGGACGGCTCCTGGCTCGGCGACGTCGGCTTCAAGCTGAACCAGGAGTACCGCGTCCAGGAGCAGAGGGTCCCGCACGTCGGCGTCACCGCGCTGTGCGGCATGGCGTTCCTCGCCGGCGGCCACCTGCCCGACCGCGGCCCGTACGCCGAGGTCGTGCGCCGGACGATCGCCTATGTGATGAGCCACTCGTGCGAGAACGGCTACGTCACCGACAGCGGCACGCGCATGTACAGCCACGCCTTCGCCACGCTGTTCCTGGCCGAGGCGTACGGCATGGCGGGGGGTCCCGACGTCAAGCTGGCGCTCGAGCGCGCCACGCAGCTGATCACCGACACCCAGAACCAGTACGGCGGCTGGCGCTACAACCCGTTCGACCGCGAAGTGGACCTGTCGGTCACCGTCTGCCAGGTGCAGGCCCTGCGCGCGGCCAGGAACATCGGCATCCGCGTGCCGGTGCAGACCATCGACCGCGCGGTCGCCTACGTGCAG
>DASRRB010000032.1:0-5830 GCA_035695985.1 Planctomycetota bacterium | reverse complement strand
ACGCGATCGACCTTGGCGGAATGTCCCTCCCAGACGCGCAGGTCGCGCGCGGACGCGGTCGACCACAGGCGCGGCTCGGCGGAGGTGGTCACCACGCGCCGCCCGTCGGGGCTGAACTGCGCGTCGGAGATCGGCTGCTTCCCCCCCGCGAGCTCGCGCAGGAGGCGTCCGCCGTTCGTCGCCCACAGCCGCACGACGTGCTCGTCTCCGCCGCTCAGGAGCTCGCGGCCGTCGCGGCTGAAGCGGATCGCGCGGATGAACTTGACCGAGCCGCGCCACTCCGCGACCGGCGCGCCCGTGCGCGCGTCCCACACGTAGATCTGGTGGTCGCCGCCTCCGGTCGCGAGCTGGGTCCCGTCGGGCGACCAGTCGAGCGTCCAGACCTCGAGGCGATGGACGAGCGGGGGGAAGAGCTCCGCGCCGCTCGCGACGTCGAAGACGTGGGCGCGGTGGTCGGTCCCGCCGGTCGCGATCCGCGTCCCGTCCGGGCTGAAGGCGAAGCAGTCGACGGCGTCGTCGTGGTGCAGCTCGGCCACCGGCTCGCCGCTGTGCGCGTCGAAGAGGCGGACGATCGACGACCGCGCCGACGTCGCGATGCGATCCTCGAGGGCGTTCAGCCGGGCGTCGCGCACGGGCCGATTGTTGCCCGCGCAGTTCACCAGCACGCTCGCGTCGGCGACGTTCCAGAGCTTCGCGGTCTGGTCCTGCGACCAGGTGAGGACGCGGCTGCCGTCGCGGTTGAACGAGGCGCCGAGGACCTCGCCCTCGTGCCCCGTCAGCAGCGCGACCGTCGCGCCCGACTCGGCCTCCCAGACGCGCGCCGTCCCGTCGGCCGACGCCGAGACCACGCGCCGCGAATCGGGGCTCCACTCGACCGTGTCGACGGCCTTCTCGTGGCCGCGCAGCACGCGCAGCGTCGCGCCGCTCTCGACGTCCCAGATGCGAACCGTCGCGTCGACCGAGGCGGTCGCGACGCGGCGGCCGTCGGGGCTGAAGCGGGCGCGCGTCACGGGGCCGTCGTGGCCGATCAACGAGTGCTGCTCCACGCAGGCGCCGAGCGCGGCGAGCAGCGCGTTGTTGGCGACCAGCCCCGGACAGCGCTCCGCCCCCTCGATCGCGAGCAGCAGCGCGAGCGCCGGATCGGTCGCGAGGCAGCCGCCCGACTGCGCCGAGAGGCGCAGACCCTCGCTCTTCGCAAAGGCGGCGGCGAGGACGCGGCTGTGCTGCCGCTCGAGGATCCCGAACGCGAGCGGCCCGCCGACGCAGACCACCGTCCCGAGCGCCAACGCGACGCTCTTGGCCGGGTGATGCCGGGTCCATTCCCGCGCGCGCCGCCACGCGCCGGGACGGCGCGCGTCGATCGTCCGGCGCTGCAGCACGTTGTCGAGGTCGCGCGCGAGGTCGGCGACGGTGGCGTAGCGGCGCGCCGGGTCGCGCTCGATCGCCTTCTGGCAGACCGTCTCGGCGTCGGACGAGAGCGCGGCGTTGAGGGCGCGCAGCGACGGCCGCGGCCCGCTCTCGATCCAGCGGAGCGTGGCTTCCGTGCTGTCGGACGCGAACGGCAGGCGCAGCGTCAGGAGCTCGAAGAGCGTCACGCCGAGCCCGTAGACGTCGGTGCGCACGTCGACGGTGCGTCCGCTCCCGACCTGCTCGGGCGCGAGGTAGGGGAGCGAGCCGAGCAGCGCGCCGGTGCGCGTGAGGCGGCCGGTCCCCTTCGTCATCGCGAGCCCGAAGTCGACGAGCAGCGCGCGGCCGCTCGGCGTCACCATGATGTTCGAGGGCTTCAAGTCGCGGTGGAGCACGCCGCGCCGGTGGGCGTGGTCGAGCGCGTCGGCGACCTGGCGGATCAGGCGGAAGCAGGCGTCGCTCCAGCTGCCGTCGAAGACGTAGGCGCGCTCGGGGTCGCCCGCGTCGGCCTCGGCCGGAGTGCAGGCCGCGATCGCGCGCGCGAGCGCCCGGCCGTCGAGCTCGCGCGCCGACGCCCCCTCGAGGTGCTTCAAGACCTCGCCGAGCGTCGTGCCGACGATCCGCTCCATCGCGAACCACGGGATCCCGCCGTCCTCGCCGACCGCGTGGATCGGCACGATCGCGGGATGCTGCAGGCGCGCGATCGCGTCGACCTCGCGGCGGAAGCGCTCGCGCGCGCCGTCGAACACGAGCTGGTCGGGGCGGACGAGCTTCAGCGCGACCGAGCGCCGCGGCGACTCCTGCTCGGCGAGGTAGACGACCCCCATCCCCCCTTCGCCGAGCTTCCTCACCAGCCGGAAACCGCCGAGCACCGCCGGCACGTCCGCGACGGCGGCCGGCGCGCCGCCGATCAGCCCCATCCGCCGCAGGAAGTCGACGCGCCGGCGCAGCGCGGCGGCGTGGCCGGGATGGTCACGGCAGAGCGCGTCGACGCCGGCGGAGCCCTCGGCCTCGTAGCGCTCGAGGCAGCGCGCGACGAGGTCGGCCGGCGGCGGTTCGGGCGGCGTCATGGCGCCTCACTTCGCAGGCGGCAGGTCGCGTTCCACGAGTGCGCAGAGCTCGGCGAGCGCGCGATGGAGGAGCGAGCGGACCGCCGTCTCCGAGCGGTTCATCGTCTCGCCGATCTCCTTCGCGGAGAGGCCGACGACGCGCGCGAGGAGGATCACCTCGCGGTGGTCGTCGGCGAGCTCGAGGAGGGCGCGCTCGGTGGCGACGACCTCCTCGCGCCCGATGAGCTCGCGGCTCGGCGTGACCAGCGAGCGGCACGCTTCGGCGAGCCCGCCGTCCGTCGACGCGGTCGACGCGGGCGCCGCGTCGAGGGCGACCTCCTTGCGGACGTCGCGGCGCTGCGCCTTCACGTAGTCGCAGCGGTCGGCGATCTTGCGGGCCGCCGTCGTGAAGAGCCACTGCTTGAAGAGCCCCTCGCTGCGGTACTGGAAGCGGTCGACGTGCTCGAGCACCTCGCGGCAGACCGACTGGACGAGGTCGGAGGAGGACTCGCGCGCGCGCAGCAGCGGACCGGCGCGCAGACGCACGAAGGCGTTGAGCCCCGGCAGGTAGCGCGCGAGCAGCTCCTCGACCGCCGCCGCGTCGCCGCGCGACGCCGAGTCGACGAGCGCCCGCGGGTCCGAAGCTCGCTCACCCATGGCGGGCACTCTAGGGACGCGGGAACCCGGCGAAAGGAGGGTCGCGATGGCACCCATGGCGCCGCCGCACTAGATTCCACGGACTCGCACACGGGCGAGGCTCGGGGGCTCGATGAACGATCCGGACCGCATCCCACGCAGCCTCGGAGCGAAGGACTACGCGACCGTGTGGGACAACGTCGCGAAGGTGCGCGAGCACGCCTTCGAGCTGGTCGACACCAGCCGCACGGAAGAGGAGCTCGAGCGCGCGGGACAGACGCTCGCGCCGTTCCTGGTGAAGGGGCTCGCGATCACGCGCGAGGACGTCGTCTTCGAGCTCGGCTGCGGCGTCGCGCGGCTCGGCAAGGGGGTCGCCCCGCACGCGCGCGAGTGGTGGGGTCTCGACGTCTCCGCGAACATGGTGGAGATCGCGCGCGAGCGCTGCCGCGGCATCCCCAACGTGCGCTTCTTCGTCGGCACCGGCGCCGACCTCGCCGACGTACCGACCGCGTCGGTCGACAAGATGTACTGCCACGGCGTCTTCATCCACATGGACAAGGAGGACTGGTACACCTACCTCGTCGACGCGCGCCGCGTGCTCAAGCCGGGCGGCCTGTTCTACTTCGACATCTGGAACCTCTGCGACCCGGTCGGGTGGCTGCGCTGGCAGTGCGAGCGCAACCTCTATCGCGACCGCTCCGATCGTCCGGCACACAGGAACCAGTTCTCGACTCCCGACGAAGTGCGGCAGATGCTGCTCATGACGGGCTGGCTGCCCTTGGAGGTGTTCGAGACCTTCAACGTCCAGGCCGTCGCGACGCACGCGCCCGCCGGCGTCGACCGCGCCGCGTTCCTCGCCGACGTCGAGCGCCGCTGCGGACGCTGCTTCGAGGCGCTGCGCCTCACGCCCGGCGACGTGCAGGCGTTCCGCGAACGCGTGGTCGAGATGCTGCGCGAGCGCGGGCTCGAGCCCGAGACGGGGCCGGCGTCGCCCTGATCACCGGTCGAGCCGGGCGAGCCGGACCAGCCGGCAGCTCGCGAGCTCCGAGCCGCCGAGCTCCTCGATCACCGCGAATCGCTCGGGCACGAGCCGGACGTCGAACGTGTCGTCGCTCACGCCGTCCGCGCGCGTCGAAGCCGGGAGATCGAGCTCGAAGCGCGCCCGGACCGGTGCATCGGACCGGCCGTCGCCGATCACGATCTCGCCGACGTGGCCGCCGTCGACCTCGACGTCGATCTTCATCGGATAGAGGTTCGTGCGACCCTCGAGCGGGGCGAGCTCGACCTCCAGGAAGCCGCTGCGCCGCGGCAAGGCGGCCAGCAGGCGCGCGCCGACGGTCGCCGCCGGAGAGAGGCCCCCGTAGACCTGCTGGACTCCGTGTCCGCGACTCGGGTCGATCACGTCGCGCAGGTAGGCGCGCTCTCCGGCCCGTGCCTGATCGGCGAGTGCGCTCTCCTCCTCGGTGCCGTGGCGCGCGCCGCGCCGTCCGAGATACGCCTGCGGCACGGCGTCGGCGGGCAGACGACCGTCGACCCAGTGCAGGTTCAGGACGAGCTCCTGCGCGATCCAGTGGGCGAGCACCCGGTTCACCGTGTCGTTCGGGTGCGGGTCGGTCGGCAGCCGGTCCTGGGTCGTCACCTTGTCGAGCAGCGGGATCCGGGGGAACTGCGGCTCCATCCGCGCGAGCCGTCGCGCGAGCGCGTGCGTGAATCCGGACTCCTCGAGATCGAACGACGCGAAGCGGACGCCGCGTCGCTCGAGGTCGCGCGCGAGCTGCGCGATGCCCTTCGCCATGGCGTCGTAGCGGCGGGTCGATTCGCCGCCGAGGTCGACGTTCAGGACGACCGGTCCGATCTCGCGATCGGTCAGCTCGAGGAGCCCCTTCTGCACGCGGGGCCAATAGGAAGAGAGCAGCTGCTGCGTGCGGCCGAGGCTGACGGGAAGGAGCGGGTCGGGTTGCGTGACGTCGACGGCGACGCGCCGGTGCCCGGTCTCCAGGACGTCGTCGGTGTCGGTCAGGTCGTTGCTGATCGGGAAGTAGAGCACGATCCAGGGCCGGAGCCGGTCGAAGTGGTCCTCGAGGAAGCTGAACTCGTTGGTCCAGTTCCAGCCCGGAACGGCGACGGTGCGGCAGACGACGTCGCGGGGGCCGTCGATCCCGCGCGCGGCCGCGAGCTCGTCCTCGAGCCGCTGCGCGATGCAGGCGTCGTCGGTCATTCCAGTCCCGAAGGCGACCGAATCGCCGAGGATCACGATCGTGCGCGCCTGCGGCAGCGGCGGCGGTCCGGCGCGGACGCGAATGCCGAGCGCGTCCGTGTTCACCGCGGCATCGACGAACGCCAGCTTGCTGTTCGTCCTCAGCGTGTAGCGGACCCGCGGATCGACGTGGACCCGGTACTCCCCCGGATTGCGCGCGGCCGCCTCCTCCCTCTCCCGGTCGAAGTGGAGGCGGAACTCCGGCGGCGTCCGCGAAAGCCCGCTCAGTGGCGAACGTCCCGTCACCAACGCATAGACGCCGCAGATCGAGAGCACGGCGACGAGGGACAGCGCGAGACGAGCCAGCAGGAGAACGCTCGTTCGGCTCAAGACGAGGAGCTCCAACCGCCACGACGCGTCCCGTTCGCGCGAGGGCCCGCGAAGCCTCCGGACGGAACCGTCACAGCGACTTCAGGAACTCGACCAGGTCGCTGCGCTGTTGGGCGTCGAGCGTCGACGTCGTCCCGTGCAAGTCGTCGAC
>DASRRB010000031.1:0-13235 GCA_035695985.1 Planctomycetota bacterium | reverse complement strand
AGCGCGCGCACGCCGTCGACGGGCGCGCCCGTCCGCGCGTCGACGACGTCGAGCAGCGTCCGGCTCCGCCCCAGCGTGAACTCGAACTCCGCGTCGACGCCCTCGCAGTATTCGAGATCGTCGACGTAGCCCGTCGCGCCGACGTCGAGCCGGAAGCTGCGCCGCGGCAACACGAGCTCGAAGCCGCCGCTCGCGTCGATGCACGACTGCATCGCAAGGACTCTCGATGGCGGGATCGTCCCGCCAAGGAGGAGCGGATGGCTCCCGTGAACGACGGTTTCGGGTGGCGCGTCCACGAGGCTCGCGCCGACCATCGCGCCGGACACCGGCCGTCCGTCGTGATCGCGGACGTGACCGCGGATCGTGCAACCGACGACCAGCGTCACGTGCCGACCCTGGTTCTCGGCAGGAAATGAAGAGAGATCGAAGCACGACGCAGGCGCGCGTCCCGGCGCAACGAAGTAGAGGCCGGCGAGCTTCTCGGGTGCGGCCCGAACGACGAAGCGACCGTCGCGATCGGTGCGCGCGAGCGTGTCGTGTTCGACGCGCGAGACGTCGAGCGCCGCGGCGTGGGACGGTGCCGGCGGCGACCCCATTCCGGTCATGAGCGCGGCATGGCTGGGAAAAGGGTCCTCGAGACTCGCGACGACGCGCACGCCGGCGAGCGGCGCGCCGTTCTCGTCGGTGACGACACCGGTCGCGAACGGGAGCTGCCTCTCCTCGGAACGCTGCGGAGCACTCGCGTCGGCGGTGGCCGACACGACGTCGGATTCGGCGCCGGGCAGAGTCGCGTCGACGTCGGTCGAGGCGCCGAGAGGGGCAGACGCACTCTCGATGCTCGCCGGCGCTTCTGAACCGAGCTCGCGCGCGAAGTTCGTCCACGCAACCGCTCCCGCGAGCACCACCAACACCGCGGCCGCCGCGACCCCCTTCACCTTCGCGATTCCGACCCACGGTCCACCGTGCTGCGCCAGGACGATCGCTGTCGCGCGCCAGTCGCTGCGCTTCGAACCGCTCGCTTCGTCGAGCCGCGAGCGCAACTTCGCGAGCCCCCGCTTCAACCGCGTCTTCACCGTCTCGACTGGCAGCTGCTGCCGCGCCGCGATCTGCTTCGGCGTGAGGTCGGCGAAGAAGCGCAGGAAGAGCGTCGACTTGGCCGGCTCGTCGAGCTGCGCGAACGCGAGCGCGATCCTGTCGCTCAGCTCCGAGCGCGCCGCGAGGTCCGCGGGATCCGTATCGACCCGCTCGCTGCGCGCCGCCACGCTCTCGTGCGCGTCGCGCCGCGCGTCGTCGCGCCGCAGCCGCGACAGCGCACGCCGTGCGACGCGCGCAAGCCATCCGCGCAACTGCGCCCCCGCCCGCGGCCGCTGCTCGACCGCGCTCGCGAACGTCCGCGCCACGACCTCGTCGGCCTCGTCGCGATCGCGCGCGAGCGCTCCCGCGAGCGCCCGCACGAAGCGCGCGTGCTCGCGAAAGGACTGATCGTCGAACGGCGGCGGCAGCTCGGCCATGCGCGGAGGATTGTCCGCTCGCGACCGGGAGGGTTCAGGAGGATTCGGAGCGCGCCGATCCGCCCGGCGCCGTCCATTCCTCCACTGCGGGTTTCAGCGGTTCTTGTCGGGCGTCTCGACGCGCCGCTTGCCACCCTCGGGGTTCCGGCGCGCGCGCCGCTGGACCTGTTCGAGCAGCCGCACGTCGTTGCGCAGACCGGCGTCGCCGGGCGCGTGCTCGCGCAGCTTCTTGCGGAGCTCCGGCGAGAGCTTGAAGGTCTCCGGGTGCGCGAGCGCGAACTCGCGCAGCAGCCGCATGCGCTCGAGCTTCGGCTTCCCGTTCATCTTCTTCGCGAGCGCCTCGACGTCCTCGCGCGGGAGCTCGCCGCTGTTGACGCGGCGGACCAAGGCGTCATGCATGCGCCTGGGGACTTCGCGCTCGAGGTAGCGGCGGGCACGCTCGGCGCGCTTGCCCGGCGGCGCGTCGCGCAGCTCGTGCTCGAGGCCCTTCTGCAAATCTGGCGGCAGGCGGTCGAAGCGCTCGCGCAGCTGCTTCTTGCTGCGCGCGGTGAGCTCGGCGCGGCGCTCGTCGTCCTTCAGCTTCTCGAGGCGGGCGCGCTCCTCGTCGGAGAGGAGCTCGCGCGTGGAGCGGCGCGCCTCGTCGAGGCGGGCGTGGCGCTCGCGGAGTTTCGCCTTGTCCTCGTCGCTGAGCTTCTGCCAGCGCGCGAAGCTCTCCTGCAGCCGCTTGCGCTCTTGCGGAGTCATCTTCTGCCAGCGCGCCTTCACCTCGTCGGGGTTCGGCTTCGCCTCGGGTGCTCGCGACGGCGGCGGATCCTGCGTGCGCGTCGGCTCGACGTCCTGCGCGGTCGCGCGCCCGGCGAATCCGACCCCCAGCGCGAGCGCGACGACGAGGCGCGCGAGCCCGCCGATCCCCGCCCCGGTCGCCCTCGTCTTCATGCTCATGGTCGCGTTCATGGTCGGACTTCCTTGCGCGTTCATCCGTCGCACAGCTGCAGCATCACCACTTCGTCGTGGTCGAGGTCGAGGAGCTCGCCGTCGGCCGAGTCGTCGACGTCGGCGAGGTCGCGCAGCACCTCGAAGTCGCCGACGAATTCGGGGTCGACGGGGCAGTCGGACGCCTCGCCTTCGCCTGGGCCGCCGGCCGGGGGCCTCGCATGGAACACCCATTCGGCGCCGAGCGCGGTCACGACCACGAGCGCCGCGGCGGCCGCGACCTGGACCCACCGCCGGCGCAGGGCGACCATCCGCCCTGGCCCCCCTGGCCTCCCCAGCCCCGCCGGGAGGTCGGGCGCCCCGCCGCGGTCCGGCTCGAGGTCCGTCTCCTGGACCTCAGGGGTGGCACGGGCCGCGGCGAGCGCCGTCGCCGCCATCTGCTTCAGGCGGGCGGGGGAGGTCTTCTCGGCGGGGAGCTCGCCCAGGAGGCGCCAGGTCGCGCGCTGGCGGGCGGCTTCCCGGGCGCACGGGGGGCACGCCGCGAGGTGGGCGCGGCACTCCTGAGCCAGGTCGGGCTCGAGCGAGCCGTCGGTCAGCTCGAGCAGGTGGTCGCAGAGGGTTTCACAGTTCATCGAGCACCTCCTGTTGGAGGAACGGCAGCAGCCGCTGCTTCAGGTTCTCGCGGGCGCGATGGAGCAGCGACTTCACGGCGGGGATCGAGAGGTCGAGGGCGGCCGCGACGTCGTCGTAGCTCGCCCCTTCGAAACGGTTCAGGACGAGGGCGATCCGCTGCGACTCGGGCAGCTCGGCGACGGCGGCGCGGACGCGGGCGCGCAGGTCGGAGACCGAGGCGATCGTCGCAGGATCGGCGGCGTGCGGCGCGGCGAGCTCGGGGATCCCCGGCTGCGGGTCGTCGTCGTGCCGCCCCTGGCGGATGGTCGTCGCCCGCCGCCAGCGGTTGCGCGTGCCGTCGTTGGCGGCGATGCGCGCGAGGATGCGGTAGAGCCAGGTGGTGAAGCGGGCCGTCGGCTCGTAGCGGTCGCGGGCGCGCGCGATCCGAAGGAACGCCTCCTGGGCGAGGTCCTCGGCGGAGCTGCGGTCGGCGCCGCAGCGGCGGAAGAAGGCGAGGACGCGGTCGCCGTAGTGGACGACGATGCGCTCGAAGGCGGCGTCGTCGCCGTGCTGGAACTCGGCCATCCAGCCCTGCCCCGGATCGGGCGCGATCCCTTGCTCCATCGCTTCAGCGGACCTCATGAGGGGGCGCAGCAACCCGGCAGGCGCGTCGGGAGTTTCGGCGGAAGGCCGCTTCTCCCCAGGGACTCCGTGAGATTCAAAAAAAGTTCTTGACGTTAGTACTTCGTTCGTACGATACTTCCATTCGTTGATCGTTCGCGCAACCGGTAGTAGGAGGAACCGACGATGACCACTACGGCTCGCACGCCAGTCCGCTTCGTGCTCCTGCGTGATACTGCGGCCGCCCTCGCGATGGTCGCCCTGATGTTGGCAGCCGCCTGCCTCTGATCGTCGAGCGGGGATCGTCCGACTCGGACGCCTGAATCAGGAACGGGCGGTTCGGGAGACCGCGTCCGGTCAGTGCACGAACCCCATGCGCGCCTTCGGTCCGACGATGAAGAACGGGAACCCCTGCAGACTCTTCAAAGGCACCGCCCCGTAGAAGCGGCTGTCGATCGAGTCGCGGCTGTTGTCCCCGAGGACGAAGATCGAATCGTCGGGGATCGCGTACGAGGATGACCGGCCGGCGTACTTCGCCCCGGACGGCTCGGTGTAGTGGACGTCGCGCCAGACCTCGAACTTCGTCAGGCGCGCATCGCTCGCCCAGACGCTGAACCTCGGGTGGGAGAGGCCGCGTCCGGCGCCCATCGAGCCCCCCACCGGCGACAGCGCCTCGCACAGCGCCTTGCGGCCGTCGACGGCCACCCCGACCTGGCCGTCGATGAAGAAGAACTCGAGGCGGTGCTTCGAGCCCGCCGAGATCTCGCGGACCTGCTCCCGGAACGGCTCGATCGGGCCGTCGCTCATCCGGGTCGCGGAGACGTCGTGGCCCGGGGCGCGCGGGACGATGTCGAAGCTGAACTCGCTCACCCCGATGTTGAAGCTGAAGTTCATGCAGGCGGTCGGCTTCTGGACGGCCACCTCGAGGTCGAAGAGCATGTCCTGCTCGGGGAGCTCCCCGGGGTGGTCGAGCCCGGAGGCGTCCATCCAGCCGTCGTCCAGGGCGACCGCCTGGGGGGAGAGGGCGATCTCTGCCCCGAGCGTCTTGTTCTCCCCGCCGATCATCGTGATGCCGCCCGCCTCGGGACGGACCTCCTCCGGGTCGTAGGTGAAGTGGCTCTCGAACTCGGCGCCGAAGCGCTCGAAGAAGCGCCGGATCAGCATCGGCCGGAAGTCGTCGTAGGGCTTCGCGACGCGCTTCTCGATCGTCCCCCCGGCGGACGTGACGTAGAGGTCGCCGTCGTCGATCCGGATCGACTCGCCGGGCAGCCCGACGACGCGCTTGACGTTCATCTTCTCCGCGGCGAGGTCCTGCGTGTCCTCGTTGCTCGGGCGGTCGAACATCGCGAGGTCGAAGCGCTCCGGGGACCACACCTTGTAATAGGGCGTGAAGACCAGGAGCTCGTCCCCGTGCGCCGGGTCGCCGTGGAGCGTCGGCTCCATCGAGCCCGACTGGACGCGCAGCACCGCGCAGAAGATCACGCGCACGAGGCCGATCAGGACGGCGAGCACCAGGAGCCCGCGCCAGGGGAACGCCCATCCGGAGCGTCTCTTGGGAGTCGACGCCTGCACGCGATTCAATCGCTTCTCCGCCGCGGTTCACGCGTCCTGGACGATCGACCTCACCACTCCGTGGCGGAGCGCGAAGCGCGTCGTCCGGATCGCCGAGACTCCGAGGTGGTCCATGACCGTCTCGAGCACGGCGAGGCCTGCAATCTGGATATCGGCTCGTTGGGGGATCAGACCCAGCTTCTCGACCCGCTGTTTGGGCGACATCCCCTGGGTGCGACCACGCAATTCCTCCAATCGTCCGAGCTCGATCAGGTGCCCCTCGATGTGATCGTCCTCCACGTCGTGGTCGTCGAGGTCCATCATCGTGAGGTTGGTCCCGGTCCCGCCCAAGACGGTCAGGACCTCGGGCAGGTCGCACTTGGGGCGCCAGCCTTTGAGTTCGCTGCGGATGACCTTCACGAGTTCGTTCCAGCGCTCTCCGCACCGCTCGGTCAGGACGACGGCGCCGAGCCGCGAGCTGAAGATCTCGACCGGCTCGCGCCCGCGCTTGGGCGGATCGCCGCCGACCACGATCTCGGCCGACCCGCCGCCGATGTCGATGATCGCGAGCGGGCCCTTCGGATACTGCATGCGCACGCCGTGGAAGGTGATGCGGCCCTCTTCCTCGCCGCTGATCACCTCGACCGGCCAGCCCAGGATCGGCTCGATCAGCTCGAGGAAGTCGGGCGTGTTGCTGGCGCGTCGCAGCGCCTCGGTCCCCACGCCGCGGAACTTCTCGACGCCGAGCTTGCGGAAGCGCTTGTGCATCTCGTTGCAGTAGAGGAGCGTGCGCGCCATCGCCTCGCCGGAGAGGCGGTTGTTCTCCGCGATGCCTTCGGCGAGCCGCGTGAACCGGCTCTCCCGCTCGATGGTCTCGAGCTCGCCGCCCTTCATCTCCGCGACGATGTAGCCGACCTTGTTCGAGCCGAAATCGGCGCCGGCGATCACCATTCCCATCGCGTCCGCGTCTCCCCCTGCTGCACATCCCCCGCCCGCGCGACGTGCGCCCGGCAATCCGTTCCCGGATCCCGCGGGGCGCGGCTGACGGCGGTAGTAGAGTCGAATCCGCGTGCGATATCAAAGAGCCGTCGGACGCGGAGGGTGCTCGCGATGAATCCTCGCCACGATCGCACGCTCTTGAAACGGCTGCTCGATCTCGCCGACGAGATCGGGAACATCCGGCGCAGCCAGCGCGAGCTCGCGCTCCCCCCCGCCGACCACGCCGCGCTCACGCGCCAGGCGCGCGAGCGGATGCTGAATGTCGGCAAGTTGTTGAAGGAGTTCGCCGGCAGCGGCCCGCTGCAGACCTTGCTCCTGCGATACAAGCTCGGGAAGGACCACGTCCTCTTGATGCTCGAGCTGCTGAAGCGGCGGCTCTCCAGCGAGGACACCGCCATGAAGGGGCGCGAGCTGCTCGGCGTCCTCTTCGACGGCTCCTTCGCGCTGCTCGAGGGCGTCCGCCTGCTGGCGCCCGAATCGCGCCTCGTGATGGCCGGGGTCATCGTCCCGGAGCTGCAGGGCACCGACGGCGACGCCGAGCTCCTCGACCTGCGCTACCGCCTCTCCGACCGCGCCTTCCGCATTCTGCTGCGCGCGCTCAAGTCGCGGCCGGAGCGCGGCTCGACCCCGGCGCGCACCGTCGACCCGGCCAAGCGGCCCTACCGCAACCACCTCGACCACGTGATGGACCTGCGCCGCCTCTCGCGCCTCTACCAGAAGCGCGCGGCCAAGCTCTTCCACTTCGAGTACACCGACGACCTCGACGACGACGGACTGCCCGAGTCGATCACCCTGCTCAACCGGCAGATCCCGCGCTTCTCCTCCCTCATCACGGCGCGCCTCGCCGCCACGCCCAACTCCGCGCGCTTCCCGCTGGTGCAGATGAAGGCGGAGCACCACTTGGACGAGGAGCATCTCGTGATCCTGGTCACGCTCGTCTTCCAGGAGCTGACGCAGGGCACGCCCTACCTCGACGCCGCCGACCTCCTGAAGCTCGTCGCGCGCTCCGAGGAGGACCTGGTGCGGCGGCGCAAGCTCTTCGGTCCCAAGTCGCCGCTCGTGAAGCACGAGCTGGTCGGCCTCGAGGAGGTCGTGCTCGACAAGGAGCTGTCGGGCGAGGTCTACGTCCCCAACGAGGTGGTCGACCGCATCCTCGGCCCGGCGCGCGGCCCCGACGCGACCCGGATCGACGAGCAGTCGAAGACCGACTTCAAGAAGTTCCTCTCCGAGATCGACGACTCGGAGGACTTCTTCAAGCGCCTCTGACCGCGACCGCCGCGGTCGTCGTGGCGGCGGCGGCCGGATCGCCGAGCACGATCTCGACCTTGTGGACCGCCCCGTCGTCGCCGAGCGGGATCGCCGTCGCGTCGACGCGCTCCCCGTCGAGCGTCGCGGTCGCGACGCCGCGGCAGCGACGCGCGGGATTGGTGATCACGATCTCGTAGGTCGTCCGTCCGAAACGGCAGCGGACGGAGCAGCGGTCCCAGCCGGCGGGGATGCAGGGGTCGACCGAGAGCGTCGCGCCGCGCCGCACGACGCCGAGGATGCTCTCGACACCGAGCCGGTGGAGCCATCCCGCGGAGCCCGTGTACCACGTCCAGCCGCCGCGACCGAGGTGCATCGGGTGCGCGTAGACGTCGCCGGCGGTGACGTACGGCTCGGCCTTGTAGCGCTCCGCGTCGGGAAGGGTGCGCGCGTGGTTGATCGGGTTGATCATGTGGAACAGCTCGACGGCCTCGTCGCCGTTGCCGAGGCGCGCGATCGCCATCGCGGTCCAGACCGCGGCGTGGGTGTATTGACCGCCGTTCTCGCGGACGCCGGGCACGTAGCCCTTGACGTAGCCCGGATCGTGCGCGGTGCGGTCGAACGGCGGCGTGAGCAGCAGGATCAACCCCGCGTCGCGCCGGATCAGGTGGGTGCGCACGGCGTTCGTCGCGAGCTCGGCGCGTTGCGGGCGCGCGGCCCGCGAGAGGACGGCGAAAGACTGCGCGATCGCGTCGATCCGGCACTCCGCGTCCTGCGCCGACCCCAGAGGCGTCCCGTCGTCGAAGTAGGCGCGGCGATACCAGTCGCCGTCCCACGCCAGCTCGACGCGCTCCGCGATGCGGACGGCCTCGCTCCGGTAGCGGGTCGCGCGCGCCGCGTCGCCGCGCGCCTCGCAGATCGGCGCGATGCGCGTCAGCACCATGTGGAGGAACCAGCCGAGCCACACGCTCTCGCCGCGGCCGAGCTTCCCGACGAGGTTCATCCCGTCGTTCCAGTCCCCCGAGCCGATGAGCGGCAGCCCCTGCGGACCCGACGTGAGTCCGCGGTCGATCGCCTGCACGCAGTGGTCGTAGAGCGGCGCGCTCTCGGCCGAGACCGGGGGCGACCCGTACGCGCCGTCCTCTCCCGGCTTCAGCGGCGGCACGACGAGCCACGGGACCGCGACGTCGAGCACCGCCCGGTCGCCGCTCGACTCGACGTAGTGGGCGACCGCGAACGGCAGCCAGAGCAGGTCGTCCGAGCAGCGCGTCCGCACGCCGACGCCGCTGCCGGGGTGCCACCAGTGCTGCACGTCGCCCTCGACGAACTGCCGCGCGGCGGCGCGCAGCAGGTGCTCGCGACAGAGATCCGGCCGTGACGACGCGATCGCCATGACGTCCTGGAGCTGGTCGCGGAAGCCGAAGGCGCCGCCCGGCTGGTAGTAGCCCGAACGGGCCCAGAGACGGCACGCGATGACCTGGAGCTGCAGCCAGCGATTCAGGATCAGGTTGAACGAGTCGTCGGGAGTCTCGACCTGGACCGCGTCGAGCGTCTCGTTCCATCCGCGCTCGACGCGCTCGAGCGCCGCCTTCGCGGCCGCGACGTCGGCGTGGCGCGCGATCAGCCGTTGCGCGTCCGCGCGATCCCGCCCCTGGCCGAGGACGAAGACGAGCTCGCACGTCTCGTCGACCGCCAGGTCGACCACGCACCGCAGCGCCGCGCACGGATCGAGTCCGGCGCCCGTCGCTCCCGACAGCTCCCAGCGCCCGAGCGCCGCCGGCCGCCGCAGCGACCCGTTCCGGCCGAGGAACTCGGTGCGGTCGCCGGTGACCGAATCGGGACGCATCCCCGACGCGACGAACGCGACGCGCCCCTTGAAGTCCTGGTTGAAGGGGTTGCGCGCGAGCACGCCGCCCGACGCGGTGTCGACCTCGGTGACGACGTGGAGCCGCTCGCCCGGTCGCGCGGGACCGAGCGTCCATTCGGCATAGGCGAACAGCGACAGGCGCCGCCGGCGTCCGGAGCGATTCGAGAGGCGGAGCAGCGCGAAGCGGACCGGATCCGCGTCGTCGACGAAGACGGCGAGCTCCTGCGCGATGCCGGACGCTCCGTGCTCCCAGCGCGTGACGCCGGCGCCGTGGCGGACGATCCAGCGCGAGTCGTCGGGCCTGCGCTTCAGCGGACCCGGAGTGGCGCTCCAGGTCTCGCCGGTCTCGTCGTCGCGGATCAGCACGGCCTCCGACAGCGGGTCGGTGACCGGGTCGTTGGCGAACGCGGTGAGCCGGTTCTCCCGGCTGTTCTCTGACCACGTGAACGAGACGCCCGAGGCGGTCACGAGCGTGCCGAAGCCGGGGTTCGCGATGACGTTGGTCCACGGCAAAGGCGTCTCGGCGTCCCCTTCCAGGACGACGACGTACTCGCGGCCGTCGCCCGAGAATCCGCCCCGCCCGTTCATCAGCTTGAGCGGTGGAACTGGCGGCTCGGCGATCCGCGGCGCGGGCGACGGAGGGAGCGGGCGTCTCGGCACGAAGCGCGGCGGCGGCCGGCGGCGGTCGAAAGGGACCTGCAACTGGTCGACGATCCCGCCGCGATCTCCGCGCAGGACCGCGCGCGCGGTCGCGCAGAGGAGCACGCGCTCGGCGTCCCCCATCGTGTCGCCGCGCAGCAGGAAGACGCCGCCGCCCGTGCGCCCCTTCGCCGCGGCCCACGATCCGCTCTCGAGCAGCGCGGAGATCTGGTCGTGCACCTGGTCGCGGTAGCTGGTCGGGTGCTCGTTCAGGATCACGACGTCGGCGGCGAGGCCCTTCAGCCGCCAGAGGTCGCTGGCGCGCAGCACCTGCCGGATCAGCGGCAGGTCGCCCGCGCCGACCACGCGCACCAGGAGGATCGGCAGGTCGCCCGAGATGCCGTGCGACCAGAGGCCGGGCTGTCCGAGCGTGTTCGTCGCGAGGAGCTCCGGCTCCGCGCGCAGCGACGGGTCGGTGTAGAAGACCCGCGACGCGAGGTCCATGCAGACCTGCGCCTCTTCCGGCGTCATCCCGAGGTGCGCGAGCTCGACGCGCGCGTTGGTGAACGCGAGCGCGAACGAGCGCGCCGCCGCCGCGGGATCGTGGTACCGCTCCGCCAGCGCGAGCGCCTTCTCCGGATCGGGAGCGACGCCGGTCGTGAAGGCCATCCGCATGACGCCGCCGGTCGCGAGCCGGATGCGGACGCGCAGGCTCGCGATCGGGTCGAGGACCGCGCCGGTCGTGCCCGACAGCGAACGGCCGTCGAGCGCGACCGGATCGGAGGGATCGCGGCCGCGACCGAGGAAGCGCGCGCGGTCGGTCTCCCACTCGACCGCCCCCTGCATGCGCCCCTCGACGCTCAAGACGTGGATCGCGACGGCGCCCGCCTCGCCGGCGGCGCGAGGCCGCCGCGCGCAGAGGATCGCGGAGTTCGCCGGCGAGTAGCTGGTCTCGAGGAAGAGCTTCCCGAAGGCGGGGTGGGCCAGGTCCTCCGCCACCGCCGCGAGCGCGAGCTCGACGAAGCTCGTGACCTCGATCTCGCGCGGACGCGGGCTCCGGTTCGTCACGGAGAGCCGGCGCACCTCGACGTCGTTCTCCGGCGAGACGGCGATCTCGAGCTGCGTCTCGATGCCGTCGTCGACGCGCTGGAACAACGCGCGATCGGGGAGGAACGTGACCAGGTAGGACTCCGCCTCGCGACCGGTCGGCTGGTGCGTGGCCGACCAGACCGCGCCGCTGCGGACGTCGCGCAGGTAGATGAACTGGCTGCCGCCGTCGCGCGTCCGATCCTCCCGCCAGCGCGAGACCGCGCTCGCGCGGCACAGCGACGCGCCGCCGCCGGAGTTGGTCACCACGGTCGTGTAGGCGCCGTTCGAGAGGAAATGCGCCTGCGGTTGGGGCGTGTGCGGCGTCCGGTACCGGCGCGGCGCGGCCGGGACGACCGGCGGCTCCGACTTCGCCGACGGCGGCCGCGGCTGCGTGATCGGCGCGCTCCTCGGCACCCGCTCCTGCAGCAGCGCCTCGGTCGCCTGGATCTGCGGGTCGCCGTGGAAACGGGCGACCATCGGCGGCTCGCGCGTCGACGCGCCGAGCAGCGCCTCGCCGAACGCGACCAGCGACATGCCCTGGTGGTGGGCCATGTACGTGCGCACGACCACGCCCCCGTCCGCCCGCTGCGACGCGTCCGACGACGCGAGGTCGACGCGTCCGGCTTCGCTGAAGTCGATGGCGTCGTAGTCGCCGAGGCGGCCTTCGAGCCCGAGCCGCGAGAGCGCCCGCAGGTTCTCCGCGGCGGCGCGCGGATCGATCAGCACGGCGAGCGCCGTGGCATAGGGCGCGACGACGAGGTGGTCGGCGAGGCCGCGCTTCAGCCCGAGCCCCGGGACCCCGAACGCCTTGTATTGGTACTGGTTCTGGCGATCGACGAAGTTGAAGGCCGACTCCGAGATGCCCCACGGCACGCCGCGCTCCTCGCCGTAGTCGATCTGGCGCCGCAGCGCGTTGCGGCAGCTCGTCTCGAGCAGCGTGCCGGGATAGGCCCGCATCAGCAGCTGCGGCATCAGGTACTCGAACATCGACGCGCTCCACGAGACGAGCGCGGGCTGGCGATGCACGTCGACGAGGGCGCGACCGAGCCGGAACCAGTGCCCCTGCGGGACGTCGCCCTTCGCGATCGCGATGAAGCTGGCGAGCCGGGCCTCCGAGGCGAGCAGGTCGTAGTAGCTGGGGTCGAGCCGGCCCGGGCCGTCGGCATCGGCGAGCAGGCAGCCGATCGAGAAGAGCTTGCGCTGCGGATCGAAGAGGAACTTGAAGTTCATCCCGTCGACCAGCGCGCGGGCGCGCTGCGCGAGCGCGTCGAACCGCCCTGCGAGCTCCGCCGACGCGACCTCTCCGGGCGCGAGCGCGACGGCGTCGGCGAGCGCTGCGGTCCAGTGGATCACGTCGTCGAGCTCGCGCGTCGGCGCGGCGGGGACGCGCAGCGCCGCGGCGCGCTCGCGCCAGCCCGGCTCCGCGAGGGCCGGGTCGTCGAGCTGCGGATCGAGGAGGAAGCGCGCGACGTCGCGCCGCAAGCTCGCGACGACCGGATCGGTCTGCAGCGCGCCCGCCGGCAGGGCCTCGATGCTCTCGCGCAGCAGGTTCGCCGTCGTCGTCACCGCCTCCCGTCGGATCGCGGCGTCGACCGGTTCGTTCGCGAGCCGCGGCAGCGCGGTCGCGAGCGCGATGAGCGCGCCGGCGAGGTTCCCGCTGTCGACGGTCGAGACGTACTTCCGCGGGAGCGGCGCGAGCGTCCGCGTGTCGTACCAGTTCAGCAGGTGACCCTCGAAGCGCTCGAGCGATTCGACGGTCGTGAGCATCGGATCGAGCCGGTCGGCGAGCTGCCGCGCCGTGAGGAACCCGAGATCGCGCGCGGTCAGCGTGGACAGGAGCCCCAGTCCGATGTTGGTCGGCGACGTCCGATGGGCGATCGTCGCGACCGGCACCTCCTGGAGATTGTCGGGAGGGAGCCAATGGTCCGCCGGCCCGACGAGCTCCTCGAAGTAGCGCCACGCCCGCCGCGCCCGCCGCGACAGCTGCGCGCGATCCTCGGGGTCGAGGTCCGACGACGCCAGGCGGACGGGCGCGCTCAGCCAACCCGCGATCGCCGGCGCCGCGAGCCAGAGCGCGAGGAGCGGCAGGGCGGCGGGAAGCGCGGCCGGACGGAAGAAGAGCGCGGCGGCGAGCAGCACGAGGGCGAACACGGGACTCGCCGCCATCG
>DASRRB010000030.1:0-2754 GCA_035695985.1 Planctomycetota bacterium | reverse complement strand
CGACGTCGCCGTCCGCCGACGCAGCGGCCGGCGCCAGCTCGAGCGGCGTCCACTCGAAGCGGTCGCGATGGCCGGTCGCGGGCAGCTCGACCTGCACTTCGACGCCGCCGCAGCGCACGCGCAGCGGAGCGGACGTCGTCGCGCCGCGCGTCGAGCCGCGGACCCAGAGCCGCTCGCGCGGCGAGCCGGCCGGCGGCCGCGCGACGACCACGGGCGGAGTCGCGGCGCTCACGTGCAGCGCCGTCCCGCCCGATGCGGTGAAGGAGTCGACGCGCTCGCCGCCGCGCGCCGCGGCCTCGAATTCGAGGACCGCCGCCGCACGGCTCTTCGGCGGCGCCACGCACCCGCCGGCGAGCAGCGCCGCCCCCGCGGCGACCGCGGCGACCGCGCCGAGCGGGACCTTCCGCGGACCCGGGAACCACCGCCTCACGCCTCGACCTCCTCGCGCAGCGGCCGGTAGAGCTGGCCGAGCCGCTCGTAGAAGCCGGAGCAGTGCACCGACGCGCCGAAGCAGTCGAAGTCGTAGTGGTGCACGAACTCGTGCACGAGCGTCTCGAGCAGCGTCTTCAGGGCGACCGGCCGCTGCTGCGCGGCGGTGCGGGCGAAGACGCGGATCGCGCCGTCGCGCCGGCACTGCCCGTGCAGCTCGAAGACGATCCGTCCGCCCTTGCGCTTGTGGGGACGCGGCTCGTCGAGCAGGTCGACGCGCTTCCCCGCGACGACGAACTCCTCGCAGAGGTGGTCGACGAGGCGCTGCGCGCCGCTCGCCAGCGCGGCCGCCTCGCCGCCGCGGCGGAAGCGGTCGTGGCCGCCCTGCAGCTCGCGCATCAGCGGCGCCGCGCCGGTGACCGCGCGGCGCGTCAACGTCCCGTCGAGCCGCGCGCGATCGAGGCGGCGGAAGAGCCGTTCGGGGAGCATCCTCGGGAATCCCTCCCACGCGCGGGACGCCGCGCGCGCCGCCCGAAGAGTAGACGGGCAGCGCGTGCGCGCGAAACGGTAGGCTGCCCCGGATGAACGCCGACGAGAGTCCGCACCGCGCCCGCCGCCGCCGCCTGCTCGACGCGTTGGAGGACGGCGCGGTCGCCGTGGTCGCGACCGCCGCGTCGCACTTGCGCAACGGCGACAACGAGTTCCGCTTCCGTCCCGACAGCGACTTCCAGTGGCTCACCGGCTTCTCCGAGCCCAACGCGCTGCTGGTGCTCTGCAAGGGGCGCCAGGAGGGCGAGCAGGTGCTCTTCCTGCAGCCGCGCAACCGCGAGCAGGAGGTCTGGACCGGGCGCCGCCTCGGCGTCGAGCGCGCCCCCGCGGCGCTCGGCGTCGACGAGGCGCACTCGATCGAGGAGCTCGACGCGCTGCTGCCCAAGCTCCTGCGCGGCCGCGATCCGCTGTACTACCGCACGGGGCTGCGGCCCGACCTCGACGCGCGCGTCCTCGCCGTCGTGAACTCGCTGCGCATGCGCGTGCGCGAGCAGAATCCGGCGCCGGGACGCATCGTCGACCCGTCGCTCCTGCTGCACGAGATGCGCGTCGTGAAGGACGCGCACGAGCTCGCCGCGATGCGGCGCGCCGCCGAGATCACCGCCGCGGCGCACGTCGCGGCGATGCGCGCGACCGCCCCGGGGCGGCACGAGTACGAGATCGAGGCGCTCGTCGAGGGGGAGTTCCGCCGCAACGGCGCGCTCGGCCCCGCCTACCCGAGCATCGTCGCGAGCGGCGCCAACGCGACCATCCTCCACTACCACGAGAACGACCGCCGCATGGAGGCGGGCGACCTCCTCCTGCTCGACGCCGGCAGCGAGTTCGAGTGCTACGCCTCCGACGTGACGCGCACCTGGCCGGTCGGCGGGCGCTTCTCCGCGCCGCAGCGGCAGATCTACGCGCTGGTGCTCGCCGCGCAGCACGCGGCGATCGCGGCGGTGAAGCCGGGCGCGAGCGTGAACGAGGCGCACGACGTCGCGGTGCGCGTGCTGATCGACGGCCTGCGCGAGCTCTCGCTGCTCTCCGGCACCGTCGAGGAGATCCTCGCGAGCCGGACGTTCCGTCGCTTCTACATGCATCGGACCGGCCACTGGCTCGGCATGGACGTGCACGACGTCGGCGCCTACTTCGCGCGCGGCGGCCCGCCGGGCGAGCACCGCCGCCTCGAGCCCGGGATGGTCGTCACGGTCGAGCCGGGCCTCTACTTCGCCGAGGACGACGCGACGATCCCGGCCGAATACCGCTCCATCGGCGTGCGGATCGAGGACGACGTGCTCGTCACGACCCACGGAAACGAAGTCCTGACGCGCGCGTGCCCCAAGGAGATCGCCGACCTCGAGACGCTCGTCGGCAGCGCGGGGCGCGCCGTCGCCGGCTGAACGTCGCGAACTTCCTTCCCGAAGTCGCCCTCCTCCGTCTCCCTGCTTTTGACACCTTGTACTTCCGAGGTACAGGTTGAGCGCGAGCACGGACCGACGACGAACCGCGACCGAGGAGGGACGACCATGACGCAGAGCAGGCAGCGAGTCGCCCGCGACGCCGGCCGGTCCGTGTCTCGCGAACCCACGAGCCCCGCCACGCTCCTGCCGCTCGGTCAGGAGCCGATCCCTTCCTGAGACTCCCCTACCCCGCGGAGCGGGGCCGGCCGCACGTGACTCCACCCTGCGCGCGGCCGACCCCGCACTCCCAGACGGGCGGTGACGAAAGTCATCGCCCGGTTTCGTTTCTCACCAGCGGCCGCGGAAGCGCGGCCGCGCCCTCATTCGGCCGCGGCAT
>DASRRB010000029.1:0-6036 GCA_035695985.1 Planctomycetota bacterium | reverse complement strand
GTACGCCGACATCGATCGTGCCAGACCGACGCCCGACCACGGTGCGTCGTGATTTGTAAGCAAGAAAGGCGAGACGCGCGCCCTTTCGTTCAGGACCGTGCCGTGGCTCCAAGCGTCCAGTTTCGACCCGATGCCGATCGTGCCTACGCCATGCATCTTCCGTGGCGCAGCAACGACGTCGGACGTCGTTCGAGGACCGTGCGAAGAGGACGCGGGGAGAAGGCTTCGTGGCGAGAGGGGCTTCGCGCGGCCGTCTTCTCGCATTCAGATGAAATCGGCGGTCCCATAGGCCGCGCGTTCAGCCGGAGCCGCCTCTTCCCAGTTGGTTTTGGCGGCGGAGGGCACCCCGATCCGCCACGAAGCCTTGCTCCCCGCGGCCTCTTCACTCCCGTCCTCGACGTCCGCTCCTCGATGTTCTCGCGCAGCGTGTCAGGAGTCAGCGTTGTCCGCGGCGCGTTTCAGTGGCCGGCGGCGCGGGGTCTTCGGACTCGTCGCTGTCGAGCGCGTGCATTTCGCCGAGGAAGGCGTCGCGCAGTTCGGCGAAGCGGGACTGTTCGATCGACTCGCGGATGCGTTCCATCATGCGCTGGTAGAAGCGCAGGTTGTGGATCGTCGCGAGCGTCTCGCCCAGCGGCTCGCGCGCGGTGAAGAGGTGCTGGAGGTAGGCGCGCGGGAAGGTCGCGCAGGTGTAGCAGTCGCAGCTCCTGTCGACCGGGTAGCCGTCGCGGCGGTACTTGCGGTGGTTGATGCGGATGCGGCCGCGCACGGTGAAGAGCGTGCCGCCGCGCCCGTAGCGCGTCGGGATCACGCAGTCGAACATGTCGATGCCGCGCTCGACCGCCGCGAAGATGTCCTCCGGCAGGCCGACGCCCATCAGGTAGCGCGCGCGGTCGGCGGGCAGGTGGGGCGCGGTCACGCTCACGATCTTCTTCAGCAGCTCGATCCCCTCGCCGACGCTCACGCCGCCGATCGCGTAGCCGTCGAAGCCGAGCGAGACGATCTGCTGGGCGCTGCGCTTGCGCAGCTGCGGGAAGGTCGACCCCTGCACGATGCCGAACAGGAGCTGGTCGGCCCGCCGGTGGGCGGCGAGGCTGCGCTTCTCCCAGCGGTACGTCCGCTCGATCGACTCGGCGGCGCGCGCCTCGGTGCACGGGTACTCGATGCACTCGTCGAAGACCATCGCGATGTCGGCGCCGAGCTGCTCCTGGATCTCGATCGAGCGCTCCGGCGACAGCTTCATCGGCGCGTCGCCCTTCTCGAAGGTGAAGGTGACGCCCTCCTCGTTCACCTCGCGCTTGGGCAGCGAGAAGACCTGGAAGCCGCCGCTGTCGGTGAGGATCGGCCGCTTCCACCCCAT
This sequence comes from Planctomycetota bacterium, assembly GCA_035695985.1. GTDB lineage: Bacteria > Planctomycetota > B15-G4 > B15-G4 > SIAN01 > DASRRB01. The sequence continues at coordinate 4,679 of DASRRB010000029.1, read as the reverse complement.
GAAGGCGTGCAGCCCGCCGAGCTTGGCGATCTTGTCGGCGCCCGGCTGCAGCGCGAGGTGGTAGGTGTTGGCGAGGCAGATCCCGGCGCCGGTCTCCGCCACCTGGACCGGCGTCACCCCCTTCACGGCGGCGAGCGTGCCGACCGGCATGAAGGTCGGGGTCGGGACGTTCCCGCGCGCGAGAGAGAGCTCGCCGAGGCGGGCGCCGGACGGGTCCTGCTTCAGGAGCTTGAAGGGGTTGGTCACGGCGCGACGATAGCCGCGCTGCGCGCGTGGGCCGCGCCGGTCGCGTCGGTCTCGTCGGCCGGATCGCGGCGCGCGAGTGCGACCAGCAGGAGCAGCACGAACGCCGCCGGCGCGAGGAAGAGGCCGAGCAGCAGCGGGCGCGGCACGTCGACGAGCTCGACCACGTGGTCGCCGGCCGGGACGACGACGCCGCGCAGCGCGTGGTCGACGCGCAGCAGCGGGACCTCGCGGCCGTCGACGCGCGCGCGCCACGTCGGGTACCACGCGTCGCTCTGCACGAGCAGCCCGCCGCCGCCTTCCGTCGCGAAGCGCAGCGCGGCCGGCCGCAGCTCGAGCGGCGTCGCGCGCGCGGCGCGGCCCGGCGCCGCCGGATCGCCCGGCCACGTGAGCCGGCGCGCCTCCCCCGGTCCGGCCGGCGCGTCGACGAAGCCGCTCGCGAGCAGCGCCGCCGCGGCCGCCTCGCTCGCGCAGCATTCGCGCTCGGGATCGAGCGCGGGGTCGACGAGGCGGCGCACCACCTCGTCCTCGTCGGGGAAGAGGCGCACGGTCGCGACGAAGCTCGCGCGTCCCAACGGCGCCGCCGCCTTCCACCAGTGCAGCCGCGGCTCCGCCGGATCGTCCGGCTCGGTCGCGCCGGGAATCGCGACCTCGGACCAGCCGGCGACGCTCGGCGGCGCGGCGCCGGCCGGCAGCTCGACCAGCGCGTACTCGACGTCGAGCCGGCGGAAGAGCGGGAGCGCGAGCTTCGCCGGGTCCTTCAAGGGCAGGATCCCGACCGAGAGCGTCGAGCCCGGCTCGATCGCCTCGAACAGCTCCTGCCAGGTCCGCAGGAACGCCGCGACGTAGCCCTGCGCGTCGCGCACGCCGTAGAGCATCGGCAGCTTGGGCGGGAGCGCCGGCACCGTCCCGGCCGCGTTCACGTGGAGGATGCGCCCGCGCGGCGGCGCCTTCAGCAGGAGGTCGACCAGCGGCGGCCGCGCGTCGAGTCCCGCCGTCGGGATCGGCGACGTCGCGTCGCGCCAGAAGAGCCAGAGCGGGAGCGCCAGCGCGGCGAACAGCGCGAGCGTCGGCGCGAGCGGCCGCGCGCGCCACTTCTGCCGCCACGCGAGCGCAAGCGCCGCGAGCGCGCAGAAGAGGCCGGCGCCGGCGAGCTCCCGCAGCAGCAGGTCGCGGCCGCGCCCGACCACGATCGCCGGCAGGCCGGCGCGCACCTCGGCTTCGGGAAGGCCGAGGCTCGCGGCGATGCGCGGCGCCGCCCACGCCTCGAGCCGCTCCGGCGTCGCGAGGAATCCGGCCGCCGCCGCCAGCGTGAAGAGGAGCAGCGTGCACGCGAAGAGCAGCGCGGTCGCCCGCCGGCCGGCGCGCTCGTCGGCGAAGGCGCGCTCGAGCCCGAGCACGGCGAGGACGCCGAGCGCCGCCTGCGCCACGAAGAGCGCGCGCTTGGGGTCGCCGATGTCGAGGCCCGGCAGCGCGACGCTCGCGTGGAGCAGCGGGCCGGGCAGCGCGAGCGCGAAGCCGAGCGCCGCGAGCAGCGAGAAGAAGAGGCGCGCGCCGCGCCGGCCGCAGAGCGCGCCGAAGAGCGCGAGCGCGAGCGCCGCCGGCCCGAGCGTGCAGCCGATCTCGAAGGGGTTGTTGCGGACGTCGGCGCGCGCCGTGTCGGCGAGCGCGAGCCCGAAGAGCGACTCGGGTCTCGGCGCGCGCCGCTCGCTCCGCGCGACCGCCGCCTCCGCGTCGATCTCCGCCTGCGTCGGCGCGCGGCCGAGCAGGTCGGGAAACACGAAGCCGAGCAGCGCGCACGGCGGCAGCGCCTGGCGCTCGACGACCGACGCGCCGAGCGCGGTGCGCGTCGAGAGGCGGACGAACTGCGCGGTCGAGAGGAGCTGCGGCGAAGCGATGCCGAGCCCGCCGACCGCCGCGAAGGCGCCCGCCGCGACGATCCGGCCCGCGCTCCGGAGCGAGCAGGTCCGCCGCGCGAGCCCGACGAGCAGCGTGAGCCCGATCCAGAGCCCCGCCGCGAGCAGCGCGTAGACGGCGATCTGCGGGAAGCCCGACAGGAACGCGCCGCCGATCGCGACGCCGAGCGCGAAGACGCCGCGCCACGGCCGCTCGTCGTCGGTGTCGGTGATCCGCTTCGCGCCGCAGAGCGCGAGCGGCAGCCAGGTCGCCGCGCCCGTGAGCTGGAAGTACTCCTGGTGGATCGACATCCAGCCCGAGCCGGCGAAGAGCAGCGCGCCGAACGTCGCCGCCGGCGAGGCGACGCCGAACGCGCGCAGCATCAGGAACGCGAACCAGCCGGCGAGCGCCGTCATCACGGTCGCGATGACGGCGTAGCAGCGCGGCGGCTCGACCAAGGCCGCGAGCCACATCCACGGCGCGAGCGACGAGGAGAGCCCGGTCGCGAGGTGGGGCACGCCGCCCAGCACCTGCGGATTCCAGGTCGGCGGCAGCGGATCGCCGCGCCGCATCCAGCTGAGGCGCACCTCGGGATCGTGCTGCAGCAGCTTGTCGCCGTAGAGCGGCCGCGCCGCGTGCACGATCTCCTCGCACTGCGCCGCGGGGATCAGGTCGCGCGCGCCGGAAAACGGCCGGTAGAGCAGCGGATGGGTGCCGAGCAGCGCGCGGCCGGGCGCGAGGAAGGGCGCGAACCAGGCGAGCGCCCCGAGGAGCGCGAGGATCGCGGCCAGGAGTGCGGCGCGCACCGGTCGACTCTCCGCGGGACGCGAGGAAGCGCGACGACGCGGCGTCGCGACCCGGGATGGTAGCGCGCGCGCGCCGGCTCAGCGGCTGGAGTGCGAGCGGCGGACCTCGGCGAGCCCCTCGCAGAGGACGAGGTTCTTCCGCCAGCAGGTCTCGATCAGGTCGGCCGCCTCTTCGAGGTCGTCGGTGACGTGGAAGAGGTCGAGGTCGCCGTGGCTCACGTTGCGCTGCAGCAGCATCGTCTGCCGGATCCACTCGACGAGGCCGCTCCAGTACTTCTTGCCGATCAGCACCACCGGCAGCTCGCGCACCTTCTCGGTCTGGATCAGCGTCAGCGCCTCGAACATCTCGTCCATCGTCCCGAAGCCGCCCGGGAAGTTCACGAACGCGGTCGAGTGCTTCACGAAGTGGAACTTGCGCACGAAGAAGTACCGGAAGTGCAGCGCGACGTCCTGGTGGGGGTTGGGCTTCTGCTCGTGGGGGAGGTTGATGTTGAGCCCGATCGAGCGGCCGCCGCCGTCCTTCGCGCCGCGGTTGGCCGCCTCCATGATCCCGGGCCCGCCGCCCGTCACGATCGAGAAGCCGCGTCTCGCCAGGTCGCGCGCCAGCTTGCGCGCCGCGCGGTAGTTCGCGTGGCTGCGGGGCGTGCGCGCGCTGCCGAAGATCGAGACGGCCGGCTTCACGTCGCGCATCTCGTCGATCCCGTCCACGAACTCCGACAGGATGCGGAAGATCCGCCACGGCTCCTTCACGAACTCGGCCGAGCGGTGGTCGGCGCCGTGCACCGGCGAGCCGAGCGCGTCGAGCGCGAGGACCCGCTCGGCACTTCCTGCCGGCGCGTGGCCGTTGCTCTCCGGCGTGAGCGGCGCGTGGCCGTTGCGGCCGGGCGCGTGGCGGGCGTTCTTCTCGTCGGACCGGCGGGACATGGGTCAGGGATATCGGACGGAAACGGCTCGCCGACTGAAGTAAGGTGACCCCCTTCGCCCCGCCTCGCGAACAAAAGAGTGGAAGGAAGTCGCGGGATGAACCGTCCGTCCGGTCTCACGGCCGCTGGCTGCGTCCTTTTTTCCCTCGCGACCGCTCCGGCCGGCCTCGCCCGCCCGCTCCCGCAGGTGCGGCCGGCCGCCGACCTCTCCGCGTCGACGCGCCCCGACGGCTTCACCTTCACGCCGGCGCCGAGCTACCGCGGCGACGTCCCCCGGCTCGAGAAGCTGCTCGGCGCGCCGCTCGGCGCCCGCTTCACCGAGCACCGCGACCTGGTCGCGACGGTACGCGCGATCGCCAAAGCCAGCGACCGCGTGCGCGTCGTCGACTACGGCGTCACGTCGGAGGGGCGGCCGCTGCTGCTCTGCTTCGTGAGCAGCCCCGCCAACCTGGCGCGCATCGACGCGATCGCGCGCGGGCTGCGCGATCTCTCCGACGCGCGCATCGTCCCCGACGAGGCGGCCGCGCGCGCCCGCATCGCCGAGCAGGTCCCGGTCGTCTGGCTCTCCTACAACGTGCACGGCAACGAGCCGTCGTCGAGCGAGGCCGCGCTCGCGGTGCTGTACCACCTCGCCGCGGCGCAGGACGACGCGACGACGCGGCTGCTCGACGACGTGCTGGTCGTGATCGACCCGTGCCTCAATCCCGACGGCCGCGACCGCTACGTGCACTGGTACCAGTCCGTCGTGGGCGCGACGCCCGATCCCGAGCCCGCGTCGCGCGAGCACGACGAGCCGCCGCCCGGCGGCCGC
>DASRRB010000028.1:0-19923 GCA_035695985.1 Planctomycetota bacterium | reverse complement strand
GTGAGGGGCTCGCGCTTGGCGCTGGGACGGGCGCGCGGCACAGTAGCACCCCGGGCCGACGGAGGGGATCGGAGCGATGGCGCGCGCGACGCGGGGGCTGCTCGCCGGGATCCTCCTGCTCGCGGCGGCGCTGCGGCTGCTCGGCATCGGCTTCGGGCTCCCCTACCCCTACGCCAACGTCGACGAGCACATCGTCACGGACCGCGCGCTCGGCTTCCTGCGCGGCGACCTCGATCCGCACTACTTCGCCTACCCGTCGCTCGGTTTCGACCTGCACGCGCTCCTCGCGTGGCTGCAGTTCGCGGTCGGCTGGATCGGCGGGCGCTGGGGGTCGCTCGCGGAGTTCCGCGCCGCGTGCTGGGTCGAGCCGGGCGTCTTGCTGCTGCCGGGGCGCATCTTCGTCGCGCTGCTCGGCGTCGCGACCGCGTGGGCGGCGGGGCGCGCCGCGGCCGAGCTGGCGCGCGCGCTCGCGCCGGAGGGCGACGCGCCGCCGCGCCGTTTCGTCCGCCGCCTCGCCGCGCCGATCGGAGCGCTCGCCGTCGCGACCTGCCTCCTCCACGTCTCGAACTCGCGCACGATCACGGTCGACATCCCCTGTGCGTTCTTCGGGGCGCTCGCGCTGGCGCACGCGCTGCGCCACGCGCGCGGCGGACGGCGGAGCGACCTCCTGCTCGCCGCGCTGCACGCCGGGCTCGCCGGCTCGAGCAAGTACTACGGGGCGCTCTTCGCCTTGCCGGTCGCGGCGGCGGCGCTCGCCGCAGTGCCACGCGCCGGAGCGCGCACGCTGCCGGGCCGGCTGCGCTCGCTCGCGTGGGCGGCGGCCGTCACGCTCGCCGCCTTCCTCGCGACGTCGCCCTACGTCCTCCTCGACGCGGCGGCCTTCCGACGCGACTTCGCCTTCCTCGAGCAGCACATGGAGAGCGGCCACTACGGCTTCGACCCGGCCGCCAACGGCGCGCTCGAATACGCCCGGATCCTGGCGAGCGAGCAGGTCGGCCTCGCCCTCCTGATCCCGGCCGCGCTCGCGACCCTCTTCCTGCTCACGACGCCGCGCGCGCGCGCTGCCGCGCTCGTCCTCGCGGTGCAGCCGCTGCTCCACTTCGCCCTGATCGCCCGCTTCCGCGCGCAGCCGGCCGACTATCTGCTGCCGCTCCTGCCGGCGCTCGCCGCCGCGACCGGCGCCGCCGTCCCGCTCGTCGCGACGCGCCTCGCCGCCCTCGCGCAGCCGGCCGGGCAGCGGCGCGTGCGCCTCGCCGTCCTCGCCGCCTTCGCGCTCCCGCTCCTCTGGAACGCCCGCCCGAGCCTCGAAGTGGGTTTCACTCTGCGCCGCCCCGACACGCGCGTCCTCTTCCGCGAGTGGGCCGAGCGCACCTGGCCCGACGGGACGAAGGTCGCCTCCGACTCCTGGCTCGAGCTCCCGCTCACGCGCGACTGCCTCGACTTGATCGCCGCCGAGCGCGCGAACCCCCGCCCGATCCCGATCCGGCGCGGCCGCGACTGGCCCGACGAGCAGTTCGAAGCCCTCCTCGCCGCCGCCCGCAACTCGCCCCCCCCAGTCGCCTTCGACTACCTGCGATTGCTCCCCCGCGAGCTCGACCTCGGCGACGCCCTCCTCCCGATGCTGCGCGACGCGGGCTTCCGCTGGCTCGTCCTGAACGACATCAACATTGCCCGCACTCTCCGAGTCCGCTCCCAATACCCCGCCCGCGCCGCGCTCTACGAGTCGCTGCAGGAGGGCCCGTGGATCATCGCGCGATTCCCGGCGCGACCCGGTGACGCGAGCGGCCCGACCCTCCTCCTCTGCGACCTCGAGCGGGTGCCGAAGAAGGAGAAGTGAGACACCGGAACGAGGAACCACGCCGGACGACTCGACAACGCCATTCGGTCATTCACGCCAAAGGGCGAATGGCTCGGCGTTGCGATCCCGGAGTCCCCGCCGCGCCCGACTCGCCTACGGCGCCGGCACCGGCAGCGGCAGGACCGGGCGTCCAGCGCCGCGGCGGTTCAACAGGGAACCGATTCCGACGTAGAAGAAGCCGAACGCGAAGAGCGAGATGAAGAAGACCACCATCCAGATCTGGTTCATCACCCCGATCCAGACGATCGCGCTCATGTAGAGCCCGAAGGCGATCTCGACCAGCGGCATCAGGCCGACCAGGCTCTTGTACCGCTGGCTCGGCTTCGCGCGCTCGCCGTCCTTGACCGCGTACTTGGGGGTGCGCACGAACGGCGACTGATGGGCGCAGAGCGCCTCGATGACCGCGCGCGCGTTGTTCACGGCGAGGCCGATGCCGAGTGCGAGCACGGCGGGCAGGTACTTGAGGCCGCTGCGCCAGCCCGGGTCGACGTCCCGCTGCGCGGCGACGTAGAACGAGAGCACGGACGTCGTCGCGAGCACGAAGACCGACCAGTCGAAGAGCTCGCTCGAGAGTCGGCCCGGCTCCGCCAGCCGCGCCTGCAGCGCCGGCAGCATCAGCAGGCACATCGCGAGCATCAGCACGTAGCAGAGGTTCGCCGTGAGGTGGAAGGTCGCCTCCGACTTCACCTTGAGCGGCAGGTCGCTGCGCCAGATGGTCGGAAGGACCTTGAGGCCGGTCTGGATCGAGCCCTTGGCCCAGCGGTGCTGCTGCGCCTTGAAGGCGGACATCTCGACCGGCAGCTCGCCCGGCGCCGTGATCTCCTTCAGGTAGACGAACTTCCAGCCGCGGATCTGCGCGCGGTAGGAGAGGTCGAGGTCCTCGGTGAGCGTGTCGTGCTGCCAGCCGCCCGCGTCGGCGATCGTCGTGCGCCGCCAGATGCCGCCGGTGCCGTTGAAGTTGAAGTGGCGCCCCGAGCGGTTGCGCGCGGTGTGCTCGATCACGAAGTGGCCGTCGAGCAGCATCGACTGCAGGCGGGTGAGGAGGCTGAAGTCGCGGTTCAAGTGGCCCCAGCGCACCTGCACCATCCCGATGCGGGGGTTCGTGAAGAAGTCGACGGTGCGTTCGAGCACGTCGGGCTCGGGGAGGAAGTCGGCGTCGAAGATCGCGACGTACTCGCCGGTCGCGGTGCGCAGTCCGTACTCGAGCGCCCCCGCCTTGAAGCCGGAGCGGTCGGGGCGCCGGACGTAGTCGATGTCGACGCCGCGGGCGCGCAGCTCGGCGACCTTGCGCTCGGCCAGCTCCTGCGTCTCGTCGTTCGAGTCGTCGAGGACCTGGATCTGGAGCCGGTCGCGCGGCCAATTCAGCCGGGCCACCGATTCGAGCAGCCGCTCGACGACGGTCGCCTCGTTGAACAGCGGCAGCTGGACCGTGACGCGGGGGGCGTCGGCGAAGTGCGCCTGCGGCCGGGGCAGGTCGCGTTTGTGCCGGTAGAAGAGGTAGACCAGCAGGTAGCGGTGCGCGCCATAGACGGACAGCACGGCGAGCAGGCCGAAGTAGACGTACAGGACGGTGTCGCGCCAGCCGGCCATGGAACCTGTCAGCGACTCCCCTTCGAGTGCGGACCCGGGTCGAGAGCGCGATCGCCGATCGTCACGACTGCCGCCCGGGCCTCTCCTTCGCGAGGCAGCCGGCGCGCGCCGATCGGCACTCTAGATTCCCCCGTCCGATTGAAACGCGGCATAGTAACGCGACTTCACCGAACGCGGAAAGTGTCGGCTCGCGCCCGCCCGCCGCCCGACGGCCCCCACTCCCCAGCGCCCATGTCGACCGACCCACCCAGCGCTCCCCGCTCCGAGGCCGAGGACGACCGGCTCGACCTCTACGACTATCCGCTCGACCCCGTTCGAATCGCAGCAACGCCCTGCGCCGAGCGCGACGGCGCGCGCCTCCTCGTCCACGACCGGGAGACGGGACGGACGAGCCATGGGATCTTCCGCGACCTCGCGAGCCACTTGCGGCGCGGCGACCTGCTCGTGCTGAACGACGCGCGGGTGGTCCCGGCCCGGCTGCGGGCGCGACGCGCGACGGGAGGCGAGGTCGAGGTCCTGCTCCACCCCACGGGCGGCGACGGCAGCGGCGGCGACCCCGGCGACCCCGGATCGCACGGTGACGAGATCGTGCCCGCGCTGCTGCGGCCGTCGGCGCGCCTGCTCGCCGGCGAAGTGCTGACGCTGGCGGACGGACGCGGCGACGGGCTGCGCCTGATCGTCGTCGACCCGCCGGGCGGCGAGCTGCGGCGCGTCCGGATCGTCGGCGGACTCGCGCGCGCGCTCGAGCTCGGCGAGCTGCCGCTGCCCCCCTACATCGAGCGCGATCCCGAGGCTCCCGACGCCGCCGCGCGCGAGGAGCAGGACCGCGAGCGCTACCAGACGGTCTTCGCGCGCGTCCCGGGCGCGATCGCGGCGCCGACCGCCGGGCTGCACTTCACGCCGCGGCTGCTCCTGCAGCTCGCCGCGGCGGGCGTCGCCGCGACCCGCATCACGCTCCACGTCGGGCCGGGCACCTTCCTGCCGGTGCGCAGCGACCGCCTCTCCGGCCACGCGATGCACGAGGAGCTCTACGAGATCCCGGAGGCGGCGGCCGCCGCGATCGCCACGGCACGCGCCGAAGGCCACCGGATCATCGCCGTCGGCACCACGACGACGCGCGCGCTCGAGTCCGCCGTCGCCGCGGACGGGAGCGTCCGGCCCGGCCGCGCGCGCACGCGGCTGATGATCCGGCCGCCGCATCGGTTCCGGGCGATCGACGGCCTCGTCACCAACTTCCACCTTCCCAAGACGACGCTGCTCGCTCTGGTGGCGGCGTTCACGGGACGGGAGCGGCTGCTCGCGCTCTATTCGGAGGCGGCCGCGCTCGGATACCGTTTCTACTCCTACGGCGACGCGATGCTGCTCACGTGAGCAAACCCGACGCAACCCCCGACGCAGCCACGGACGCCCGACGCGCCGCCGAGCTGCGGCGCGCGATCGCCCACCACGACTGGCGCTACCACGTCCTCGACCGGCCGGAGATCGCCGACGTCGAGTACGACCGCCTCGTGCGCGAGCTGCAGGCGATCGAGGCGCGCCGCCCCGAGCTCGTCACTCCCGACTCGCCGACGCAGCGCGTGAGCGGCCAGCCGAGAGAGGGGTTCGCGACGGTCGCCCACGACCCGCCGCTCCTCTCGCTCGACAACAGCTTCGACGAGAAGGAGCTGCGCGAGTGGCACGCGCGCCTCCTCTCCCACCTCGGCGTCGAGACGCTGCCGGGCGACCTCGTCGTCGAGCCGAAGTTCGACGGCCTCTCCTGCAAGCTGCTCTTCGAGGAGGGGCGCCTCGTCGTCGGCGCGACGCGCGGCAGCGGGAGCGAGGGCGAGGACGTCACCGCCAACGTGCGGACGATCCGCTCGATCCCGCTCGCGCTGCGCGGCGACGTGCCGCGCCGCCTCGACGTGCGCGGCGAGGTGGTCATCCGGCGCGACCACTTCGAGAAGTTCAACGCCGAGCTGCTCGCGCGCGGCGAAGAGACGTACGCCAACCCGCGCAACCTCGCCGCGGGCACGCTGCGCCAGCTCGACGCCAGGATCACGGCGGCGCGTCCGCTCGAGTTCTACGCCTACGCGCTCGGCCGGGTCGAGGGCGGACCGCCGCTCACCTCCCATTCGCAGGCGCTCGAGTGGCTCGAGGGGCTCGGCTTGAAGACGCCGCGCCCCTTCTCGAAGAAAGGCGACCTCGAGGCCGTGCTCGCGCGCTACCGCGAGCTCGAGGCGGGGCGCGACGCCTTCCCGATCGAGCTCGACGGCGTGGTCGTCAAGGTCGACGACCTCGCGCTCCAGGCGCGGCTGGGCTTCCGCTCGAAGAGCCCGCGCTGGGCGCAGGCGTTCAAGTTCGCGGCGCGCCAGGCGACGACGCGCATCGCGGAGATCACGATCCAGGTGGGCCGCAACGGGACGCTCACGCCGGTCGCGCGGCTCGAGCCGGTGGCGCTCGCGGGCGTCACGATCACGAACGCCACGCTGCACAATCAGGACGAGATCGCGCGGCTCGGCGTGAAGATCGGCGACACCGTCCTGATCCAGCGCGCCGGCGACGTGATCCCGAAGGTCGTCCAGGTGATCGAGTCGAAGCGCACCGGCGCCGAGAGCGACTTCACCTTCCCGACGGCCTGCCCAGCCTGTGGCACGCCGGTCGTGAAGGAGGCCGACCTCGTCGCGCTGAGATGCCCCAACGAGCGTTGCCCCGCGCGCGTGAAGCGCCGCATCGAACATTTCGTCGCGCGCGGCGCCATGGACGTCGAGGGGCTCGGCGAGAAGCTGATCGGCCAGCTCGTCGACGGCGGGATCGTGAAGAGCCCGGCCGACCTCTACGGCCTCACGCGCGACGTGCTCGTCGATCTCGAGCGCATGGGCGAGAAGTCGGCGGCCAACGTGCTCGCCAACCTCGAGGCGAGCAAGACGCGGCCGTTCGCGAATTTCCTCTTCGCGCTCGGCGTCCCGGAGATCGGCGAGGCGGCGGCGGAGGCGATCGCGCATCCGTTCGGGACGCTCGAGGCGCTGCGCGAGGCGACCGTCGAGTCGGTGCGCTCGATCCACGGCATCGGTCCGCGCGCCGCCGAGAGCCTGGTCGGCTTCCTGCAGAGCGACGCCGGGCGCGCCCTCCTCGACGAGCTCGCGCGGCGCGGCGTCGCGCCGCGCCGGGTCGAGCGCGGGCAGGGCCGCCTCGAAGGGAAGACGTTCCTCTTCACCGGCACGCTCGGGAAGCTGACGCGCGCCGAGGCCGAGTCGCGCGTGAAATCCCAGGGCGGCAGCCTCCTCTCCGGCGTGAGCGCGCGCCTCTCCTACCTCGTGGTCGGCGAGAAGCCGGGCAGCAAGCTGAAGAAGGCGCAGGAGCTGAAGGTCGCCGTCCTGGACGAGACGCAGTTCCTCGAGTTGCTCGAGAAGGGGCCGGCGCCGTGACGCGACGCGCCGCGTGCGCTGCGCTCGCCGTCGCCCTCCTGGCCGGTTGCGCGCGCGGGCCGGCCGGGCCGCGGCTCGCCGACGGACGGCGCCGCGCCGAGCTCGGCAAGCTCTGGCTCGGCGAGGAGCGGGTCGAGGAGTTCCCGTGCCGCAACGCCGGCGACGCGCCGCTCACGCTGGGCGAGGTGCGGTCGACCTGCGGCTGCCTGATCGCCGGATTCCAGCCGTCGGAGGTGGCGCCGGGCGCGGAGCGGCTCCTGCCCGTGACCTTTCGCGCCGACAAGACGCTCGGCGCGGTGGTGAAGGAGCTGCGCGTCGCGACCAACGACCCGGCGCGTCCGTGGCTCGTATTCGAGCTCGCCGCCGACGTGGCGCCGCTCTACACGCTCGATCCGCCGCTCGTCGAGATGAAGGAGCTCGTGCTCGGCGACGCGGCGGGCGTGCGCGTGAAGGTCGGCGTCGCCGACGGCAGCGCGGTCCGCTTCGAGGAGCCGCGCGTCGACGAGCCCGGGTTCGCGGCCGCGTGGCTCGACGCGGGCCGCCGGGAGCTCGAGGTCCGCTTCGACGGCCGCGCCCGCATCGGCGGCCACCTCTTCTCCATCGCGCTGCCGGGCGACCATCCACGCGTGAAGCAGGCTCTCGTGCCCGTCGCGGCGACCGTCGGCGCGCGGCTCGGCTTCCCCGACGGCGACCGCGTCGAATTCGGCGACGTCGGACGCACGCTCGGCGCGACGCGGCGGCTGCGCGTGGTGCGGCGCGGCGGAGCGCCGTTCGCCGCGGCCCATCCCGAGGCGGCGGTCGTGCTGACCGGGAGCGCGGCGGCGGCGGCGGCGCCGGAGCTGCGCTGGACCGTCGACGAGGCGGGCCGCGCGTGGACGCTCGAGGTCGCGCTGCCGGCGCAGGCGCGCCCCGTCCCGCTGGTCGGGCGCATCGACGTGACGCTGCCGGGCACCGACGAGCCGCGCCACGCGCTCACGCTCGCCGGCCGAGTCGTCGACCGCTGAGTCCCGGGGCGCCCCCTGGTGCGCCAGCGGGGTTCGCGAAACGCCACCAGCGCGGGCCGCCCGGCGGCCGATATCGCCCCTGGATCCCCGTCGGAACCACGGGAGGCGTCGTCGCTTGGGTCTCTTCACGCAGCTCCTTTCGCGCCTGCGGAACGTCGAGCCGACCGCTCCGACTGCAGTCGCGCCCGTCGAGCCGGTGGCGCCGCCGCTGCGCAGCGAGAAGAAGGCGACCCCGGGCGGCGCTCCCGACGCCGAGCGGCGCAAGCGCGAGATCGCCGCGCTGCTGGAGAGCTTCCGCCACGGCCTCGTCGACGACCGCTTCCTCGACCTCGACCTCGACCGGCGCTTCATCGAGGAGTTCGACCAGGCGATCGCCGCCAGCTCGAGCGACGTCGCGCTGCCGCCGGCGTCGGCCTTCGACGTCATGCGGATGGTCGACGACCCGCAGTTCCCGGTGAAGAAGATCTCGGGCGCGGTCGCGTGCGACCCGGCGATCGCCGACGCGGCGCTGACGCTCGCGAACTCGCCGCTCCACCGCGGCGCGAAAAAGGACGAGACGCTGCACGACGCGGTGGCGCGGCTCGGCCAGCGTCCGATGCGCCTCCTGCTGCTCGAGATCGCGCTCCACACGACGCGCGTGAAGGGGCGCCCCTTCGAGCAGTTCTCCGACATGACCTGGAAGCACTCGCTGCTCGCGGCGCAGATCGCCCGGTCGATCGCCGAGAAGGCGCAGGTCGACGCCGAGCACGCCTACGTGGCCGGCCTCTTCCACGACGTCGGCGTCCTCGCCGTGCTCGGCGTGGCGCGCCAGATGGCGCTGAAGGGCCAGCGGACCGTCTCCAAGCAGACCATGCTCAAGCTGATCGCCGCCCACTCCGTGGCGTTCAACGAGCGCGTCATGAAGAAGTGGAACCTGCCCGCCGCGGTCGCGGCCGCGGTCGTGCACCGCCAGAAGCCCGAGGGCGCGGGCGACCACGCGGGGCTCGCGGCCGTGACCCAGCTCGCCAACGACCTCTGCCGCCACTACGGCTGCTGGGCGCCGCAGAAGACGATCGATTTCGCCGCGCATCCGGCGCTCGGCCCGCTGAAGATCGGTGCGGACCGGCTGCCGACGCGCGACGACGTGTTCGTCATGGCCTTCAAGGTGGAAAAGGTCGCGCAGCTGCGCTGATCTCCGGCGCTCCGGGCGACACGCGCTATCGGGCACGGCGACAGGAGCGCCTGCGGATGACCACGGCCAGGAGCCTCGGCGAGCTCTTCTTCGCGCAGGCGGCGCGTCTGGGGGAGAAGCCCTTCCTCCACGCGAAAGACGCGAAAGACGCGAAGGGCGCCGGCGGCTGGAAGGCGCGCTCGTTCGCGCGCTGTGCGGCCGAGGTCGCGGCGGTCGCCGACGCCCTCGTCGCGCGCGGCCTCGCACCCGGCGCGCGCGTCGCGATCCTCTCCGAGAACCGGCCCGAGTGGTTCCTCGCCGACCTCGCCTGCCTCTCCGCGGGGCTCGTCGACGTCCCGATCTACCCGACCAATCCCGAGGGCGAGGTCGAGGCGCTGCTGCGCCGCTCCGGGAGCGAGGCGCTCTTCGTCTCCACACCGTCGCAGTGGCAGCGCATCGCGTCCGTCTGCGCCCGCCTGCCGAAGCTGCGCCACGTCTTCCTCTTCGACGACGCGCACGACGGCGCCGCGCCCTCCGTCCGCGCGGAGAGACCGGAGCTGGCGGGCTGGAGCACGCTCGTCGCGAGCGTTGCGCCGCCGGGCCGCACGAGCGGCCGGACGAATGGCCGTGGGCACGTCGCCGCCGTCGCCGCCGTCGAGCCCGGGGTCGCCGTGCGCGCGCGCCTCGCCGCGCTCGCGCCGACCGACGTCGCGACGATCCTCTACACGTCGGGCACGACGGGCGATCCGAAGGGGGTGATGCTCACCCACGGCAACCTGCTCTCGAACTGCGCCGCGATGCTCCAGCACATGGGCGTGACCGAGGCCGACCGCACCCTCTCCTTCCTGCCGCTCTCCCACAGCTTCGAGCGCACCGCCGGCCACTTCGCGCTCCTGATGGCGGGCGGAGAGATCGCCTACGCGACGTCGCCCGAGAAGGTCGCGACCGAGGTGCGCGAGATCAAGCCGACGCTCGTGCTCGGCGTGCCGCGCTTCTACGAGAAGGTGCGCGCCCGCATCCTCGGCACGCTCGAGCGCGCGCCCAAGTACCGCCGCGCGCTCTTCGAGTTCGCGCTGCGCGTCTCCGACGAGTGGAGCGCGGCGAAGGAGGCGGGCGGGCCGCTCCATCTCCGGCTGCGCGTGCGGCGCGAGCTGGCCGACCGCCTGGTCTTCTCGCTGCTGCGCCGCCGCATGGGCGGGCGCGTGCGCTTCTTCGTGTCGGGCGGCGCGCCGCTCGACCCCGAGATCGTGCGCTTCTTCACGCGCGTGGGCCTGCCGCTGCTCGAGGGCTACGGGCTGACCGAGGCGTCGCCGGTGGTCACCTGCAACCAGCCCGACGCCGCGCGCGCCGGCTCGGTCGGACGGGTGCTGCCGGGCGTCGAAGTGCGCGTCGCCGACGACGGCGAGCTCCTGGTCAAGGGGCCGAACGTGATGCTCGGCTACTTCGAGCAGCCCGAAGCGACGGCCGCGGTGCTCGACGCCGACGGCTGCTTCCACACGGGCGACGTCGGCCACGTCGACGCCGACGGCTTCGTCTTCGTCACCGACCGCAAGAAGGACCTGATCATCGGATCGGGCGGCAAGAACGTGTCGCCGGCGCGGGTCGAGGGGCTCCTGAAACGCCACCGCCTGATCGGCGACGTCTGCCTCGTCGGCGACCGCCACCCCTATCTCGTGGCGCTGGTCGTCCCCGACGAGGGCGCGCTCAAGAACTGCCTCCAGGAGCAGGGCCTCGAGTGGACGAACCGCGCCGAGATGGTCGACCACGAGCGCGTGCGCGCGCTCTTCCGGGAGGCGGTGGCGCGCGCCAACGAGGAGCTCGCGCCCCCCGAGCGGGTGCGCCGCTTCGCGCTGCTGCTCGACCCGTTCTCTCAGGAGAACCGCGAGCTGACGCCGACGCTCAAGGTGCGGCGCAAGGTGGTCGAGACGCGCTACCGGTCGCTGATCGGCGCGCTCTACGCCGACGCGCCCGCGCCGGCTTCGGAGGGGGTTCCGATCTGCGTGCCGTGAGGGAGTCCGACGAGGCGCGAAGAGTGAGGAGTGGACGTCGAGGACGGGGGTGAAGAACGGTCCTCGAACGACGTCCGACATCGTTGGCTGCGCCTGCGGACGTGGATCGGCGCCAGCAAGTTCGACCACGAGCCGCAGTCGAACCGTCCCAGATCGCTGCCAGCCATCGAAAAGTGACGCTGGCCTTCTCAGGGGGTCCTTCGCGTCATTTCGCTGCGACGCGACCCGACTGCCGGCGACGTCGTGAGAGCTTCGAGTCGTCTCGAAGCCGTCGACAAGACCCGAGTCGTTTCGAATCCGTCGACGAGGTTCGTTGGTTTCGTCGAATCGAATTGGAGTACATCGGGAATCGACGAGACGATTCGGCGCTCGTCGTCGGACTTCAGGGTCGGTTCGAACTCGTGGAAGTCCGCTGGAAGTCGCGAGGGCACGACAACGACGCAGACGCCTTCGTCGGGAAACGCATTCCGCGGAGTGAAGGGACCGACGAAGCGCGGGGCGTCCGGCGACCGAAGGCGCAGCCAATGATGTCGGACGTCGTGCGAGGACCGTGCGAAGAGGCCGCGGGGAGAAGGCTTCGTGGCGAGAGGGGCTCCAGCGGCCGTCGATCACCGATCAGTTGAGGACCACGGACCCATAGGCCGCGCAGACCGCCGAAGCCGCCTCCTGTCAGTTGGTTTTGGCGGCGGAGGGCACCCCGATCCGCCACGAAGCCTTGCTCCCCGCGGCCTCTTCACCCGCGCCCTCGACGTCCGCTCCTTCTCCACCTCGCCTTCTCTCATCGCGCCGCACCTCGACAGTAATGTCGCCACGACGCCCGATGACTGCCCTCCCGACGCCTCGCCCGCTCATTGCCCTGGTCGCGGAAGCGCTCGCGCGCCGCCGCGACCGCCGCGCGCTCGTGACGCCCGACCGCGGCGGCGGCGCCGACCGCGTCCTCACGAGCGGCGACGTGCTCGCGCAGGCGGCGCGCGTCGCCGACGCGCTCCACGAGCTCGGCGTGCGGCGCGGCGAGCCCGTCCTCCTCCTCTCGGAGAACCGCGAGCGCTGGCTCCTCTGCGACCTCGCGCTGCTCGCGCTCGGCAGCCCCGACGTGCCGCGCGGCGCCGAAGCGCCCGCCGACGAGGTCGCCTACATCGCGGAGAAGGTCGGCGCGCGCGTCGCGATCGTCGAGCGGCCCGAGCTGCTCGGCCGGATCGCGGGCGCGGCGCGCATCGAGGTCACGGTGCTGCTCACGGGCACGGCGCCGCGCGCGCTCTCCTTCGAGGAGCTGCTCGCGAAGGCGCGCCCCGGCGCGGAGGAGCGCTTCGCCGCGCGCGTCGCCGAGCGGAGCGCCGACGAGGTGGCGTCGATCGTCTTCACGTCGGGGACGACCGGCCGGCCCAAGGGCGTCGTCCTCACGCAGGCGAACCTCGCCGCCAATCTCACGCAAGTGCTCGCGGTCATCGGCTACCTGCACGAGGGCGGCACGCTGCTCTCGATCCTGCCGCCCTGGCACATGTTCGAGCGGATGGTCGAGTACGCCCTGCTCACGCTCGGCCTCTCGATCGTCTACAGCGACCGGCGCCACTTCGGGAAGGACTTCGCCGCGCGCGCGCCCGCCGTGGTCGGCGCGGTGCCGCGCCTCTGGATGATGATCCTCGAGGGGGTGCGCGCGAAGGTGGCCGCCGCGCCGCCGCGCAAGCGCCGCCTCGTCGAATTCGCGCTCGAGCTCGGCGCGCGGCGCGCGCGGCGGCGCCGCTTCCCCGGCACCCCCTTCTCGCTGCGCGACGCGCTGCTCGCGCCGGTCGACGGGCTGCTGCGCAAGGTCGTCCTGTCGAAGATCGTGCACGCGCTCGGCGCGCAGCGGCTCTCGGAAGGGCTCGCGATCAGCGGCGGCGGCACGCTGCCCGACCACGTCGACCTCTTCTTCGCGAGCCTCGGCATCGACCTCACCAACGGCTGGGGGCTGACCGAGACGGCGCCGGTGCTGACGCTGCGCACGCCCGGCCACAACGTGGGCGGCACCGTCGGGCAGCCGCTCGCCGGCACCGAGGTCGTCGCGCGCGACGCCGAGACGAGCGCGCCGCTCGCGGCGGGGCGGCGCGGCATCCTCCACGCGCGCGGGCCGCAGGTGATGCGCGGCTACCTCGACGATCCGGCCGCGACCGCGGCGGTCCTCTCGCCCGACGGCTGGTTCAACACGGGCGACCTCGGCCACGTGACCGCCGACGGCGACGTCGTGATCACCGGCCGCGCCAAGGACACGATCGTGCTGCTCTCGGGCGAGAACGTCGAGCCCGAGCCGATCGAGAACGCGCTCACGAGCTCGCCGCTGATCGAGCAGGCGGTCGTGGTCGGCCAGGACGAGAAGCACCTCGCCGCCCTGATCGTCCCGCGCGGCGCGGGCGGCGCCGGCGAGCCCGCGGCGTCCGCGCCCGTCGAGCGCGCCGCGCGGCTGCGCCTCGAGATCGACGAGTGCGTCTGCGTGCGCAAGGGCTTTCGTGCCCATGAGCGGATCGTCCGCTTCCGCGTCCTCGAGGCGCCGCTCACCGTCGAGTCGGGGCTCCTCTCCCAGACGCTCAAGGTGAAGCGCGCCGTCGTGCAGGAGCGCTTCGCCGCCGAGATCCGCGCGCTCTTCGACGGTCCGGCCGCCGACGAGCGGTGAGCGGCGCGCCCCGTCAGCGGAGCGGCGCCATCGACTCGGGCAGGCCGCGCGCGATCGCGGCCATCACGCGGTCGCGCAGCTCGCGGCGCGTCTCGCGCGGCGACCCGTCGGCCGCGAGATCGTCGGGGCGGACGACGTCGGTGAAGCGCACCTCGATCCGCGCCAGCCGCGGGAGTGCCCGCCCTTTCGGGAGCGCCGCACGCGTGCCGACGATGCCGGCGGCGACGACCGGCGCGCCCCCCTGCAGCAGGAGCGACGCGACCCCGATGTGCCCCTCCCTCAGGCGGCCGTCGTCGCTGATCCCCCCCTCCGGGAAGATGGCGATCACGCCGCCGCCGCGCAGCACCGCGAGCGCGCGCCGCATCGCCTCGACGTTGACCGAGCCTTCCTGCACCGGGATCGACCCGAAGAGCCACATCCAGGGCCGGAAGAAGAACTGGTCGTGGACCATCGACGTGACCAGGAAGTGGACGCGGCGCGGCACCGCGAGCGCGAGCACGATCGGATCGAGGTAGCTCGTGTGGTTCGCGGCGACCACCAGCGGCCCGCGCGGGAACGGGCGCGGCCGGCCGCGCACGCGCATCCGGAAGCAGACGCGGAAGAAGGCGTTCAGGAGCAGCCAGAGCACGACGTAGAGCCCGCGGCGGATCGGGCCGGTCTCGGCGCCGCGTCTCATTTGCTCTCCGCGGTGGAATGCGCGAGCAACTCGGACGCTGCCTGCGCCCAGGAGGTGGCCGGGTGCTCGTCGAGGCAGCGCTCGGCGAGGTGGCGCGCACGGTCGCGGTCGGGGGCGGCGTCGCTGCGGGCGAGCACGCGCGCGGCGCCGACCCGCGCCTCCGCGAGCAGGTCCGAGCGGCCGAGCCGCGGCCCGTACTGGACGACGGTTCGCAGGAAGTCCTCGAGCGCGGCGCGCCGCTCCTCTCCGCGAACGGCCGGCGCCGCGAGGCGGGCGAGCGCGAGCCCGTTGCTCGCGCCGGCCGCGATCTCGAGCGCGTCGCCCCCCTCCCCGCCGATCCGGTCGCGCTCCGCGAACGCGTCGGAGAAGAAGGCCCGCGCGCGCTCGTGCTGGCCGCCCGCGAGGCGCAGCCGGCCCGCGCGCAGCCGCGCGAGGTTCTTCACGTCGGGGAACTCGGCGGCGCGCGACTCGAAGGCGACGTAGCTGCGCAGCGCCGCCTCGGGGTCCCGCGCCTCGTCGATCTGCTGCAGCAGGAGCTCGGCGCGCAGCTGCCAGCGCCGCCCGAGCCCGGCGCGCACCGCGTCGTCGCGCAGCTGCTCGAGGCGCGCGCGCGCGCCGGCGACGTCGCCGACCGCCAGCGCGAGCCGCGCTCCACGGTCGAGCGCGTCGCCGCGGAAGCGCGTGGTCGGCAACTCGGCCAGGAGCAAGTCGAGCAGGGCGGCCGCCTCCGCGTCGCGCCCCTGCGCGCGCCGGCACTCGGCGGCGCGGAAGAGGCCGGTCGGCCGCTCCCACGCCAGCGCGCGCACCGGCACGGCCGCCTGCGCGATCGCGCGCGCGGCCGAGAGGTAGAGGCTCGCCGCCGTCTCGAAGCGGCCGGCCGCCTCGGCGTCCCGTGCGACGCGGAAGGCGTCGCTGCTGCGCGCGTGGACGATCTCCCTCACGCGCGCCGTCGGCAAGGTCTGCGGCGCGCCGCCCGCTTCGGGCTCGAAGGTGATCGCGACCGCGGTCTCCGCCGTCACGACGACCGCCCTGCGCGGTTCCCCCTGGAAGACGGCGATCTCGTCGGCGCGCGCGGCGGCGGCGAGCGCGCAGAGCGTGATCGTCGCGAGGAGCGCGCGCGCGGCCACGCGCTCAGCCACCGAGCTCGGGCGAGGGCTCGCGCACGTTCCAGCGCCCCTCCGGCTTGCCGCGCCGCACCGCGAGCATCTCGGCCACGATCGAGATGGCGATCTCGTCGGCCGTCCGCGCGCCGAGCCGCAGTCCGACCGGCGTGCGCACGCGCCGCAGCCACTCCTTGGCGACGCCCTCCGCGGAGAGCTCGTCGAAGGTGAGGCGCGCCTTCGTCCCGCTGCCGATCATGCCGAGGTAGCGCGGCTCGGCGCGCCGCTTCCAGAGATCGAGCAGGATGGCGCGGTCGGCGGCGTGCGTGCGCGTCATGACCAGCACGAAGGTCGCGCGGTCGATCGGCAGCGCACGCGCCGCCGCGTCGGGGAACTCGACGTGCGTCTGCGCCGCCATCGGGAAGCGTTCGCGGTTCGCGTACTCGGGCCGGTCGTCGGTGACGACGATGCGAAAGCCCACGCGCGCGGCGAGCTGCGCGACGGCGCGGCTCACGTGGCCGCCGCCGAAGATCACGAGCGGCGGCGCGGTGATCGGCTCGAGGAAGACCTCGACGCGGCCGCCGCAGATGAGCGCGCCGCCGGGCGTCGCGTCCTCGGTCAGCGTCATGGAGAGGCGGGTCGGGCGCTCCTCGTCGATCACCTGCTGCGCGCGCCGCTTGACCTCTTCTTCGAGGCAGCCGCCGCCGACCGATCCGAGCGTGCTGCCGTCGCCACGCACCAGGATCTTCATCGGCATGCGCGCCGGCGCGGACCCCTGGACGTCGATGATGGTCGCGAGCGCGGCGCTCTCCCCCGCGTCCCGCAGCCGCACGATCTCCCGGAAGATCGCGTCCTCGACCGAGTGTTCCGCCCCGTCGGCCGCCGCCGCATCGATTCCGTCGACGGCGCGCACCCGGACGAAGGGCCGATCGGACGACGGCTCGGCGCGGCCCGGCCCGGCGGACGGACGCGCGGAATCATCGGCGCGAGGATCGGCGGAAGACATGGCGCCGGATCGTAGCGGACGCCGGGGGAGGCGACCCATCCATTCTGGATGGTTGACACCCAACCACCCACTCTGGCAGCATCCGTCCCCATGCAACTCCCGCTGGATCGATCGAGCGAACGGCCGCTGCGCGAGCAGATCACGGCGGCGCTGCGCGAGCGCATCGAGTCGGGCGAGCTGGCCGCCGGTGCGCGGCTCCCCTCTTCGCGCGAGCTCGCCGACCGCCTCCACGTGAACCGGACCACGGTCGTCGACTGCTTCCAGGATCTGCGCGCCGCCGGACTGCTCGAGACGGGCGTCGGGCGCGGGACGTTCGTCGCCGAGCGCGGCGCGGCGCGGACGCTGCGCGTGCGCGGACCGGCGCAGAAGCGCGGCGCGGCGAAGGCGGCGCGCAACGGTGCGGCGGCGCGCGGCGGGGAGGCGGCCGCTTCTCCCGACTTCGTCTGGTCACGCTGGCTCGCGCACGCGCGCCCGCTGCCGCGCGTGCATGCGCCGGGTGCCGCGGGCACCGACGCGCGCATCCCCCTCTCGCGCGCGGTCGGCCACCCCGACCTCTTCCCCGTCGACCGCATCACGGCCGCGCTCGACGGCGCCTTCGCGCACGGCGGCCGCCGTCTCCTCGACTACCCCTCGCCGGCCGGCTTCGAGCCGCTGCGCGAAGCGCTGCGCGCCCGCTTCCAGCGCCAGGGCGTCGCGACCGACCGCAACGAGATCGTGATCGTGAACGGGTCGCAGCAGGGGCTCGACCTGGTCGCGCGCCTGCTCCTCGCCGACGGCGGGACCGTGGTGACGTCGCGGCCGAGCTTCTCGGGGGCGCTCGACGTCTTCCGCTGGCACCGCGCGTCGCTCGTCGGCCTGCCCTACGACACCGAAGGCTTCGAGCCGGCGCCGCTCGACCGCGCGCTCGGCGGCGGCGGCGCCCGGCTGATCTACGCGATCCCCGACCGCCACAACCCCACCGGCCTGACGCTCAGCGAGGCGGGGCGCGAGCGGCTGATGGCCGCCGCCCGCCTCCACGGCGCCGCGATCCTCGAGGACGACTGGCTCGCGGAGCTCTCCGATCCGAGCGAACCGGCGCCGCTCAAGGCGCGCGACACCACCGACCAGGTGATCTACCTCGGGACCTTCTCCAAGGTGCTGGCGCCCGGCCTGCGCATCGGCTGGCTGCTGGTGCCGAAGGTGCTGTTCGAGCCGCTGCTCGCGCTCAAGAAGACGTGCGACAACGGGACCAACCTGCCGGCGCAGGCGGTCGTGCACGAGCTCCTCGCCAGCGGCTCGCTCGACGAGCACGTGAAGGGGCTCCGCAAGCAGTTCGAGAGCCGGCGCGCGCGCGTCGACGCCGCCATCGACGCCCACTTCCCCAAGGAGGCGCGGCCGCGTCGCCCCCACTCGGGGATGGTCACCTGGATCGACCTGCCGCGCGGCAGCGACGTGAACCGGATCGTCGCCGAGGCGTCGCGCGCGGGCGTCGAGATCACGGCGGGCGCGCCGTTCGATCCGGCCGGCGGCGCGCTCGACGGCTTCCGCCTCTCCTACGCGACGGCCGCCGAGTCCGACCTCGAGCCGGCGCTCGCGCGCCTCGGCCGCGTCCTGAAATCGGTGCTCCACGGCGCCGGCGCCGCGACGGCGCCGCCGCTCGTCTGATCCGAACCGACCCCGAAACGAGGAACGACCCGATGCTGCGACCGAATGCCCTGCCCGCGAAGGACGCGACCGCCGCGAACGGCGACCTGCCGGTGCCGGCGGGACTGGACGAAGTGAAGATCGGCCTCGCCCGCATGCTCAAGGGCGGCGTCATCATGGACGTCACCAACGTCGAGCAGGCGAAGATCGCCGAGGACGCCGGCGCCTGCGCCGTGATGGCGCTCGAGCGCGTCCCGTCGGACATCCGCAAGGAGGGCGGCGTCGCGCGCATGGCGGCGCTCGAGATCGTCGAGCAGATCCAGGCGGCCGTCACGATCCCGGTCATGGCCAAGGCGCGCATCGGTCACTTCGTCGAGGCGCGCATCCTCGAGCAGGTCGGCGTCGACTTCATCGACGAGAGCGAGGTCCTCACGCCGGCCGACCCCGAGAACCACATCGACAAGCGCGCCTACAAGGTCCCGTTCGTGTGCGGCGCGACCTGCCTCGACGAGGCGCTGCGGCGCGTCGGCGAGGGCGCCGCCATGCTGCGCACGAAGGGCGAGGCGGGCACCGGCAACATCATCGAGGCGGTGCGCCACCTGCGGCTGATCCAGAAGCAGATCCGCGAGCTGTCGGTCATGCCGTCCGACGAGCTCATGCACCGCAGCAAGGAGCTGCGCGCTCCGTTCCACTTGGTCGAGTTCGTCGCGCAGCACGGTCGCCTGCCGGTCCCCAACTTCGCCGCGGGCGGCGTCGCGACGCCGGCCGACGCCGCACTCGTGATGGCGCTCGGCGCCGAGGCGGTCTTCGTCGGGTCGGGCATCTTCAAGTCGGAGAGCCCGAGCAAGACGGCCGCCGCGATCGTCAAGGCGACCGCGCAGTGGAACGATCCCGCCGTCGTCGCCGAAGCCTGCCGCGGGCTCGGCAACGCGATGCGCGGCCTCTCGATGGAGTCGATCCCCGAGGCCGACCGGCTCGCGACGCGCGGCTGGTAGGCGCGGCGCGGACGAGGCGGGAGCGTCGCACGTGGCAGCGCGCGCCGGAGTACTGGGACTGCAGGGCTCGAGCGAGCCGCACCTGCGGCGGCTCGCCGACCTCGGCGCGTCACCGGTCGAGGTGCGCCAGAAGCGGCACCTCGAAGGCCTCACCCACCTGATCCTGCCGGGCGGCGAGTCGACGACGATCCGCCACCTGCTCGACCTCTTCGGCCTCACGCCGGAGATCGTCGCGCGCAGCCGCGGCGGCGAGCTCTGCCTCTACGGCACCTGCGCCGGCGCGATCCTGCTCGGCCAGGACGACGGCACGCGACCGGCGCGCCTCGGGCTGCTCGACGCGACCCTTTCGCGCAACGCCTACGGGCGACAGGTCGACTCGTTCGCGCGCGACGTCGACCTGAAGCTCGAGGGCGACGTTCGGAACGATCGCGCGACGGCAGACGACGCGGCCGGCCCCTTCCACTGCGTCTTCATCCGCGCGCCGCGCTTCGTCGCGGTCGGGAGCGGCGTCGACGTGCTCGGCTCGCTCGACAACGAGCCGATCCTGGTCGAGGCGCCCGGCCTGCTCGCCGGCACCTTCCACCCCGAGCTCACGCGCGACCTCCGCGTGCACCGCCACTTCCTCGCGATGGCCCCCGCGGCGCGCAGCGTCACGGCTTGAAACTGGTGAGGACGTCGAGGGCGCGGGTGAAGAGGGCGCGGGGAGAAGGGGGCGTGGTTGGGCGCGCGACGGGCGGGGGCGGGTCGAGGGGCGGAGGGGAAGAAGGTCGAGGGACGGGACACGCTCGCCCCAGACCAAAGATGGACGGGGGGCTCGCTGCATTCGGCGCATTCGGAGCACGACTCGACGATGCACGGTGG
>DASRRB010000027.1:0-2306 GCA_035695985.1 Planctomycetota bacterium | reverse complement strand
TCGGCGAGGCAGCCGCGCGACGGGTCGAGGCTCTCGAGCGGCTTCACTCCGGCGGGCGCGAGCGGCGGGATCTCCGCCGAAACCGTGTGGCACGCGGCACAGCCGACGCGATTGAAGAGCGCCTTGCCGGCCTCGATGCGCGCGGGGTCGACCGGCGCGGCCGCGGGCGCAGCCGCGGGCGCAGCCGCCGGCGCGCCGAACTTCGTCGCGAGGTAGTGGGCGATCGCGAGCGCGTCGGGCTCCGAGAGCGCGAGGTCGGGCATGCGGCCGTGCGTGCGGACCGCTTTGGGGTCGCGCAGGAACGCGGCGAGCTCGTCGATCCGCCACTTCTCTTTCAAGTCGCCGAACGGCACGAGCGGCGGCGCACTCGGCATCTCGTTCGGGAACGCCGGCTCGGCGTAGGCGGCCTGCGGCGACTCGAACGGCCCATGGCAGACGACGCAGCCGTACTCGTGGAAAAGCGTGCGGCCGCGCTCGGCCAGGCTCGGATCGACGGCGATCTCCGTGGGCCCCGTCGCCGACGCCGGTGCCGGCGCCGGCGCGAGCGACTCGAAGAGCTCGACCAGCGAAGCGACGTCTTGCGGCGCGCCGTCACCCGCGAGCAGCGCCGGCATCCCGACGCCGGGATTGCACGCCTGCGGATCGGCGATCCAGCGCGCGAGCCACTCGCGGCGAGCACGCAGCGCGACGCGCTCGAGCGCGATCGGCGGCCGCCGCTCGACGAGCGTGGCCGCGGCGCCGCTCGCCGCGTGGCAGTTCACGCAGCCGAGCTCGGTCAGCAGCACGCGGCCGCGCCGCTCGGCGAGGGAGAGGTCGACCGGCTCCCTCATCTCCTTCGGCACGGTCGTGACGGTCGACGGGATCGGCTCGCGTGCGAAGCCGGCGCCGTTCTCCCCTTGCATCTCCCAGTCGAGTCGCAAGCGCGCCTGCGCATCCCCGTTTCGCTCGAACGAGACGACGACGCGCACCGATCCGGGCTCGAACGCGACCCACTCGGTCGAGCCCGAGAGGTCCCCGGGGAGGTTCGTGGAGAAGCCCGTCGAGAAGCGCGCGGTGCCCGGTGAATCGCGGTCGGAGACGCTCCCGATCCCGCCGCCGCCGACGATCGTGAACCGATACTTCCCGCGCCGCGCGACGTGGAGATCGGTCGTGAACGTCGCATGGAAGCCGGCGGCTTCGATGGTGGGGTCGATCGACTCCCCGGGTGCGAGCGTGAACGCCGCGGTCTCCGAGAGCGTGACCACCTTGTTGAGGCGGCTCTTCGCGCCCCGGTCCTTGGCGCTCACGCTCGACACGGCCCATCCAGGGAGGGAGCCATCTCCATCCGCGGCGCGGGCGACGGCGGTCGCGCTCAGGCTGGTGCACAGCACGACGATGCCGATGAGATTCGAGGACCCGGTCGCTGACACGCGCTCCTCCCGACTCCCGAGAGAAACCGTCAGGCTACACTCCCCCGCTTCGACTGCGTGGGAGAGAGCGATGAAGGTCGCCGTGATCGGGCTCGGGACGATGGGTGCGCCGATGGCCGCCAACCTCTTGAAGGGCGGCGCCGAGGTCGTCGTCCACAACCGCAATCGGACGCGGGAGGAGCCGCTGGCGCTGCAGGGGGCGGCGCGCGCGGCGAGCCCGCGCGAGGCGGCGAGCGGCGCCGACTTCGTGCTGACCTGCGTCTCCGACACGCCCGATGCCGAGGCGGTCGTGCTCGATCCGAAGGACGGCGTCATCGCGGGCGTCGCGCGCGGCGCGCTGGTGATCGACTGCTCGACCATCTCCCCGGCCGGCGCGCGCAAGATCGCCGCGAAGTTGAAGGAGAAGGGCGTCGGCTTCGTCGACGCGCCGGTCTCGGGCGGCAGCGAGGGCGCGCAGAAGGCGACGCTCGCGATCATGTGCGGCGCCGACGGCGACGACTTCGCACGCGCGAAACCGGTGCTCGAGAAGATCGGCAAGTCGATCGTCCACGTCGGGCCGGTCGGCTGCGGGCAGATCGCGAAGGCCGTGAACCAGGTCGTGATCGCCGGCACCTACCAGGCGATCGCCGAAGGGCTCTGCCTCGCGAAGAAGGCGGGCGCCGACGCGGCGCGCGTCGTCGCCGCCATCGAGAACGGCGCCGCGCAGTCGTGGGTCATGGCGAACCGTTCCAAGAACATGCGCGACGACAAGTATCCGCTGGGCTTCCGAGTGAAGCTGCACCGCAAGGACCTCGCGATCGCGCTCGACACGGCGCGCCAGATCCAGCTCCCGCTGCCCGTCGCGAGCTACGTCGCCGCCGTCGAGGACGGCCTGATCGCGCAGGGCCACGGCGACGA
>DASRRB010000026.1:0-3971 GCA_035695985.1 Planctomycetota bacterium | reverse complement strand
GTGTCCCGTCCCTCGACCTTCTTCCCCTCCGCCCCTCGACCCGCCCTCGCCCGTCGCGCGCCCACCCACGCCCCCTTCTCCCCGCGCCCTCTTCACCCGCGTTCTCGACGTCCGCTCCAGTTGCCAATCACGAACGCCGCCTCGTCGGGCAGCAGCGGGAACGGCTTGAAGAGCAGCGTGACGCGGATGTCCTTCGCGTCGGCCGCGACCGGGAAGCGCAGCACCCGCGTCTCGTTCACGTCGAGGCGGTCGTCCGCGCGCGTCTCGGTCTTGGCCGGCTTGCGCAGCGTGACGTAGGTCGGCTCGCCGCCGTCGACGTCGACGCGCACCTGGAAGATGCGCGACGGGATCTCGCCGGGGAAGCGGTGGCCGGTCCGGTTGCGCAGCGTGACGACGACGTCGCTTCCTTCGAGCGCACACGACCAGGCGAGCGCTCGCTTCACGAAGTCGGGGTTCAGTCCGCCGTTCGGGCCGTGGCTGCGGCCGGGCCGATCCGCGGCCGGCGGCATGTGGCAGTCGGCGCAGCGCAGGCCGAGCGCTTTCGCGTCGGAGCGGTCGTACTCCTGGAACGCGTGGTGGGTCGGCTCGTGGCACGGCCAGCACGACTGCGCGGTCAGGAACGCCGGCGTGTAGCGCGGCCGGCACGGCGCGTCGGGCAGGTCGTGCGCGGCGGCGACGCCGTCGGGGAGGCCGTGGCACGAGAGGCAGTGGACGCCGTCGGGCTGGTTGAAGTCACGGAACGCCGGCGCGTGGTCGAGTCCCGTCGCGAGCACCGGCAGCGGGCTGTGGCACGGCCGGCAGCCGGCCTGCGCGAAGTCGCCGGTCTCGTCGCGGACGTTGCGGTTGGTCCAGGCGCGGTGGTGGAGGCTCGCCTCCCACTCGTCGTGGACGGCGAGGTGGCAGATGCCGCAGGCGGCGAGCGACGGCACGTCGATCCGCTGCCAGGGCGGACGCGGGTCGGGCGCGTCGCCGGCCTGCGGGACGTCGGTCGACGCGAAGTCGGAGCACGCGGCCAGAAGGACGGCGGCACTCAGCGCCCGCGCACGAGCCATCGGCCCCACTCCTGGAAGCCGCGTTCGAGCTCCTTGTCGTCCGCCGCGAGCCAGTCGACGAAGAAGTCGTGGCCGGTGAGGCGCTTCAAGCCCAGGTAGGCGCACAGCCGCACGAAGGGATCGCCGTCCTTCAGCGTGTAGAGCAGGTGCGGGCCGGCGGTCTTCCTGCCGGTCGCGCCGAGCGCGAGGCAGGCGGCGGCGCGCTGCGGATGGCCGCGGTCGCGCACGACCTCCGCGAGCGCGTCGACCGCCGGCTCGTCGGCGCGGCGCGCCAGCTCCATCAGGATCGTCTCGAGCAGCGGGATCTGACCGAACGAGTCGACGGTGTAGCGGCCGACCGGCGAGAAGCGGGCGACGAAGACCTTCAGGTATTCGGAGATCGAGCGGATCGCCGACCTCTTCACCGCCTCGATCTTCGGCCGCTCGAGCACCGCCTCGGCCTGGCCGACCAGCCACTTCGCGTCCGACACGAACGCGTCGGGCCCATTCACGGCGTTCGCGGCGCCGTTCGACACGCTCGACAGGAGCGCGACTGCCAGCGGGTAGAGCGCCGCCTTCCCGCCGCGTGTCGCCAGCGCGTCGGCGATGTACTGCGTCGCGAGCTCATGCAACGTGTCGCGGTGCGGCGCGCGGCGCGGATCGACGTCGTGCAGCAGCTGCACGAGCTCCGCCGTCGCGATCTTGCCGCGCCGCCCGAGCACCTGGACCGCGATCAGCAGCCGCCAGTGCTCGAGCGGCTGGTCGGCGTCGCGCAGCGTGAGCCCGGGCCCGAAGCCGAGCTCGGAAGCGGCGGGCGTCGCGCGGCCGTCGTGCAGGTCGTCGAGCAGCTCGACCGCCGCGATCCGCAGCGCCATGCCGGTGCCCGTGTCCATCGCGAGCGTCGCCGCGAGCGCGGTCCTCTCCTGCAGCGGCAGCGCCTCGAGCGCCGCGAAGCGCAGATCGGAGTCGCAGGTGGCGTCGTTCACGATGCGGGTGAGCGGGTCGACGCCCGCCGGGCCGAGCGTCCCGAGCGCGCCGACGAAGGCGAAGCGGGCGAGCGGCGCGACCGCGCCGAGCGTCGCGCAGCGGTAGCGGCTGAAGCGGTCGGAGTTCTCGGCCGGCAGCGAGAGGGGCTCGAGCGCGGCCGCGCGGCGCGCCGGGTCGGCGGGGTCGAGGCGCGCGGAGACGAGCCGCGCGAGCTGCTCGACGACCTTCGCCCGCGCGTCGGGCGGGTCGGGGTTGTCGGGCTGCGCCGCCGGGTGGAGATCGGCGCGCAGGAAGCCGGCGTCCTTCGGGACCGAGAGCCAGGGCTTCAGGAACGTCTCGACCGGCTCCCGCTTCGAGGCGACTTCGATGCGCGTGAGCGCGATCAGCCGCTCGATGAAGAGGTCGGAGCGCGCGTGCTGCGGCCCCTCGGTCGTGAGCAGCTGCGGGATCGCCGCCGGGTCGCCGAGCTCGCCGAGTGCCCGGATCAGCGCCGCCATGAGGACCGGGTCCTGGGCGCTCGCGAGCTCCGCGCGCAGCGCCGCCGCCGCCGTCCGCTGGCGCCGCCGCGCGAGGCCGTGGATCGCGCGCGCCTGGACGACCCGGTCGTCCGAGGCGACGGCGCGCGTCAGCGCCTCGCTGCTCGACGGCGAGTCGATCAGCGCGAGCAGCGCGATGGCGTTCCTGCGCGCGAAGGAGTGGCCGCACGTCGCGTAGGGCGTCACGAACGGGACGATCTCGTCGCGCAGGAGGACGAGGCGGTCGGCGAAGGCGAGGTCGCTCGTGTAGGGGCGCGTGAGGCAGAGCTCTTCGGCGACGAAGCGCTGCATCATCGTGGCGTAGGGGTCCTTGGCGGCGATGGGATCGGGCGGCCGCGGCGGCAGCGGACCGATCGCGGCCCGGATCGCGCGCACCTCGTCGGAGAGCTCGCCGAGCGAGGTCGCCGCCTCGAGCCCCGGCACCGCGCCCTCGCCCGAGATCAGCAGCCGATCCATCAGCTCGAGCCGCAGCACGCGCGCCGGGTGGAGCATCATCTGCAGCAGCGCGACCGTCGTCCTCCAGTAGAGGTCGACGTCGGGCAGCGGCGGGTAGGGCCGCTCCGCCGCCTGGAGCCCGGTCGTGTTGCGCGGGAACTCGAGCGGCTGGAAGCCCAAGTGGCCCGCGAAGTCGAGCGTCAGCACGTCGCCGGGATCGACCACGTCGATCGACCGCACCACCGGCCGCGCCCGCTGCGGCGCCGCCGTGTCGCTGTCCGACCCGCGCGTGATCGCAAGCAGCGACTCGGGCCGGACGTAGCGCGTCGGGAGCTCGCTCTTCCAGTCGAGCGGCGTCCCCGACGGGATCGCGACGTCGAGGTCGGGGATGGGGGCGGTCGTGAAAGTCTTCGCCCACGCGGCCGAGACGCCGACGACGAGCGCGCCCGCGACGGCGCACCGCCGGACCGGAATCGGGAATCGCTTGGTCATCAGGTCGAACCGTACCGCGCCGGGCGCTCGGCGGGGCGTGGGTTCTAGCGGAGGCGCGGGAGCGGGGTCACGGTGGCGGCGCGCGAGCCGGGCGCGCGGCGGGCGGCGCTATCTTCCGTGCCCGGGTTTCCCGAGCTCCGGGGGGAAGCCTTGGATCGCGTGGTCGCGCTGCTCGTCGGCGAGAATGGACGCCATTGCCAACCGGAAGTGAGCGACGCGCGGGGCAGGAGAAGTTCGATGGAAGTTTCACGACCCTGGATCGTTCGCGCCGCCGCGATCGGGATCTTCGCGTGGACTTCGCGAGTGAACGCTCAGGAGCTTCTTCGCGACTGGGCCGGCGTGCAGGGGGTCCTTTCGATCGATGACCAGTTCGGCGGCGCGGTCGCCGGGATCGGGGACGTGGACGGAGACGGCGTGGTCGACATGCTCGTGTCGGCGCCCTACGAGGACCCGACGCAGTATGTCGAAGTCGGCGCCGTCTACTTGATCT